>NZ_JBSHFH010000016.1:0-147036 GCF_053617235.1 Streptomyces sp. NPDC055749 | reverse complement strand
CAGCAGTCGTCATCCGAAGCCTCCGCGTGGGGACAGACAGGTTCAGATCTCCGCTCATCTCGCCAGGCGCGTGCCCACCTCATTCAGGTTCGGCGTGCCTGTGGTTTACCGCCACTCGGGCGACGGTCTCCGGCCTCCTGCCCTCTGACTGCTATCGCATGCTGGGATACGGGCGGCCGTCGCGCAGCAGAGGCAGCCGGCCGAACGCGGGCCTGACACCCAGGCCGGCGCAATATTTCCGACCGGAGGCGGGAAGTCGCGTACCGGGATGGCGGTCATCCTGTGCGCCGCTCTGCGCGGTTCGCCCACGACACGCCAGGCACGTGCAGGCGGGAACCACTCCTGCCGCACAACGCGGCACGCGCGGCGTTGGCACCAGGGGCTCCGTGGACTCCGCCTCCGGGGTGTGCGGAGGCCGAGGCGAGGTAGAGGCCCTTCACCGGGGTTTCGGGCCGCCCGGTGCCCGGGGTCGGTCTGAACACCAGTTGCTGGTGGGCGGCTGCCGTTCCACCGTTGATCGCGCCGCCGTGCAGATTGGCGTCCATGGACTCGATGACGGGCGGTGCGAGGAGACGGCGGGAGGCGATACGGGAACGGAATCCTGGGGCCCAGCGTTCGACTTCCCTCTCCATGCGGTCGGCCACGGCTTCCTGTTCGCGCCGGTCCCATCGTCCCGTCACGTTGTCCTCGCCCGCGTCCGCCTTGATCCGGTGCGGCACGTGGGTGTAAGCCCAAGCCGATTCGGTGCCGGCCGGTGAGCGAGTGGCGTCGGTCGTGGTCATCTGCCCGAAGAGGAGGAATGGGCGGTCGGGCACCCGTCCCGTCGCGATCTGAGCGGCGAAGCGCGTGAGACCGTCGACCCCGTCGGCCAGGTGGACCGTTCCCGCCGACGCAGCCCCATCAGCGGTCCAGGGCACCGGGCCGGACAGCGCCCAGTCGACCTTGAATGTCGCGAAGTCCCACTGGAACCCGCGCAGGTCCCTCAGCAGCCGGTCGGGAAGGTACTGTGCGTCGACCAGTTCGCCGTAGAGCGCCGGTGCGGACACGTCGGCCAGCACGGCACGGGACGCCGAAACGGACTCACCCCCTGCGGTACGTACGCCAACGGCGCGTCCGCCGCGTACGACGATCTCGTTGACACGCTCCCCGCACCGGACCACGCCACCGTGCCGCTCAAGCCGCCGTACCAAAGCCGCCGTGAGCGCACCGGCGCCCCCGACCGGCGCCGGAAAGCCGTAGGTCTGTCCGAGCATGGACATCAGCCACCCGAAGCCCCCGCTGCCCGCCGCTTCGGGGCCCAGGTCCGCGTGCAGCGCGTTGCCTGCGAGCAGGAGCCTGGCTGCCTCGCCGCGGAACTGCTCCTCCCCCAGACGACGGACTGGCAGCAACAACATCCGCGCCAGGCGAAGGCCGCCGACCGCCCGAAGCCTCACCGCGAGGCGAACACCGGGACGCACTGGCGGAAAGGGGGTGAACAGGGCGCGCAGAATGTCCGGTCCCAGGCGATTCCACGTGCCGTACAGGTCGAGCCAGGCGGCACCGTCGCCGGGCGCGAACGCTTCCAGACCCGCCGCTGTGTCCTCGGCTCCGCGTTCGAGAACCGCGCATCGGCCGTCCGGCAGCGGGTGTGCCAGAACCCGCGGGGCGCGACTCCAGCTGAGCCCTTCATCCTGCAGATCCAGCCCTGCGAGGACCGGAGAGGCGGCTGCCAGTGGGTAGAAAGCGCTGAAGAGGTCGCTCACGTAGTCCGGGTGGACGCCTCGATCGCTGCGGACCGCACCGCCAGGCTCAGGCTGCGCCTCCAGCACCTCCACCGTCCATCCCGCAGCGGCAAGAAGATTCGCCGCAACGAGGCCATTGGGTCCCGCACCGATAACCACCGCGTCAGGCATCGATACCTCCATGCATTCGCCGTCCCAGTCCGCCCAGCTGCCCTGCCGTCCTCCTCAGGGCAGCGGTAGGGCGGCCGTCAGATCGCCTGGTGCACGCCCTGCGGGGCGTTCTCGACGGTGTCTGCAAGTCGGGCGAGCATGCTGCGGTGGCGCAGCTGGATCAGCGCGTCGACGGCCGTGTTGTGGAGTTTCCCGGCCGGTCCGCGCAGGGGGTGCTCATCAATGGTCACCAGGGCGTTCTCGCCCCAGGGCCGAACCTTCAGGGCGATCCGGGCGGTGCCGAGCCGCCCGCTGTCGACCTCCAGTTCCAGAACCCCCGGGGCCTCGCAACGCCGGACGACGGTGCTTCCCGCCGCGGACCATGGTCCGAGCTGGATCGTGTACGTGATGCTGGAGCCGACCTGCGGCCACACTCCCTCATCAGGCAGCGACTTCGACGTCCCCACCACCCAGTCGCCGTAGCGCGTGGCGTCGGTGAGAACCGCCCAGACATCCTCCACGGTACTTTCGATCAATCGGTGCCGTACGGCCATCGGTCCTCCAGATGTCATCGGCTGGCTGCACCGGGCCCTCCCGCACCCGGCCCCTGCGGGCCTACTCATTCACTCTCGCAAGCATCTGAGGAATTTGCCGCCTGCCGGAAGCCTCACCGCGTACACGACACCGGGTGAAGCTCTCCGCAATATGCGGCGGTGCTGTATGGGCTCCGCGGCACAATCGTTGATCGAACACCCGCGTGCGCGTGACTGCGCCGCCTTCCCCGGATGGCCTACGCGGGGAGGACAGCATGGATTCGCTCCCTCCGTTTCGGGAACAGGTATGTCCTCCTTTCCCTGAGCAGGAGGCGGAAGATGACGAGCGACGAACAGCGCCCTCACGACCCCGTTACCAAGCACCCCCAACCTGACTTTCCTCAGCAGGAGCAGTCGGTTCCTGGCTGGACCGGACCGATGGATCCGCCGCCGGACCACGGTGAGGAGTCCTACCAGGGACACGGCCTTCTCACCGACCGCAAGGCCCTGGTGACGGGTGGAGACTCCGGCATCGGACGGGCCGTCGCGCTCGCTTACGCACGCGAGGGCGCCGATGTGATGTTCACCCATCTGGAGTCGGAGGAGGAAGACGCCGGCGAAACAGTCCGGCTGATCGAGGATGCGGGGCGACGAGCCGTAGCGGTCGCATGCGACATCCGTGAAGAAGAGCAATGCCGGGAACTCGTCGAACGAGCGGTCACCGAATTCGGCCGCGTCGACATCCTCGTCAACAACGCCGCCTACCAGATGTCTCAGCCCGACGGAATCAGCGCCATCTCCACAGAACAGTTCGACCGTGTGGTCCGCACGAATCTCTACGGCATGTTCTGGCTGTCCAAAATGGCCCTGCCCTTCATGCCCAAAGGCGGGTGCATCATCAACTCCGCTTCGGTCCAGGCATACAAGCCAAGTCCGCATCTGCTGGACTACGCCATGACCAAGGGCGCGATCGTCACCTTCACCCAGGGACTCGCGAAAATGCTCGCGCCGGACGGCATCCGCGTCAACGCAGTGGCACCCGGCCCGGTCTGGACACCGCTGATTCCCGCGACGATGCCCGATACAACCGAGTTCGGCAGGCAATCCCCCCTGGGCCGGCCCGCCCAGCCCGCGGAAATGGCTCCCTGTTACGTCTTCCTCGCCTCGCCCCAGGCGAGCTACATCACCGCCGAGGTCGTCAACGCCACCGGTGGCACCCCTCTCCCCTGACTCCGACGGCCACAATCCACCAACCAGGGTCCGCTACGGAAGTTCGCCCCCCGTCGTCCCCCCACGCATCGACTCGGCCTCCTTCTCTCCGCCGCGCTACTCGCGTTCCGCTTCGCTTGGTGGGCCCGGAGGGCGCTCAGGGAACCAGCAGTGTTTTGATCATGCCGTCCCGCTTGTCCTGAAAGGTCTTGTAGGCGTACGCCCCGTCTTCGAGCGGCAGCCGGTGAGTCGCGAAGTCGTCGACGCCCAGAGGGTCCTCGTCGGTGAGCAGCGGGAGGATGTCGTCCACCCAGTGTTTGACGTTGGCCTGTCCCATCCTGAGTTGGATCTGCTTGTCGAACAGCGTCAGCATCGGCAGGGGGTCGGCCGCGCCGCCGTACACACCGGACACCGAGATCGTGCCGCCCCTGCGCACTACGTCGATCGCTGTCCGGAAAGCGGTCAAGCGGTCCAGGCCCACGGTTTCCATGAGACGTTTCCCAAGGGCATCGGGCAGGAGTCCCACGGCCCCGTGCGCGGCTTTCGCTACAGGGGCCCCGTGCGCCTCCATGCCGACCGCGTCGATCACGGCGTCGGTGCCCCGCCCATCAGTGAGATCGCGGATGGCATCTCCGAGATCCTTGCCGTGCCGACGCAGGTCGAAGCACTTGACTCCGTCTGCCGCCGCGCGGGACAGACGTTCGCTGACGAGGTCGACGCCCACCACCAGGCGCGCACCCCTGTGCCTGGCGATACGCGCCGCCATAGCACCGATCGGGCCGAGCCCCAGCACCGTCACCGTTCCCCCGGGCGGAATGGCCGCGTACTCCACGCCCTGCCACGAGGTGGGCAGTACGTCGGACAGGTAGACGAACCGGTCGTCCGGCGGCCCGTGCGGGACCTTGATCGGCAGGCTGTCGCCGAAGGGTACTCGCAGCAGCTCCGCCTGCCCTCCGGGCACCTGACCGTAGAGCTTGGTATAGCCGAAGAGAGCGGCTCCCATGCCATGCTCGCGGACCTGCGTGGTCTCGCACTGGGACTGCAGCCCCTGATCGCACATGTAGCAGCGCCCACACGAAATGTTGAATGGGATGACGACCCGGTCCCCGGGTACGAGCGAAGTCACCTGGGAACCCACCTCCTCCACTATGCCCATGGGCTCGTGGCCGAGGACGTCTCCCGGGTCGAGATAGGGGCCGAGGACCTCGTACAGGTGCAGGTCGGACCCACAGATGCCGGTGGACGTGATCCTGACGATGATGTCCGTCGGGTCCTCGATCCGCGGATCCGGAACGGTTTTCACCTGGACGTCCCTCTTACCCTGCCAGGTCAGTGCGCGCATAGTGCAAATCCTCCCCGGGAATCACTTTCACGACGCCATTACCTGGACGTCGGAAGAGGAGAGACGACTTACGTAATTTCCGCGGTCGACTTACAGGGCGTGCCACGAACCCGACTGCCCATCCCGGTTTCCCCGCACGTGCCCTTCTTGCGCAAAGCCTTTGGCTTGCGGGATGCTCCGCGTCCGAGGCCACTGCGCCCCGCTTGAGGCCGCCGGTCGTGCCGGCCGGCGACAGGGGAATTGCTGACTGTCCAGGTAGTGGCTTTACCCGAGGAGGCAGCGATTGCAGCGGATGCCCGACATCACGTCATGTACGGCGGTGAGCCGCCGCCGCGCGTGAGACCACATCACTGGACGCGGGATTTCGGCGGAGAGCTTTCCGTGTCCTCGTCGTCAGATCCTGGTACGTAGACGTCAAGTACCTTGATGTTGATCTCGACGACTTCGAGTCCGGTCATGGTCTCGACCGCATCGGTGACGTGGATGCGGATGTTCTTCGCGGCCTCCAGGATAGGAATGCCGTACTCCACCACGATGTCGACATCGATGGCGGTCTGCTTTTCACCTACCTCCACCTTCACCCCACGGCCGGGGTCGCTGGAGCGGGACACCTTTTCCTTGACCGCCCCGAGAGCCCGTGAGGCGCCCCCTCCGACGGAATGTATTCCGTCGGTCTCGCGCACCGCTATTCCGGCGATCGTCGAGACCACGGTGTCCGCAATGACGGTGGTCCCACGGGTTCCGCCTTCTGTGCCACTCGTTCCCAGTGCAGTTCCGCTCTTACTGTCGTTTGTCGCCATGAGTTCCTCGCACATGTAGTTCTGCGAGAGGGCGGACCGGACCCGGCGGATTCCTTCCGCCAGCCTGTGCCCCCAGTTCCACTTTGCTCCGGAAGGCAGTCCTCCGCCATTCGGGTGGGTGGGAGCGGATACAGACAGCGAATCGCCGACAGCAGCCGGCTGTTCCCGGGTCCTCGCGTCAGTTTCGAGGCAGGAGACTGCCCAGCGGCCCCAGGTCCAGATTGAGATCTTCCGGACGTACTCCGTGCTGTTCGCAGAGCTCCGTCATTCGCTGGTCGAGGAGCATGAGCGTCGTACCGATCTCATCGGTCTGGTCGTCGGTGAGGTCACCCTGGTTGATGCGGCGCAAGGCCTGCCGTTCCATCAGTTGACGGAGCAGCTCGACCACAGTGAGGACCAGGGTGACGAGGTCGCGCCCCATCTGTTCCGAGTCCAGGTCGACTCGTGAGGTCGTCACAGCGGCCCGCTGTCCGCCCAGGGGGCAGGCACGCGTTCGTTGACGGACGACAGCAAGGCGTGCAACGACACCCGTACGAGAGGGACGTCGGCAATCGCGATCACCAAGTCGCCGCTGATGACGACTCCGGTGCCCAGGACCCGGTCCAGGAGATCGACCAGCGGCACCCCGATGGGCCCGCTCAAGGCACCCGGGCTGTCCCAAGGAACCACGTCGTGCGTCACGCCTCACACCTCGCCCACGAAGGAGTACGGGACCCACGGACCCGAGAGTTCGATTTCTGCACCGGTCCGCTCTCGCAAGCTCTTTGCCAGCAGGTCCAACTCCGCTGTCCGGTGTTCGGCGACCAGATACGTGGCGTTGAGCACCTGAACCCTGCCCTCTCCGGCGACACCATGACCGTGCGGCCGGAGTCGGCGGGACGCTGTGGCGATACGGCTCACATCCGCGTCCACGGCCTCGGCGACGCGCAGGGAGTCCTCCTGCCGCAGCTCGCGCTGCGCCTGCAGGCTTCGTTTGCGCTCCAGATAGGCGCGCCCCGCTCCGGGGGCCGGACGGGCCCGGCCGGCCTCTGCTCTCGGCTGCTCCGGCGAAGCGGCGCCCCCACCGCTCTGTGGGTTGGGCGCGTACACCTTCACACCCCATTCAGCATGATGCGCGATACGTCGCAGTGCGGTGTGGAAGCGCTCCGACTCGTTGGTCAGCGCGAGCTTGGCCCTGTTCTCCCCGTTGTACAGCGTGGCCAGCGGCAAAGGGACCGTGGCGGTGCGGGCGGCGACCCCTGACACGACCGCGTGGTGGGCACGCGCGTACCGCTCGAGTTCGGTCTCGTCAGTCAGTCGCTCCTGCCATGCCTCGTCAGTGAACTCGGCCGACCGAACGGTCTGCACGATCGCGGTGAGAGATCCGAAGGAAAGAGAACGGACTGGTTCATCCTGAGTGACCCCGATGACCCCAGCGAGGTCCAAGCGCTCCTCCGCACGGCAGACCGCGTATACGTAGATGGCGTTCGTATCCGAAGCCTCGGGACCGCGCTCCGTCATGTGCCTCTGCTCTCCCTCGGTCATCGTTCGGACGAAGCTGTCTCTTCGGACCTGGATTCGAGCGCCTCCAGGCGTTGGCGCAGATCGCGATTCTCGTCCTGCAGAGCGTTCCGTGCCGCATTAGAGCTGAGCGCCGGATCGTTTTCCCACCAGTCGATACCGGCTTTCTTCGCGGTGTCCACGGACGCTACGAAAAGTCGCAGGCGGATGGTGAGCAGCTCGATGTCGAGCAGGTCGATCTTGATGTCCCCAGCGATCACGATGCCCTTGTCGAGGACGCGCTCAAGGATGTCGGCGAGATTGGTGGTCTGTGGCCCGGCCACAGGGTAGGAAGCGTCCTGTCTGAAATCGAGGTCAGTCACTGCGAGCCTTCCGCGATCGCCGCTTCGTGGGGGCTGCCCGCCTTCTGGGCGGCGCCTCGTCCTCTTCTTCCTCGCCGTCTTCTTCTTCCTCGCCCTCTTCTTCCTCTTCGCCCTCTTCTTCTTCCTCTTCGCCCTCTTCTTCCTCCTCGCCCTCTTCTTCCTCCTCGCCCTCTTCTTCCTCCTCGCCCTCTTCTTCCTCCTCGCCCTCGTCCTCGTCCTCGTACTCGTCAGCGTCGCCCTCTGCTTCCGAGCCTTCTTCGCCCTCTGCTTCTTCCTCTTCCATGGCCTCGTCATGGGACATCACGACTTCTCCGTCGCGGATCTCCCCGCGCCACCCGTCCGGTTCCTCCTCGGCGAGAGTGACATACCGCTGGAAGTGCTTGAAGTCGAGTCGCACGCGCCGGCCTTGAGCACGCCAGATGTTGCCTGTCTTCTCGAAGAAGCCGGCCGGGTAGTACTCGATGACCAGGACGATGCGCGTGAGAGACGGTGCCAGTTCGTGGAAGCTCACGGCGCCCCGCGTGGTGCCCTTGGCGCCCTCGGACGTCCAGACGATGCGTTCGTCGGGCACCTGCTCCTGAACTGTCGCCTTGAAGCTGCGCGAGGACGGCCCTACCTTGACCTTCCAGTCGCTGGCCATCTCGTCACTCATCGAGACGTCCCGCACGCCCTTGGCGAAACTGCTGAACTGGTCGTACTGAGTCCAGTGGTCGTAAGCGGTGCGCAGCGGCACTCCCACATCGAGCACCTCGATGATGTTCATGACCTTGCCGCCGCTCGCCTTGCGCTTGCCCTTGCCTCCGCCGAAGGCTTCCTTGGCCTTGTCAACGACCTTGTCCTTGACGCCCTTGGCCTTCTCGGAAACGAATGCCTTGACCGGCGATTCGCCCTTGAGGACGCGGGAACCGATGGCCGGCAGGGAGCCGCCGTTCTCCGCGACATCGGTCAGCTGACCCGTAACGTTCGTCAGCTTGTCCCCCGCCTTCTCGGCGAGTTTCTCCACTTGCGCGCTGAGGAAGCTGGACAACTCACCGCGGAGCTTGTCCATTCCGGACTCTTCCGCCTCAGGCTCTGCGTTTTCCGTCTTTGCCATGACTCGCTACCTCCGACGACTGGGGCGCTTGGAAGGAGCCCGCTTCGCTGACGACGAGTTACCTGCTGCCGTCTTCTTGGCGGCGGTCTTCTTGGCCGGAGACGTCTTCTTGGCTGCGCTCTTCTTGGCCGGGGCGGACCTCTTCGCTGCAGTCTTCTTGGCCGGAGACGTCTTCTTACCTGCGGTCTTCTTGGCCGGGGCAGACTTCTTCGCCGCAGTCTTCTTGGCCGGAGACGTCTTCTTGGCAGCGGCTTTCTTGGCCGGGGCGGACTTCTTCGCCGGGGCGGTCTTCTTGGCCGCGGACTTCTTCGCCGCGGTCTTCTTGGCCGGGGCGGACTTCTTCGCCGCGGTCTTCTTCGCCCCGGAGGCACGCCTTCTCGGCGGACTCTTCTCCGGCTCTTCCTCGGGCTCGTTCTCTTCTTCCTCGTCTACCGGCTCCTCGTCCTCGTCCTCGTACTCCCCCTCAGGTTCTTCCTCGTCCTCGTCCTCGTACTCGTCCTCGTCCTCGTACTCCTCCTCGTCTCCCGGTTCGCCCTCGTCCGCGGATTCCTCTTCGTCCTCGTACTCGTCCTCTTCGCCTTCTTCCTCCGGCGCCTCTTCGTCCTCGTACTCCTCGTCCTCGTCCTCATCCTCATCCTCATCCTGCGGAGGTTCGATGAGACGGGCCGTGCGGTCGCTGATCGCGTCGGCCAGCGAGCTCATGCTGCGGTTCGCGGCGGCGGTCATGGCCTTGCGGCCGGCGTCGAGGACCTCGCCACGAAGCTGGTCCTGAAGTTCCGCGATTTGGGGAACCTCTCCGAGACGGCGCATTCCTTCCGCGGCGAGCTGGCGGGGCTCCAGGCCGAATCGCCGGCCGGCCAGGTAGGTGGCGACCGTGAGAGCCAACCGCCCCTTCTTGGTCCGGCCGAGCACATAGCCGCCCACCACTGCGACCGCGAGGGTCACCTTGGTCTGGTCTTCCATGAGCAAGTCACCTTCGATCGATCTGTGACCGGCCGACCCGTGCGGCATGCAGCCGATCAAGCAACCGTTCCTCTTCCCGTTCGAACTCCTCCAGGGTGATGTCTCCGGCCTCAAGTTCTTGGTTGAGCACTGCCAACTGCGCACGCAGAACGGCGGGGTCGTGCAGCTCGCGCTCGGCGGCGTCGTTGAGCTTCTCCGCTACCCAGATCACGCCACGGACCGGCGCGATGGGGAACGTGAGCAAGCCTGTGATCAGTCCCATCTCACTCCCCGCCTACGGGTACAGGGCGTGCCTCGGACGAGACGAAGCTGTAGCAGGGCAGCGGACCGGCGAGGCGGAGTTCCACATGCTCCCGATTGGCCTCGGCGAAGTTCCGTGCCCTGGTGAGGAAGCTGTCGGCGTCGCCGTGGTCAACGAGGAAGGACATGTTGAGCGCGCATCCCGAGACCTGGGGGCCCGCAGCCACCGCGCGGGCCCGGGGCGTCAGCTCACGCAGAATCCGCTGCCCTGCCACGGCTGCCCTGCGGGTGAGAGCGGCAGCGATGGCTTCGCCCAGCCGGAGACTGGCCTCGTAGCCTGGGTGCCGCCGTGCGGCATCGCGGAGCTGCCGTACGTTCTTCTCCTCGGCAACGAGGGCCGGCAGCGCGTTCTGCGCCGGAAGTGCCTTGACGTTGATCTCGATGCGGCCGGCAAGCTGGTCGAGGGTGGCGGAGTGCTCGGATTCGGCCGCGGCCAAGTGTTCGAGAACCGTCTCCTCATCCGGCGCGACCATTCCGAACCGCATCGGCAGCACCGGTCCTTCGACCGTCAGGCGCATCAGAAGCTCCTGGTGCGCCAGCAGGTCGCGGCGTCGTGCGCGCAGCTGGGGTGGCGCGTCGCTGATAACCGCGTCGAGGACGCCCTGCCTGGCCGTCCGAACAGCGGCGGGAGGCGATCCCACGCCGCTGGTTCCCTTGGGGAGAGCTGTTCCTGCCCGCAGGATCGCGTAGACGTACACACCCTCGGCCGCCACGTCATGCCTCCACGCGTCGTCGTCGGCTCGCGCTGCTGCTCGAAGCGGCCCGCCGCTTCCTCGGCCGCTCGTGCTCTTCTTCCTCGTCGTCGTCCTCGGACTTCTCGCCGCCGCCTACCGCCTTCTTTACGGTGTCGCCCACCGTCTCGGCGGCCTTTCGCACCTTCCGCTTGCCGACAGACTTGGCCACACCGCCACCGAGCAGCTCAGGGATGGTGGTGCTGCCGGAATCACGCTCCAGGTCGAGCCGGTTGCATGCCTCGGCGAATCGCAGGTAGGTGTCCACACTCGCGACGACGATGCGCGCGTCAATCTTCAGAATCTCGATTCCGACCAGCGAGACCCGGATGAACACGTCGATGACCATGCCACGGTCAAGAATCAGTTCCAACACGTCGTACAACGTGCCGGCGCGTGGCGGGCAGGCCACCACTTCGTCGGAGTAGGTAGTCGCGGGCATGGAGTGTCCTTCCAGCAGGGGAGCGAAAACGGGTCACTCGTCGGCTGCACCACGTCGGTAGCGCCGGACCCTGTGGTATTCCAGGAGTTCACCGGCCCGATCTAGCTGCACCTCGTACGAGGCGAGGAGGCTTGTGGTGTCGGGAATCCGTGGCACTTCCAGAACGTCCACCACCACACACCAGCCGTCGTCGGAACGCCGGACAGCGGACACCCCCTCCGTGGGGTGACCGATCAGCCCCTCCAGGCTTTGGCAGGCAGCGTTGGCCGCATCCTCCGGCCCCCGCGTCGATCCTGCGCGGTGAGCGGGCGCCGTCTTGGATCTTCCGGCGCGTGTGCGACGTTCTTCTGCCATAAAGCCAGTCTCGCCACTCCAGCCAGCTACGCATCTTGAGCGATGCCATCAGTGCGCACGGCTGTCACCCGGGGCAGTGACGGGCAGGCAGGGTGCACTCCGCAGTCCGGACTCCGACAATCCGCCTGGCGGAAGACTTCCGTCCGGAGCCTTCAGCAGCGCCATCGCTTTCGGGGATGTCGGCCTTGAGACGCTGCGGCACGCAATCACGACCGGCACCACACATCCGGTCCTGGCACTTCACAGTTCCCGCAGGGCCAGCAGCAGCTTCTGCTCCGCCCGCTCCAGATACGGTTCCTGGCGGCGCCCGCCGATCTGGATGAGGGCGACCTCGGTGAACCCGGCATCGACGTAGGGTCGAACCGCCTCGACGACTGCTTCGACGTCTTCACCGCAGGGGATGGACTCTGCAACATCCTCAGGCCGTACGAACTGTGTGGCGCCTGCGAACGCTGTCGGGCCTGGCAGTTCCGAGTTGGCGGGCCGGCCTCCGCCGAACCAGCGGAACTGGTCGTGGGCGCGGGCGATCGCCGCGGCGCGGTCGGTGTCGTAGCAGATGGCCCACAACATGTTCGTTGAGGTTCTCCCCAGAGCTGAGTCCGAGGCGGAACCGTCCCTGGGACGGAAGTTGCATCGTGGCGGCCTTCTGTGCGACGACTGCCGGGTGATACCGCCTGGTAGGACAGGTCACCTACGTCATCATCGGGATGCGATCGGTGGCCTGCGCGGCAGCCCCGAGCACGCTCCAGGCGTACGAGGCGTGGCCCTGGGAGTCCAGCCATGGGAAACAGCGGTCTGAGGTGACGGAGAAATCGAAGCCGGCATGCTCCGCGCCGACACCACATGGCCAACGAGCTCGCGCGGCGGCCTGCTCGATCATCATCGTGTACCCGATCTGCACCCTGTCGCGCTTCTCCTCAGTATGCGGGCGGCGTTCAGGGGTGTCAGAAGCAGGCGAAAGTTCTCGTGAAGGCCGTCCTCCTGCGCCTTACTCCGTGGTCCGGTGCGCCTTGGTCTGGAGCCGGAGATCGACTTCCTTCTCCTGATCCCCCGACGCCGTGCCGTGCTCCTCCACAACGAACGCGGTGCCAAGGGCCTCGCAGCTCTGGTCCACAGCGAGATAGCCGCCCTGCAAAGTGGCAGTGACTGGGGCAGTCAGCGTCGTCGGCTCAGTTCGCGCCCGCTGCTGCGTCGGCTCGATTTCGGCTGTCCACACGGCAGGCTGATCGCCTGGCTGTTGCGTCCTCCTTCGAAGATCCTGAGAGGGTTACGGTGACCATCGCGGCCACGCTCCTTTCTACCGAGTTACGGCGGTGAGGGATGCTCTACGCCGAAGCGGGTGAAACGATCGCGCAGGCTTGAGCCGACTGCTGGGCGCGTGCGCGTCGCTGAGCTCTCACCAGCCTTGGCGCCTGCCATCCGTCACGTACGTCTGTGGCAGCTTGACGTTCCCTGGCTCCCACGTCGCGCGGAGCATCAGGCCGACGGCCGGTCGGGCCTGCAACGCCCCAGTGTGGAGTCGTACTGGGTCTGTGGTCCCGACAGCTGGCAACGGGCAGTTGTCAGGGCCGCATCGACATCCGGTGTCTCCGTCGACAGACACAGCGCGTACACCAGATCGTCCATGCCCTTACGCGCCTCCGCGCCTCCACCTCCGCCATGCAGGACATTCAGCGCCTCGTATTCCCTGACCAGACCCCACAACACCACGGGATGCGCTACTGAACTTGATTGGGTGATGTCGGACCGTTCGCCTGACATCGGCTGAGTCGGGTCGGTAGCTGTGAGGGTGTGAGATACGCGCAGGGTGGCGGCTTGACCGATGCCAAGAGGGCTGCAAGAGAGCGGATCCGGCTGGAAGCGGTCGGTCGCTTCGAGAGCGGCGCGAAGAACCGGGAGATCGCGGCCGCGCTGAGGGTGAGCGAGCGGTCTGTGGAGCGCTGGCGCCGTCAGTGGCGTGAGCGGGGTGAAGGGGGTGTCCGGTCGAAGGGATCGCCAGGGCGTCCGAGGCTTTCGGCAGACCAGATTGCCAGACTGGAGCGGGAGTTGGAGCGCGGCCCGCTCGCCCATGGCTGGGCTGACCAGCGGTGGACACTGGCCCGGGTGAAGACTCTGATCGGACGGTTGTTCCACGTCGGCTACACCGTGGAGGGGACATGGCGGCTGCTGAAGCGCCATGGCTGGTCGTGGCAGCAGCCGGCCCGCCGGGCGATCGAACGTGACGACAAAGCTGTGGAGTTGTGGAAGAGGGAGGTGTGGCCGCAGGTAAAAGTACGGCGGCGGCCCGCGGGGCCTGGATCGTCTGTGAGGATGAGGCCAGCCAGTCGCTGAGGCCGCCACGCGCGAGGTCCTGGGGCCGCATCGGTCAGACGCCGGTCGTCCGCGTCCGGAGCAGGGGTTCCGGACGGGTTTCGATGGCGGGAATGGTCTGCTTCCGACGCGGAGACCGGTCGAGGCTGATCTACAGCTTTCGCGTCCACCGGGGCCGCAAGGGCGAACCCAAGGGATTCACCTGGCAGGACTACCGCGACCTCATCGTGCGGGCGCACAACCAGCTCAAAGGCCCCATCGTCCTGGTCTGGGACAACCTGCGCACCCATCTCATGCCGCAGATGAAGGACTTCATCGCTGCGAACGAAGACTGGCTGACCGTCTTCCATTTCCCGTCCTACGCACCCGACCTCAACCCGCAGGAGGGCATCTGGTCCCTGGTCAAACGGGCGATCGGCAACCTCGCCGCCGCGAACCTCGACCAGCTCGCCACCGCCGGGAAGCGCAGCCTCAAGCAGACCCAATACCGACCACACCTCGTCGACGGCTGCCTCATAGGCACCGCCCTGACCCTGACCAGCTGACACGATCAGGCCGACATCTCACATTCAAGTTCAGTAGCAACGGAGCCTGACGGCCCGCACTTCGCCCCCGCGTCACGCGGCGTCGCCTGAAAACCCCTTGCTCCCCAGTCCGCCTGCTTGGTGGGATGCAGGGGGCTTGGCTTCGACCGCGGGAGGGAACAGCTTGGCGGTGTTCGGGTGTGCGGGCTGCAGTGCGGTCCTGACACGGGCGGTGTCGGAGGTGGCGTTGCCGATCCACCTGGCCGACACCCACTGGGAGACGCTGCACCCGCCACTGCTGGAGGCCGGGTCCTACGCCGTCGACCCCGCACCGTTTGGGCCGCCGTGGCGGCAGTGGGACGAGGTCGGGGCGCGCGAGGCGGCTGAGCGAGGGCGCTTCGCACCGTTCGGCGCGCTGTCCAACGGACCGTCGGACACCCTCCTTCTCGCGCCCGGCGACATGCGCGGCACCAGGCTGATCCTCGAGCGGGCCGGGGGCTACTGCATGGGGATCGACGGGAGGGACGGGCCGAACCTTGCCTGCCTGGGCTGCGATCTGCCGGTCGGAACGAGGATGGACGACTGCGGGTGCTGGCAGGTCATCCGGCTCCTCCCGCAGGCAGTAGTGCGGCTGCCCGGCCCGCCGGAGCGGCCGATCACGGAGTGGGCGGAACTGCTGGCCACCGGCGCGATGTGGCACCGGCTGAGCGAGTACCGGGACATCCCGGCGGGCGTGGCCATCGCCCAGGTGGTGGTGGCCGCCGGGGGCGCGCCGGTCGACGTCGCGCCCGGACTGGTCGCGGAGCTCCTCGGCCGGGCACTCGGCGCGCTGCTGCCCGCCGGGCAAGGCGCGAAGCGGCTGGACCTGGCGGGACCGGGGATTGGCGAGCCGACCGCTGACCTGGTGCTGGTGCCGGTCCATCCGCAGACTGGAGACATGTGGCAGCCGCGCGCTGGGGCGGTGCCGGTACCTATGGATGCCGCGCTCTGGGCCGAGCTCGCCTTCCCGCCGCACCGGACCCGGCTGCCGGTGGTCGGAGGGTTGCCAGCAGGCGTGGAGCGGGACGACCCGCTGCCGCCGCACCCGTGGTACCCCTTCCAGCCGTCCAGGGAGGCGTTCCGGTACACGCTCGCGCGGATGCCCGCCGTCAGGGAACCGTGGCTGCGGGCGATCTACGACCGAGGATGCTAACCCGTCAGAAGTAGTGCGGACCGAGTCTGAGCTGAAACCAGGACGCCCCCTGATTACACATGGCTGACCGACATCACGCATTCAACTTCAGTAGCAGCATGACGGTTCTCCTCAGCTCACCGGACACACTTCTACGTGCATCGGCTGCCCGACAATCAGCCCCGCATACGCGGTCTTTCCGGCAGACGGCCCGAACCTTCAGCCGAATGCTGCCGCGGACTGGCGCTCGCAGCTGTTTCGGCGGTTGTCTGATCCAACGACGGGACGGCAAGGAAACGCTGGTTTCCCTACTCCATAGCTCTGCGCCGAGCATCCCTCACTGACGCAGGCCCGCCGGAGAGGTGATCTCACTTGAGTGAATCTGCCGCCAGAGACGGTGAGCATCTTTGGCACGACTTCCTGGCAGAAGTGCACTCCACAGCCCCGACAGATGTGCTGTCCCTCGTCAATCGGTACGCCGCCCTCATGGGCCTGCGCCAGGTCGACATCTATCTCGTTGACCTACAGCAACAACGACTGACGTCGTTGTCCGGTGAGGTGCAGATCGACGTGGATGCGTCCTTGGCCGGCTGGGCTTTCCGGGCGCTGGCATTGCGAGTGGAGAGTACCGACACTGGCACTCTGATCGTTTGGCTCCCACTCGTGGATGGGGTGGAGCGTCTGGGAGCCGTCGGCATCCACGTGGATTCGCTGGACAGCACGCGACTGAATCGCTGCAAATCGCTCGCGTCCATTCTCGCGATGGCCATCACTTCGAAGCGCGCAGTCAGTGACCGCTTCGTGCAACAGGCACGCACCGAAGCAATGACGCTACCGGCGGAGATGGTAAGGGCGTTACTACCGCCCCGGACGATCGGCGAGGCTCGGGCCCTCTCTACCGCAGTCCTTGAACCGGCCTATGAGCTCGGCGGAGACGCCTTCGACCACTCACTGACCGAATCGACGCTACACGCGGTGATCCTGGACGCAATGGGTCACAATCTTGCGTCAGGAATGACCACCGCAATGGCGATGGCCGGCTGCAGAAGTGCCCGCCGTAAGGGAGCCGGGCTACGCGAACTCGTCAAAATCGTCGACGACGCCCTCACCGAATGGCTTCCGGAGCAGTTCTGCACCGGCATCGCTCTGCAACTGGACATGTCCAGCGGAATTCTGAGCTGGATCAACTGCGGCCATCCCCCTCCCCTGCTCATCCGTGATCATCAGGTACTGGAAAATGCCCTGGACCGAACCGGTGAACCTCCGATGGGCACACCCGGAAGTCTTGTGCCTTCATCGCGAGTAGTACACGAGGTTCCCTTGGAGCACGGGGACCGGGTCCTCCTCTACACGGACGGTGTGACCGAAGCCCGATTGGCAGGCGGACCCCAATTCGGCCTGGAAGGGTTCACGGCGCACATCATCCGCGCCACCGCTGCGGGCGAATCCGCTTCGGAAGCCCTCCGACAGCTGATCCACTCGATTCGAGAGCGCCAGAACGACAAACTGAATGATGATGCCACGATCCTTATGATCGAGTGGCGCTGAACCCCGTTCGAGGGCGGTCGCGGTGCTGGCAGCATCAAGCCATCGGTACACGTACAAAGATGAGCTAGGAGCCAAGAGCCGTGACCGACCTGGATCCGTTCACCGACGTACTCGACTGTCCGCTGTATGTCGTGACCGCCGAAGCGGCCGGCGAACGGGCCGGTTGCCTGGTCGGTTTCGGTTCGCAGTGTTCGATCCGGCCGCCCCGGTTCGTGGTGTGGCTGTCGAACGCCAACCGCACGTACCGGGTCGCCGCCCGTGCTGATCGGCTCGCGGTCCATCTGCTCCGCCATGACCAGGTCCACCTGGCCCGCCTCTTCGGCGGCGAGACCGGTGACAGCACCGACAAGTTCGCCCGCACCGCATGGCACCCGGGCCCGGGAGGGGCGCCGGTGCTGGACGAGGCGCCCGCCTGGTTCGTCGGCCGCGTCGAGAATCGGCTCGACGGCGGCGACCACGTCGGGTACCTGCTCGCCCCGGAGGCTGCACAGCACCCCGCGTGCAACGGCCTCCGTCTGCTGTCCTTGGCCGACGGGCGCGGCATCACGCCGGGCCATCGGGTGAACTGACTGGAATCGGCCGGCCTCCGAGGCGGCATCCTGCGACTCAGAAGTTCCCTCTCGGAACGCTCTCGTTCCAGGTCCGCGAGAAGACTCGGCGGCCACCTTCGTAGCCGTCCAGCGCGGCATCGACGTGGAACTCGTTCTCGTCCGACGCCAGGCGGACTCGCCGCTCACCGATCCGAAGTCGCCCGCGATGGAGATGTACTTCTCGACGGCCCGCAAGCCGACCTCGATCCCGTTGTCTTCGTACCGCTGAAGTCCACGGTCCTTGACGATGTCGAGCGAGGAATGGTCCGTGAATCGCTCGGGCCGTCCTCCAGAATCGTGGCCGGGCTGCGATGCACCAGGTGCCTGATTGGCCGATCACTCTGGGTAGAGCGCCGCGATCCGGGGCAGTCGGGCGGCGACCTCTTTGTGGTCGTCGAAGTCGAAGTCCCAGGCGGGATCGAGGCCGGGGTAGTTGATGGTGTAGGCATCGCCGGGTAGTTCTGTACCGGTTGCGGCCTCGTAGGCGTACCAGGCGATGCTCAGGGATGGCTCGCCATCGAGATCGATTCCTTCGGCTGCTGCCGCCTGAACAGCTGGTATGTCGGCGAGGCGGTCGGCATCTGCTGTGACCTGCTCGAATACCGTGCGGCCCTGGGCGATCAGCCATCCGCGGAAGTACTCGAAGCCGTCGTCGGAGCATCCGCCGTTGATGAGGTAGGCGGCAGCCCAGAGGGGTGCTTGATAGGAGGCGGCCATGAGATCCCAAAGGACCTGCTGGGCCGCGAGGATCTCCTGGGGCTCATGGGCGGCCAGCAGTACGGTGGCCTGCTTTGCGATGTCGTCGGCATCCGCAGAGTCGCCGGCTCTGCCGCGAGCTTGCTCCATCAGATTCCAGAACTGTTCGATGTACATGACGGCACAGCATGGCACCCGGGTCAGACAACCTGACCGGAGTCGACCGGGCGCCTACTTGAGGGGAAGCGACCGCATTTGATACCGAGGGCGTCAGGGACAACGTCGGCTGCGAACTGCTGCCGCTTATGAGGCTCAACGGCCTCCACCCGGCCCCATGCCGCAACCCCAAGAAGTAGGCAACCCTCAACCGGCTCACCCTTTGCGGCGCCCGACTGGATACCGCCGCCCTCTCCGACCAGCCGGTTCCTCCAGCCCTGTCGAGGCTGCAAGACCGCATACGAGCAACTCGACGAGACATGTGACCCCAGCGCTGCCCGTCGCTATTTCACAGACCTACGAGCTCTGTCAGCACTTCTTGCGGCCAGCCGGCCGCAAGGCCGCGAGTTCGCTACGAGCTCGGCTCGGAAGAATGGCTGGACGCTGGCCGAGCTGGCCGAGCTGGCCGGCGAGCGGTGTCCGGACGGCATGCAGCGGTTGCTGAACCAGGCCGACTGAGGCGCGGACGCGGTCCGTGATGAGGCCCGGTCCTTCGCGGTGAAGCATCTCGCCGCGGACGACGGCGTGTTGGTCGTGGACGAGACCGGGTCCGTGAAGAAGGGCGTGCGGTCGGCCGGGGTGCAGCGGCAGTACACCGGCACTACCGGAAAGATCGACAACTGCCAGCTCGGGGTGTTCCTCGCCTACGCCTCCGTCGCGGGCCGCGCGTTGATCGACCGCGAGCTGTACCTGCCCACCTCCTGGACGGAGGATGCCGAGCGCCCGGGCGGACGCGCGGATCGGCCAGGACGTCGCGTTCGCCACCAAGCCCGCCCTGGCCGAGGCGATGTTGCAGCGGGCGGTGGCGGCTGGGGTGCCGTTTCGCTGGGTGTGCAAGGACGAGGTCTACGCCGACAACCCCGCCCTCAGGTCCTGGCTGACCGGCCAACACCTGACGTATGTGCGGGCCATCGGCTACAAACACCGGCTCGGGTCGCGCGGGCAAAACGCCCGCACCCTGGCGGCGATCCTGCCCGAGGACGTCTGGGAGATCCGCTCGGCCGGCGACGGCGTCCACGGGCTGCGCGAGTACGCCTGGGCCCAGGTCTCTCTGCCGGACCGAGACGCCGCCGATGGCTTCTCCACCGAGCTGCTGATCCGCCGCCACCCAACCACCGGAGAGCGGGCCCACTACCTGGTGCACGCGGCGCTGGGCACTCCGCTAGCGGAGATCGTGCGGGCCGCCGGCGCCCGCTGGGCGATCGAGGAATGCTTCCAGGCGGTCAAGGAAGAGGCCGGCCTGGACCACTACCAGGCACGCCACTACCGGGCCTGGTACCGGCACATCACCCTGGCCCTGGCGGCCGCCGCCCACCTGACCGCGCTGCGAGTCAGCACCGGCGAAAAGGGGAGGTAACCGCGACCTGATCCGACTGAGCGTGAAGGAGATCAGCCGCCTGCTGGCCAAGGTCGTCCACACCGTCCGGCACGCGGCCGGACACATCCTGCACTGGTCACGCTGGCGACGCCGCCACCAGCACCGAGCCCGCCTCAGCCACTCCCCCCAATAACTGTGGCTGCAGTATTTAAGCCCCAGGGTTTCTCGCCCCATGGCAGCTCCCGCCCGAAGCCGCTCCACGCCAGCCGCGCGTTACGGTGCAGTGCACACGTGGCAGGGAGCGACAAGGGTGATCATGAACGACGAGACGATCAAGGTGGGCGACATCTTGCGTGTCAGCTGTGCCTTCACCCTCACACGGGTGGTCAAGGTCTCAGACTGGGAAGTTTCCATCGTCTGGCCATGGGAGCAGGTCGATCCTGACTCTGCAATCCAGTGGAACGGACAGTACGCCATCCCGCGCAAGCAAGGCTCCTTCGAGTCTCGGATCAGCCTCTTCCAGACCGAACCTGCCCCCTGGACGCTATCTGCGGGCGACAGCTGCGGCTTGGGTATTCCCGAGCAGTTGGTACGGGTGATCGACATCAGGTATCGCGACCCGCCTCAAGACGTTGGGTGGCTGCCGCGTCCGCACACGATGTTGATCGTGCTACCCGTCAATTACGAGGACCCCCAAGGTCTCGCTGAGGGCGACACAATCTCCATCCCATCCGTGGCTCCGGTCAGGTTCGAGCTTGTGTAGTAGCAACTTGCTCAGCGGGTTAACAGGCGTGCCCGATCGGTCGCAGCGTGTCGGAGTTGATCTCAGCCCCCAGGACGAGGAGCCAAGCCAGCCGGGCAAGCTCGCTCTCGCCGAGGAGCTCAGCGGTGTACGAGTCACGGCCGAGCTGCTGGCCAGCACCTCTTACACTTGCGGATATTTCGGCCAGGTACCCACTGTGTGCCGCAACGGCAGCAAGGCCCCCTCGACGAGGCCGGACATGGAGCCGCGCCCTGTTGGCAACGAAACCGCGTAGACGGCGAGACACCGCAGGTACTGAGGCGCAAGGGCTTGGGATGAGGGCTGGGACCTTCGCGCCCGCCGCCTTCGAACACTGATCAAGAACCGTAGGTCCACACTTCATCGCGTCGTTCAAGTCACGTGCGGACCAGAGGAAGATGCCCACGACGTGGAGTCCGGCCAGGTACACCGTGGCCGTCTTCTCGTAGCAGGTGGCGAGCCCACGGCCTCACTCAACTTTCGATGAGAATCGCTCAACCTTTGTCCCGTCTCGAGTGATCTGGGCCGAAGTTGCGGCTGCGACCTGGGGCGACCAGAACGGTTGAGACACCTGGGTGGTCGAAAATCTCAGTTGATCTGGCCCCTGACGTCTGAATACTGGCTGTCGTCTCAGTTGATCTGGTCTGCTTCCGGCGTTTCGAGTTGGACTGGTAAAAGAGCTTCCGAGAGGTGACCATGCACGATGACCAAGTGGACGTGACCGCCGAAATCGTTGCGACCCTGATCCGAGAACAGTTCCCTCAGTGGAGCGGCAAGGCGATCCGACTCGTGTCGTCGACCGGGACGGTCAACGCCATCTTCCGCATCGGGAACGACCTCTCGGCGCGTTTCCCCCTGCGTCTGGCCGATGCTGCCGAGGCGCTGGCGGTTCTGGAGCAGGAAGCCCAGGCGAGCGCGGAGCTGGCACAGGTGTCTCGGTTCCCCGCTCCGGAACCCGTCGCCTTGGGAAAGCCTGGAGCGGGTTACCCCATGCCGTGGTCGGTCCAGACATGGCTGCCGGGAACGGTCGCCTTTGATGCCGACCCGAGTGGGTCGGACGCTTTTGCCGAGGACCTTGCGGCCTTCATCGCAGCCCTCCGGGAGGCCGAGACGAGGGGGCGGCTTTTCAGCGGCGAGGGTCGTGGCGGCGGTCTCGCTCACCACGACGATTGGATGGCGAAGTGCTTCGAGGAGAGCAAGGGGCTGCTCGACGTGCCCCGGCTGCGCCAGGTCTGGAGCAGCTTTCGGGAGTTGCCACGCACGGGTGCCGACGTGATGAGCCATGGTGACTTGATTCCCGGCAATGTACTGGTCGCAGGAGACCGGCTCAGCGGCGTACTCGACACCGGCGGCTTCGGCCCGGCCGACCCCGCGCTGGATCTGGTCAGTGCCTGGCACCTGTTGCATCCAGGCCCGCGGGAAGTGCTCCGGCGGACGCTGGTCTGTGACGATCTGGAGTGGGAGCGCGGCAAGGCATGGGCGTTCGAACAGGCTATGGGTGTGGTCTGGTACTACGTCGAGAGCAACCCGACGATGAGCAGAATGGGGCGCCGGACCCTCGACCGCATTCTGGAGTCGATGGAGTGATGACAGATCTCCTCCGATAACTCATCGCCCAGGAGGGCCGCGGCGCGGGCATGGACGGGTCGGTGATCGTCTGCTGTTTCGCCCAGCACCGCGGGTGGCGGGCGACTTCTGCTCCGCCGGGGGGGGAGGGTGACGATGACCTCGTCGGTGTCCGTACAGACCTGGACCTTCCTACCGATGGCCAGGGGGTGCACGGCGTAGTCGCAGGTGTCGACGCGAATGTAGTGGTCGCGGCCGATGCGGGTGGCGAAGCGCCACCAGCGCGGCGGATCGACGGGTGGCAGGGTGAGCATCTGAGCCCGGTCGCCTTCCCACCGGTCGATCGGGCGGGCGCCCAGGGTGCGGTGCTGGCGCCGGTTGGCGATGTTCAGCCAGGCGGTGACTGGATGTTGAGGTCGTCCGGCCCGGTGAAGGTGCGGCCGGGCAGCCAGGCACAGCGAATGACCCAACGATCGAGCCCGCAGGGCGCGGGCACGTCCATGTCTGACCCAAGCGTCTCGCCCGCCCGCGTCAGGCGCAGGACCGGCCGCCGAGAGCACGGGGGCTCCATTGTGTCGACGTCCGGTTCGCGGGCCTGCTCCCCTTCGCGACCGCCGACGCTACCCCGCCTGGCCGGGCCCCTGGACGGCTCCGGTTCATGGGTGGAGTGTTGCCTCGCCCTTGACGAGGATGCCGGTGCGCTGGCCCGGGCGTACGGCGACGGGCCCGGCGATCCGGATACCGACCGGGCTCTCCAGGCCGTCGACGGAGACGGTGACCATGGCGTCGTGGCCGTAGAAGGTCACGTCGGTGACGGTGCCCTGGGCGGCTGTCGCGGTTTCGGTGAGCTGGAGTTGCTCGGGTCGTAGCAGGACGGTGCCCTCGTTTCGGCCGACAGGGGGTGCCGCGAGGGGAAGGCGGCCGAGTGCGGTCGTTGCGGTGTCGTGGTCGGCGGTGCCGGGGATGAGTACGGCGTCGCCGACGAAGCGGGCCACCCAGGGGTCGGCGGGGTGGCGGTAGACCGCTTGCGGTGTGTCGCACTGAGCCACGCGGCCGTCCCGTACGACGGCGACGAGGTCGGCCGTGGAGAGGGCCTCCTGCTGGTCGTGGGTGACCAGCAGGGCGGTGGCTCCGGTGGCGCGCAGGGCGGCTCGGACATCCGCCCGGACCCCGGTACGCAGGGCGCTGTCGAGGGCGTTGAACGGTTCGTCCAGCAGGACCAGGGCCGGCTCCGGTGCCAAGGCGCGCGCCAGGGCGATGCGTTGTTGCTGGCCGCCGGAGAGCTCGTGCGGCATCCGGTCGCCGTAGCCGCCGAGGCCGACGAGGTCGAGCATCTCCTCCGTGCGGCTCCGTCGTTCGGTACGGTCGAGGCCGGTCAGCCCGAAGGCGACGTTGCGCGCGACGCTCAAGTGCGGGAAGAGAGCGCCCTCCTGGGGGACGATGCCGATGCGGCGGCGCTCCGGGGGAAGGTGCACTCCCGGACCCGCCAGGATGCGTCCGCCGACGGTGACGGTGCCCGCGTCGGCGCGCAGGAAGCCCGCGACGACTCGGAGCAGTGTGGTCTTGCCGCAGCCGGAGGGGCCGAGGAGAGCGGCGAGGGTGCCTGCGGGGACCGTGAGGTCGAGTTCGCGCAGGACGGGCGCGTCCGGGCCGTAGGACTTCGAAACTCCGGTGATCTGTACGTCGTTCATGTGCGGTGCCGCCCGAGGAGGTAGGAGGGGATGGCCGCCAACAGGATCAGCGCCGCGGCATAGGGGGCTGCCGCGGCGAACGAGCCGGTCCCGGTCTCCGTCCAGAGGCGGGTGGCGAGGGTGTCCATGCCGGTGGGACGCAGCAGGAGCGTCGCGGGGAGTTCCTTCATGCACACGACGAAGGTGAGGGCAGCTCCGGCGGCGACCCCAGGCGCGGCCAGCGGCACTGTGATCTCGCGCAGTACGCGCAGAGGGCTGCGGCCGAGTGAGCGGGCTACGTCCTCCAGGACCGGCGGGGACTGGAGGACGGCAGCACGGGTGGCGGCCACCGCGACGGGCAGGAAGAGCACGGCGTACGCGCAGACGAGCAGCGGGAGTTCCTGGTAGAGAGGTTCGGCGTAGCGGACCGCGAAGAAGACCAGGGACAGGGCAACGGTGATGCCGGGCAGGGCGTGCCCCGCGTAGGCGGACTGTTCCAGGAGGTGCGCGGTGCGGCCGCGGTGGCGGGCGGCGATGACCCCGACCGGCAGGGCGAGGAGCGTGGTGAGGGCGGCGCCCGCGGCGGCGACGCCGAGGGTGGTGCCTGCGGTGTCGAGGAGCCGGGCGGGGTCCCAGGTCGCGGAATTGCCCACGGACAGCCAGTACCCGAGCGTGGCCAGCGGCATGAGGACGGCGATGGCGGTGACCGCCGTGCACCAGGCCAGGGCGGGCATCCGCCACTGGCCGAGCGTTGCGGGGACGGCTGGGCGTGCCGTGCCGGTCCCGGTTCTGGCGTGGCCCGCGCGGCCCCGGGTACGGGCCTCGGCGGCGACGAGCAGGATCGTCATCACCACCAGGACGACGCTCAGTGCGGCGGCCGGGGTGCGGTCGAAGCTGGCTCGGTACGAGGTGTAGATGCCGCGAGTGAATGTGTCGTAGCGCATCAGGGAGACGGCGCCGAAGTCGGAGAACACGTACAGCGCGACCAGTACGGCTCCCCCGGCCGCGGCGGGGCGCAACTGCGGCAGCGTGACGCGCAGGAAGGTCCGCAGCGGCCCGTGGCCGAGCGAGCGCGAAACCTCCTCCTGTGCCGGATCGGCCCCGCGCAGTGCGGCGGTGACGGGCAGGTAGACGTAAGGGAAGCTCACCAGCGTCAACGCGAGGGCGGCGCCTCCGAAGCCCGCGAGGCCGGGGAACGCGGACAGCCAGGTGAAGGCGGCGACGTAGCTCGGCACGGCCAGAGGCAGGGTCACCAGAACCGACCAGGTCCGGGCGCCGGGCAGCGCGGTCCGTACGGTGAGCCAGGCCAGGGACACGCCCAGCAGGAGGGAAGCCGATACGACGACGGCGGCCAGTCCGATGCTGCGGCCGAGCAGCAGTGCCGTGCGCTCGTCGGCGATGACGTCCCAGGCGAACGCGGGGCCTCGTTCCAGGGAACGTACGGCCAGGTAGCCGAGCGGCAGCAGCGCGAACAGTGCGGCGAGGGCCGCGGGAACGAGCAGGCCGGCGGGCGGGCGGCGCCCGGCACGCAGCCGCCCGGCCGGCGCGGTGGCGCCTGCCGGGCGGACTGCGGGATCCGCCGGTGCGACGGGATCCGTGGAGTGCATGAGGGTCAGACCATCCCGGCTTCCTGGAGCATCTTCAGGGTCTCCTGAAGCGATTCCAGCTTGCCGAGGTCGATCTTGGGGGCGTCGAGGGAGGCCAGCGGCGGCAGTTCCTTGACGGTGCTGGTCACGCCGGCGGCCAGCGGGTACTCCTTGGTGTCCTCGGCGAAGTACTTCTGCGCCTTCTCCGAGAGCAGGAAGTCGACGGCCTTCTGCGCCACCGGCGCCTGGTCGCTGCCCTTGAGGATCCCCACTCCGGCCGAGTTGACGAGTGCGCCCGGGTCGCCGCCCGGCAGGAAGTGGATCTTCGCCTTGACCTCGCTCTCGCCCTTCTCGGCGACCTGCTCGTACCAGTAGTAGTGGTTGACCAGGCCGAGCGAGACCTCGCCCTCGCCTACCCCTTCGAGAACCTTGAGGTTGTTCTCGTAGACCTTCGGCTCGTTGGCCTTGAGTCCCTTGAGCCAGGTGCGGGTGGCGTCGTCGCCCTCCAGGACGCGCATGCCGGTGACGAAAGCCTGGAAGGACGCGTTGGTCGGGACATAGCCGACCTTGCCCTTCCACTCCGGCTTGACCAGGTCGTGCACGGTGTCGGGAACCTTGGACACCTGGCCGGGGTTGTACGCGAGGACGCGGACACGCCCGGACGTACCGACCCAGTCGCCCGCGCCGCCGCGGAACGCCGGGTCGACCTTGTCGAGCGAGGTCTGGGGCAGCTTCGCCAGCAAGCCCTTGGTGGAGAGGGCGCCGAGGGCGCCGGCGTCCTGGGAGAAGAACAGGCCCGCCTTGGTCTTGTCGCCCTCTTCCTGGATCTGGGCGGCGAGTTCGGCGCTCTCGCCGTAGCGGACGGCGATCGTGGTGCCGACGGCCTTCTCGAGCTCGTCGAGAAGCGGCTCGACCAGCTTCTCGTTGCGCCCGGAGTAGATCACGAGCCCGGCATCGTCCTCGTCGACGCCGCAGCCCGCGACGACGGGAAGGAGGAGCGCCGCCGTGGAGAGCGCGGCGAGACGATGGGCCAAGGGGCGTCGCATGGGAAGCCTTCCTGCGCGTGCTGCGAGAACCTGTGTACGCCCAATAAGTAAGGTAAAGCTTACCTAAAGGTCAAGGGTGACGAACACAACGTTTTGGCCGCATCGGGGTTCGGCGGAGCCGACCCTACCTGTGAATTCCCTATGGATCTTCCATGCCTTACCTGTGACTTCCCCGTGACTGTCCATGAGGTAAGGCTTTCCTAAGATGCGCTCATGACCGCCCCTTCCGCCCCGGTGCCAGGCACCAGGAACGTCCCCTTCGCCACCGAGCTCGCAACCCACGGCGACCGCACCGCGGTCATCACCGCCGACGGCCCCGTGAGCTACCGCGAGCTCGCCGCCCGAGTGGAAGCGACAGCCCATCGCCTGGGTCGCGAGCGCCGACTGGTCCTGGTGGTCGGCGCCAACACCGTCGAGGCACTGGTCGTCCATCTGGCGGCACTCTCGGCCGGACACCCGGTCCTGCTCGTGCCGGGCGACCACCCAGAGGCAGTGCAGTCCCTCATCGGCGCGTACAACCCGGACGTCGTGGCACGCCCCGATGCCGACGGGGAGTGGCTGCTCGACGAGCGGCGTACCGTCTCCGCGCACGACCTGCATCCGGACCTCGCCCTCCTTCTGAGCACGTCCGGCTCGACGGGGTCGCCGAAGCTGGTGCGGCTTTCACACGAGAACCTTCAGGCCAACGCGGAGTCCATAGCGGAGTACCTGGGAATCCGGGACACCGACCGTGCTGCCACGACCTTGCCCATGCACTACTGCTACGGCCTTTCCGTCATCCACAGCCACCTGCTGCACGGCGCCGCAGTGATCCTCACCGACCTTTCGGTCGCCGACAGTTGCTTCTGGGAGCTGTTCCGGACCGCCCGAGGGACGACCTTCGCCGGTGTCCCGTACACCTTCGACCTGCTCGACCGTGTCGGCTTCGCCGCGATGGACCTGCCCCACCTGCGCTACGTCACCCAGGCGGGCGGACGGCTCGCGCCCGACAGGGTCCGGCACTACGCGGCTCTCGGCCGCGCCGCCGGCTGGGAGCTGTTCGCGATGTACGGGCAGACCGAGGCCACGGCCCGCATGTCCTACCTGCCGCCGGACCTCGCGGAAACCCGCCCCGAGGCAGCAGGTGTTCCGATCCCCGGTGGATCCTTCCGCCTCGAACCGCTGGCCGACTGGCCCGAGGGCACCGGGGAGCTCGTGTACGCGGGGCCGAATGTCATGCTCGGCTACGCACAGACCCCCGACGACCTCGCGCTCGGGCGGACCCTGGACGAGCTGCACACGGGTGACATCGCGCGGCGCACTCCTGACGGGCTGTACGAAATCGTCGGCCGACGCAGCCGGTTCGCGAAGATCCTCGGCCTGCGCATCGACCCCGCGCAGGTCGAGACGATGCTCGTACGGCACGGCGTCACCGCGCTGTGCGCCGCCGACGACGACGAGGCACTCGCGATCGCCGCTGTCGGCACACGTGCGGCCGACGCCCGCCGGATACGTGGCCTGGTGACGAGCGAGTGCGGCCTGCCGGCCCGCGCGGTCCGTGTCCACGTTGTGGCCGACCTCCCCCGTCTGCCCACGGGCAAGCCCGACTACCGCGCGGTGCGCGAACTTACCCGTCCGGCCGACTCCGCCCCATCGAAGCCCCAGCAAATTCCGGGCAGCGGCCCCGAGGACCTGTGCCTGCTCTACGCACGCATCCTCGACCGGCCCGAAGTGACGCCGGAGAGCACCTTCGTCAGCCTGGGCGGTGACTCCCTCTCGTACGTCGAGATGTCACTCCACCTCGAGGAACGGCTCGGCCACCTGCCGACCGACTGGCACATCACGCCGATCCGGGAACTCAGACCGCCGGAGGGACGGATCCCCGCGCGCAGGCGGGCGCTGGAGACCAGCGTCGCCCTGCGCGCCATGGCGATCTTCTGCATCGTCGGCTCGCACATCCCCGTCTTCGGTATCAAGGGGGGAGCGCACCTGCTCCTCGCCATCGCGGGCTACAACTTCGCCCGCTTCCACCTCACCACCGCCGAACGCGGCGAACGCATCCGGCGCGCCTGTCTCAGCATCGCGCGGATCGCGGTGCCGACCATGATCTGGATCGGCTTCGTACTCCTCCTCAACGACGACTACACCCTGGCCAACCTCGCCCTCCTCGACAGCGTGTTCGGGCCCGAGGACAGCAAGACAGGCATGCACTTCTGGTTCATCGAGGCGCTGGTCTACATCCTCATCGCCGCCGTAGCCCTCCTGACGCTCCCTCTCGCGGACCGGGCAGAGCGCCGGTTCCCCTACGGCCTGCCCCTGACGCTCGCCGCCCTCGGCCTGCTCACCCGCTATGAACTGCTCGGCCTCCCCGACCGCGCCCACATACCTGACGCGGTCACCGTCTTCTGGCTGTTCGCGCTCGGCTGGACGGCGGCGAAGGCCGGCACCAAGGCACAGCGGGTCATTGTCACGGCCGCCGCTCTGGTCACGGTGCCCGGCTTCTTCCCCGGCGACCTCGGACGAGAAGCGATCATCATCACCACGTTCGCCGTGCTCGTGTGGGCGCCGTCCCTCCCCAGCCGCGAACGCGTCAACCAGGTCGCCGGCCTCCTGGCCACCAACTCCCTGTACATCTACCTGACCCACTGGCAGATCTTCCCGCTGATCGACGGGTTCTCCAGGCACTTGGCCTTCCTCGCCTCCCTGATCTTCGGCATCGCCTACGGCATCGCAGCAACCCGCCTGATGCGCGGACTTCCCTCGCGGCTTTCGCCGAACGGGCGCGCACGTCGCTCGACGGGGCAATCGCCACCAACAACGCGGCGATGGCCGCCGCAGCTCAGCTCCTCGCGGACCGTTGCAAAGGAAGGGCCTTGAGCTGTTTGCGGAGTATCCGCGGTCACGTCCCTGCGAACATCCCGAACACGGCTGAACCCGGCCTGAATACTGGACCAGGACGGCGTCGACGTGCCGGGTACCGACCCCCTCGGCCGCACTGTTGATGCGCTCGGCCAGTAGCGGCCAGCGACGGCTCGGGTCCCCCGACGACGGGAATGCTGATCGGCCGGTGGGCAGTAGCCGTCGGCGCCTCGGACAGGGTCGCCGGGTGGGGCAGCGGGCGCGCTCGCGATGGTCCTCGACGACGCGGTGGGCCGGGTGGAGTGGACCGTCTCCGTCGACTCTACGATCAACCGGGCCCACCAGCACGCGGCCGACGCCCGCAAGAAGGGGTCGCAGACGGGGACGAACTGGAAGATCCGGGCCGCTCGCAGGCGCGTCAGGCCGTCAGCCGGTCCCGGGGCCGGCTGACCACCAAGGTCCACCTCGCCCTCGACGGCCGGGGACTCCCGCTGTCCATCGTGCTGACGCCCGGCAACGTCAACGACGTCACCGCTTCGGCCAGGTCCTCGGCAGCATCCGCATCGCCGTGTGCCCAGTACGTACGCCAGTAGTGCATCGGCAGGCGGTACAAGTGCGTGGTGGTGCCCGTGGGAGATGGCCCGACGCGAGCGGCCCTGCCTCGAAGCACCCCTGCGCATGTAGCAAGATGAGCGAGCCCCGCCGGTCGACGACGCGTCGTTACGGCGGGCCCAGGACATCCCGGACTCGAGCAGCAGGTGGCAGCAAGGTGACGACACATCACATATCGGGCGCACGCCCCCTTCCCGGCACGACGGTAGGCAGCCGGTGAACCGCGACCTCACGCTGCACGACTTGATCGTCGCGGGCGTCTGGGTGAACGTCGGGCTCGCGGCGGGCGTCCTGCTGCGTATCCTCCTGCGCTGGCTGAGCAAGCACGCCACCCGTACCCGGTGGAGCGGGGACGACGTCCTCGTCGACGCGCTGCGCGCGCTGGTGCCGGTCGCGGCGCTCGCGGGCGGAGTGGCGGCCTCCGCGGCGGCGCTGCCGCTGACCGGCCGGGTCAACAACGCCGTCAACGAGATCCTGACGGTCCTGCTCATCCTCGCCGCGACCATCACCGCGGCACGCGTGATCACCGGCCTGGTGCGGGCGGTCACACAGTCCCGTTCCGGTGTCGCCGGATCGGCCACGATCTTCGTCAACATCACTCGCGTCGTCGTCCTGGCCATAGGCTGCCTGGTCGTTCTGCAGACCCTGGGCATCTCCATAGCTCCGCTGCTCACCGCCCTCGGTGTCGGCGGTCTCGCGGTCGCCCTGGCTCTCCAGGACACGCTCGCCAATCTCTTCGCGGGCATCCACATCCTCGCCTCGAAGACGATCCAGCCCGGCGACTACATCCGTCTCACCAGCGGGGAGGAGGGTTACGTCGTCGACATCAACTGGCGCAACACCGTCGTACGCAACCTCTCCAACAACCTCGTCATCATCCCGAACGACCAGCTCTCCAGCACCAACATGACCAACTTCAGCCGCCCGGAACAGGAGATGACCCTTACCGTGCAGGTCGGCGTCGGCTATGACAGCGACCTGGAGCACGTGGAGCGCGTCACCGCCGAGATCGTGACCGAGGTCATGACGGAGGTCGAAGGCGCGATGCCCGAGCACGAACCCGCCGTCCGCTTCCACACGTTCGGGGACTCACGGATCAGCTTCACCGTAATCCTGGGCGTGGGTGAGTTCAGCGACCAATACCGGATCAAGCACGAGTTCATCAAGCGACTGCACAAGCGCTACCGCGTGGAGGGCATCCGCATTCCCTCCCCGGCGCGTACCGTCGCCCTCCAGCAGAACGGCGTGGCGATTCAGGCGATTCCCCCGCAACGCGACGGATCCCCTTCGATCCTGTAGAACGTCGTGGTGGGGCGGTCCCACCACGACCGTCCTCTGCCCAGGGTTATTACGTGTTCGGGATCTGTCCGGGTTCATCACGTGAGACCGAGGGTTCGTAGTGGGCCGGAGGTAGTCGCGGCCGGTGTGGCGGAGGGCGGCGGCGATGCCGGCCTGGCCATGCTGGCGGAAGACGCTGATGGCTGGGTTGCGCAGGGAGGTCCGAAACACGTCCTGGAGTCGGCCCCCCAGTGACCTCTTGATGACCTTCGGAAGGGACGCATCCCTGCATGAAGCTCCGCAACGCCGTCGCCGCCACACCCCACCCACACGGTCACGGCCGTGCAGCGCCGACGCGTCGCCCGGACGGCACCGCCCTCAAGCTCGGGTCGGCCTCACCGACAGGCACCTGCCGGATCAGCCACTTCGCCGTCTGCCCGGGACGCGGCGCCTGAGCCGGGCCCGAACCCCCTGACGATCAGCCATCCGGCCAGCCCCAGCTCCCAGGCGAAGACCGGGAGCGCGGCGACCGACCCCGCCACGGAGAGCTGCTCGTAGGCCCCGAACATCACGGCGACGGCCGAAGCGCAGATCAACGGCCCGCCGATCAGCCCGAGTACGGCGATGAAGCGCGGCACAAGCCGTGCGCGGTACGCCAGGTACGCAAGCAGGACGGTGTTCAGGCCGAGGGCGACGTTGGGCCCGAGCAAGAACGTCCAGTCGTGCATGGCAGCCAGTGCGACGTCGGCGCCCTCCGCCGTCCCCGCGTCCCGCCGCAGGGTGACGAGCGCCAGGACGGCGATGATCCCGAGGGCGATGACGGCCGCCTCCAACAGCCGCCCGAATGCGTACCCGAGCGCGAGCCCCTCGCCGTGGCGCCGCAGGACGGGGAACAGCGCCGCCCCGGTGCCGGCCACCCCCACGACCAGCACCACTTCGCAGAGCACCCCGAGCAACGCCCGCGTGTCGGTGCCCTGCGCGAGCGGGCCGTCCGCCGCGCCCAGCAGGGGGCGGTACAGAAGCGCCCCGGCTATCGCGGCAGCCTCGGTCAGCAGGAACAGCGACCCGGCGGCCACCGCGGTTCTCCGGTCAGGACTCATCTTCTCGTATCCCTCGCTCAGCGATGGTGTACGCCGTACACCTGACAATGACCATAGGTGTACGACGTACACTCGTCAAGGAGAGGGTGCCGTCGAGGAGGAAAGGGGCCGAACCGGAATGACCCGGCAGGAAGCCACGCACACGCAACGGATTCCCCTGAACAGGGACCGCGTCCTGCGCGCCGCCGTCGCACTCGCCGACACCACCGGCATCGACGCGCTCAGCATGCGCAGACTCGCGCAGGAGCTGGACGTCGTACCGATGGCCCTCTACAAGCACGTGGCCAACAAGGAGGAGCTGCTCGACGGCATGGCCGACGCCGTCGTCGGCGAGATCGACCCGCCGGACGTGGGCCCCGACTGGCAGCCCGTGGTCCGCGGGCGGATCCTCTCGGCCCGGCGGGTCCTGCTGCGCCATCCCTGGGCGGCCCGGGTCATCGAGTCGCGGACCGGCCCCACCCCGGCCGTGCTGGCGTACCTGGACTCGATGGCCGGGAGCTTCCGGGACGGCGGCCTCTCCGCCGACCTCACGCACCACGTCATGCACGCGATGGGCAGCCGCCTGCTCGGCTTCAGCCAGGAACTCTTCGACACATCGGGCTCCTCCGGCCCGCCGGACCCCGGGCTGGCGGCGCGCTACCCGCACATCGCGGAACTGGCCGCGACGGCCGCACACGACGGGGGCTCCACGGTCGGCGGCGGCTGCGACGACCAGTTCGAGTTCGAATTCGCCCTGGACCTCCTCCTGGACGGCTTCGAAAGCCTCCGCCGCCAAGGCTGGACGTCCGTACGGAAGGCGTAGCGGGTGCGAGGGGGGCGATCTGAGGTCCGTTGCGAAAGTGGATCTTGTTCGTGGATGATCACGTCCTGTGGGACGTGGGGATCTGACAAACGGCCAGTGGGTCCAGCTGGAGCTGTTGTTGCCTTCGGGCATCAAGTCCGTCGATCAGCTGTCGCCGCGTCCAGACCGGCGGACGGCCCTCGGGCACGTCCCGCCACGGGGCTCCGATCCGTGTCCGCCACCGTATGCCGGGCCCACCAGCACGCCGCCGGGGCGGCGAAGGGGGGATCTCCAGCCCGGCGGCATTGCCGTCGAGTCGGCCGACCCACGGACTCGGTCGGTCCCGCGGCGGGTTGGTCAGCAAAATCCACCTGGTAGTCGAGCAAGGGCAGAAGCCCGTGGCGGTGGTGATCACGGCCGGTCAGTGGGGTGATTCCCCGCAGTTCGAGCCGATCCTGGAAGCAATCCGGGTCCCCTGGTTGGGCCTGGGACAGCCGCGCAAGCGCCCGCACCGAGTGCGTGCCGACCAGGCGTACGACTCTCGTAGCAACCGGGCCTGCCTGCGCAGACGCGGGATCAAGGCGACGATCCCAATGCCCTCGGACCGGGTCCGCAACCGCCAGAAGCTCGGCTCCCGGGCCGGCCAGCCACCGAAGTTCGACAAGACCGACTACCGCGAGCGGCATGCCCTGGAGTGCGGAATCAACCGTCTCAAGCGCCACAGGGCCGTGGCGACGAGGTACGGCAAACTTGCCGTCCACTACGAGGCGACTGCATTGGCCGAAGTCCTTGACGAGTGGTTGTGACCAGCAGGTTTACCGGCGTTCTCAGTCTGTCGGCGCGGACCCGGCGCATGCGTCGGCGATGGCTTGAGTGTCCCAGTAGAACGGACGGACCTCGGTGATCTGGCCGTCCTTGACCGTGATCGTTTGCAGGATGGGGAAGCTGAGTTCACGGCCAGTCGCACGAACGCGAGCACGGACCTGAGTCAGCACGACCGCAGTCTCACCGGTGGCGAGAAACTCCTGCTCCACCATGTCGAACGTCTCCCAGACCTGTCCCATCGCAAGGAAGAACTCCGTCATTCCGGAGTGCCCACGCCAAGTACCTCCGTATGGCAGAGCATCCGCTTGATGCAGCTCGACATTCGGCGCGAAGAAGGGGGCGAGCAAGTCGAACGAAGCCTCGCCAGGGCCGCCGGCCGCCAGGTACTCCGCCTCAGCTGCATACATGCCGGCGAGCACTGTCACTGAGTCTGTAGTGGATGAAATCGTCATGCCGCCAGCATGATCAGCAACGACGCGTCTTGCTCGCGGAAATCAGACATCGTTGTGCGGCACGATCAGCACTATCGCAACACGCCTAGGCCGTGGTCGCACAACCGCTTTCCAAGCAGCACCTGAACACTGCTCCACCTGCGGCGATACACCTCTCGTCAGCTCGGCGTTCACCGTTCGGCCGCCATGGAGGTGTCCACCTTCGAGAAATGACGAAGCGTCATTGCACCGGTCATTCCCAGGACATGCGAAAGGGCTGTGGCGCGCGATGTCACCTACCGGGTCGTCATCAAACGGGTCGCAGGACCGCTACGAGATCCACCTCCTGGACTCGATCGGCGACACCACGCCCGCCGATGACGAGGCCGCCGCGATCTACCAGCAGAAGGCAGCCGACACCAACTCCGCCCGCCCGCCGTGCACCTGGCAGACGTCCAACATTGCCTTCCTTGCGGCGCGGTTCGCCGACAAGGGTGCGAAGACCGAGGACGCGCGTCACCGTTGTGTGGAACGGCGTGACCGTCCACGACAACGTGGCCATCACCGGCCCGACCGGCGCGGGCGCTCCGGAGGAGCCGACTGCTGGCCCCATCCGCCTCCAGCACCACGGCAACAAGATCCGGTACCGCAACATCTGGATCGAGCCGCTGTCGTAGCGGCACACGAGAACGGCACATGAGATTGGTAGTCGGCCCGGGCATTGCCCAAGCCGGCCGCCATCGTTCGTCCGGCGGGTGCTACTTCTCGAGCACGGTGATCCGCGTCAGCGGCAGACGCAGGGTCCCCGGGCTTCCGGTGAACGTACGGGTGAGGGGGACCCGCGGACGCCTCCTTGCCACCGACCGCGCGCAAAGCACAGCGGCCAGTCATTCAAGGTTCGTACACGGGCGTCACATGCGCTCGCCATGTCCCGTGCCTACTCTGCTCGTTGTGAGAAAGCACATCGCCACCAGCATCGTCCTGGGCCTTGCCCTCGCCGTTCCGACGGCCGCGTGCTCCGCGCAAGCGACCCTCGCACCGACTTCGGAGCAGGCCTCTCCGTCCCGTTCCGACGCCGACAAGGCATACCGGGACCTGATGGACCACAGCCCGAACGCCAAGATCATGACCGCCGCTCACCGCGCCCAGTGGCGCGAAGCCCCCGAGAACAGCCTGCCGGCCTTCGAAGCCGCGCTGGACGACGGAGCCGAGATCGTCGAGACCGACATACGCAAGACCAAGGACGGCCACCTCGTCCTCATGCACGACGAGACGGTGGACCGCACCACCAACGGGACCGGCCGGGTCACCGAACTCACACTGGCCCAGATCAAGTTCCTCCGCCTGAAGAAGGGCCTGGGCGGCACCCAGGCGGCGCTGACCGACGAGCGCGTGCCCACGCTGACCGAGGCGATGGCGGTCGTCAAGGACCGCGGTCTGGTCAACCTGGACAAGGGGTGGAACGTCCGCGAGGAGATGTACGAGGTCCTGACCGAGACCGGCACGGTGCGCAACGGCCTGTTCAAGAGCAGCGCGCCCGTCGCCGAGGTGCAGGAATTCCGCGAGAACCACCCTGACGCGGTCTACATGCACGTCATCTCCGACAGCAACATCGGCGCCATCGACGGATTCGGGGCGAACCAGCCGGTCGCGTACGAGGTCGTCTTCAAGAGCACTGAGGACGCGATCGTCCGCGAGCCGGTCCTCGACCGGATGCGGTCGACCGGCAGGGTCTGGATCAACTCGATGTGGTTCGGGCTGGCCGATCACTACACCGACGAGCGGTCCCTGACCGACCCCGCCAAGGGCTGGGGCGCCCTGGTCGACACATTCGGCGCCTCCATGCTCCAGACAGACAACATCGAGACGCTCGAGTCCTGGCTGAAGACGGACCGGGCAGAGAAACTCGCCCCGCACACCATCCGCATCCAGGGCGAGGACTTCGCGCGGGGCGGCGAAGGCATCGCCTACCACGACAACGACCCGGAGAACCGTGGTGGGAACGTCACTCGGCCCGACGAGGGTGTCGACGTCTGCGATCATCAAGGCGCCGTGTCCGTGTGCTGGATCCGTGGCGGGGAATGGATCGACTACGACTTCACCGTCGAAAAGTCCGGGTACTACGACGTCTCCGCGCGCGTTTCGTCCCCGTACGACCCGGCCGGCACTTACCGCCTCGCCTTCGACGACGGCAGTTCGAGCGAAGGCGTCGCTGTGCAGAACACCACGAGCCACTCGGCGTTCTTCCTGCAGCCCACCGGTGTGAGGCAGTATCTCGAGGCCGGCCGGCACCAGGTGCGCATCAGCATGGACGCCGACGCGTACCAGAACTTCAACCTCGATCTCCTTCAGCTGGACCTGGCTGAGAAGGGCTCCCCCTAAGGGCTGGATTTGATGCTGTCCCCGGCGGGCCGGATCGAGAGACTCAGGTACGACGAATGGTCCCTGGTGGCGGCGGTCATCGACGTCCTGTCGGGCGTCCGCGCGGTCATCGACCCGCGCGGCGCCACAACCCGCTGACGTGGTCGGCGGCGAGGCTCCGGCCCGCTTCCGTATCTCCTGCTCGCTGCCGGAGCGACCGAGCGCAGGCGCCTCACCGTCGTGCCCTCCTTCCGCGTGCTCGCTTACTTCTGGCTGAGCTTGATGTGCTCGGTCAGGTTGCCGATCTCGCTGCCGAGTTTCCGCACAGGGTCGGCGAAGGAGGCCAGGGCGGACTCGAAGTCGACCGTGGCGGCTGAGTGAAGCTCGATGACGGCTGCGTGCTCCAGCCGTGCCCACACTGCGGCTTCGGCTACCAGCGCGTCGCGCTGAGGACTGGCAACCGGGTGCTGGGATGCCTGGGCAAGCAGCTCGCAGGCCTTCTGGCCCGAGGTCCTGTCGTTCACGGACCGAATCTTTCCAGCGGAGGTGGGTGACGGGCGGAATCCGCGCCGGTACACGGCCGTTGACCGCGATCACCTCGGCAACCCGGAACGAGCGGCCGAGCCCGGGCTCGGGGGTTGCCTTGGCCTCCAGGGAGCACTCGCCACCGGCGACCCCGGGCGGCGGACCCACGACGTGCTGACCGCCTGGCGCAACTACGGCGGGGCCTGCGTCGCCGACCGGTTCCGGCGCGCCGTCGCCGAGGGTGAATTTGCCGCCCGGCACCGTACCGGACCGGCTCGCCCGGTACGTCACGTCCGTCTCGTACGGGATCTCGGTGCAGGTTGCGAGCGACATCGGCCGCGACGACCTCCAGCAGGTGGCCGACACCATGCTGCTCAACCGGCCCCCGACGACCTTCGCCTGACCACCATTGGCATCCTGCCGATACGGCGGCGACGAACCCGCCTCTCTTTGGAGCCCAGGTGCGCGGGCCGGCGGCCGGGCACGCTAGGTTGCTCGGATGAGTCTCCTTGATGATGTGGCCGAGCGCGATGGCTGGCGGTGCTGGGTGTGTGACGAAGCGGTCGACCCCGACGAATCGGTGAACGACCCGCGGGGGCCCAGCGTCGACAGCCGGACCGCAGACCGGAAGGCCAAGGTCGCCGAGCGGCTCGCGCACCGCGGATGCAACACCCGAAAGGGCGCGGTCAAGGTGGTCATCGCCTGGCCGGACCGCCTGTACGTGGTCGACCCTGCGCCGCTGATCACCGTTGCCGGGAGGCTGGAGCGCAAGGGGGGCCGCGAGATGGTTGGCCGTTGTCCGACCAGGCGGGACGCCCAAGAGGCGGCGGACTGGCTGGTGGACCGGTTCTCCCGACTCGTTCCTGGTCTGCCGGTGACCGCCGACATCGAGCCGGGCGGCGGCCAGTTCCTCGTCACTCTGGCCACCGGCCGCCGCTGACCAGTCGCGTCGAGCTGAACCATCGGCCGACACCGACCTGTCCTGGCACGAGCTGACCCACATCGCTCGCCCGTGCCCAGCCACGGGTCGATGTCGCCGGTTGCCGCCGTCCAGACGGGGGCCGCTCGCTCGCGCCGTGCGGCCGATCAGCTTCCCGGGCCCCTGTCGGACGAGCGGATCAGCGCAGTCCGGCGAAGAGGTCGTTCTCGGGTACGGCCGCACCGGTGGCGTCCTTGACACGTACGAAGGTCTCCGTGCCCATCAACTCGCCGAACCTCTCCTCGCCCATCTTGAGGAAGAAGATGTTCTCGCCCTGACTGGCGTGCGCGGCCAGCGCATCGAACTTCTGACCGCTGAATGCGGTGGTGTCCACCCACGTGGTGATCTCATCGTCGGGGAGGCCGATCTCGGCCATCGCGGCGGCCTCGGCAGGATCCGGCTCCGGCATGTCCTCATGAAACTCGCGCATGGTCTCCCCGAACCGCTGCATCATCGAGCGGGGCATCGTCGTCCAGTACACCTTCGGTGTCAGCTCGGTCATCTCCAGCGCCGCCATCGTGATGCGGTTGGCCTGGATGTGGTCGGGGTGGCCGTAGAAGCCGTTCTCGTCGTAGGTGACGACGACGTCGGGCCGGTAGTGCCGCATGAGTTCCGCGAGTCGGACAGCGCCTTCCTCCACGGGGGTCTGCCAGAAGGATCCGGGGGCGTCGTTGCTCGGCCAGCCCGTCATCCCGGAGTCGGCATAGTCCAGCGTCTCCAGATCGCTGACCTTCAGGACGTCACAGCTCGCCTTGAGTTCCTGGCGGCGTATCAAGGCGACGGCCGCCGGATCGTGCCCGGGATCGCCCGGCTTGACGCCCCCAGGTCCGTCACCGCAACCACCGTCGGTACACGTCACAAGAACGGTACGGATGCCTTCCGCCGCGTACCGCGCGAGGACCCCTCCGGTTCCGGTGGCCTCGTCGTCGGGGTGGGCGTGCACGGCCATGAGTGTCAACGGCTGGTCAGTCATGAAACAGTCCTCCTGCAATAAGTACGTCGTGGTCCGAGTGCGTGGCGGGCCACCGCGATCCTGGGGCCCGGATCCTGGCGGGACGGACGACCTTGCGGTCTCCGTGTTCCCCGCCCGTGCGGCGCCGGCCCCTCGGTCGATGCAACCGTCCCGACCGGACCAACTGTTCCCGGCGCAGCCAATTGGCCGTCCAGGCGTCGGAGGTTCCACGCGAACGAAGTACAGGCGCGACCTGCCCGTCTCAGCGCCACGTCGGTGTCCGCGGACCGACATCCTGCGCTGCGAGGTCGGCGACGAGTGGCAGCCACCGAGGGGCAACCTGATCCGACCGTCAGGTAGACGTCTCCGGCCTCGTGCCGCTCCTCGACGATGGCAAGAAGCCTGTGGCCTTGGCCCGCGCTGGTACATCGGCTGGCTGGAAAGGGCGGGCCGAGCACGCGGTACTGCCGACATCGTCGAGCGTGGGCCCGCCGTGAGGGACGCATCAGCCGCAGCACTCGCGTCGTCGACGAACCGGAGCCGAACCAAGACCGCGTCGAACACTGCAACGCACCCCACCGTCATAGATGTGATCCCGTTCATGGTGCAGGCTCAACCCAACGCCGACTCTACGGGGAGTACATCGCTCGGAATCCGGCCTTCCTCGCCCGCACGGAGCGGCGCGTGCTGAGCTACTGGTAGGGGTGCTAACCGGCGAATAACCCGCAGGTCAAAAGGGTGCCTTGCCATTTCAAGTGATCGATGAATCGCTCGTCAAGGCTGTCCGTGGTTGCGCTGGTGCGGGCATGCTGCCTGCGCCGGCGGCACCGGGGGCGGTCACGGAGGCAGAGGAGATCATCGGCTTTCCTCTCCCGCCTCTGCTGCGGCACCTCTACTTGGAGGTGGCAAACGGAGGCTTCGGCCCGGCAGAGGGCATCCTTGGAGTTCGCGGAGGAGCTAGCCAAGGCGACTGGAACGACTTGGCAGAGATCTATCAAGACGGGCCGGATCCCTCCGGTCAGATCCCTGTCGGCCTGGTGCCGGTGTACGACTGGGGATGCACCATCTGGTCTCTGGTTGACTTCCGAGACCCCGCCGGGCCGATGTGGTGCACGCATGAGGGCCACCACTGGCCTCAGGGCATCAACTTGGCAGAGTGGCTGAGCGCGACTATCGAAGGTGCGCTGCCTGCCGAGGGCATCCTGGACAGCGAACCCGCGTGCTGAAGGAGGCCCGGTCCCCTCGCGTCTGGTTTCATTCGACCCGTTCGTCGCAGAAAGCAGCGAGGCGACCGCGCTGAGCTGCCGCCACCGACGACGGCAGCCGCACGCCGGCGCCGCCGGGCGTGCGGCCGTCCCGTCAGGCGGAGAGGACCGCGGCGACGTCCGCCCGCAGCGCCGGCAGCTCGCCGTACAGCGTGGTGCCGGGGCACTCCGTGGCGAGCCAGTCGCGGTGGCCGCTGATCATGGGAACGTTCCTCGTGACCCCGTTGACCGGGTTGACGAAGGTGACGTCGGCCTGTGGGTCGAAATCGTGCGCCCCGGACAGCGCCGCCAGGAGCAGGGTGAGCGAGTCACGGGCCGCCGCGGCCGTGGACTGGTCGCTGAAGGTGCCGAGCAGGGCGATGCCGAGGTTGCCCGAGTTGTACCCGGCGGCGTGGAAGGCGGTCACCATCTTCCCGGTGGTGTCGTGGGCCGGGAGGCCGTCCTCGCCCGAGTACCGGCCCTCGTAGATCCGCCCGGCCTCGTCGATGAGGAAGTGGTAGCCGATGTCGCCCCAGTCGTTCGTGATCGCGTGCTGGTAGTAGTACGCCCGGATCGTGGCCGCCGGGTCCGGGTCGCCGTTGACGCCGGCCGTGTGATGGACGGTCAGGGTTTGCGCCGGGTAGTAGGTCTGCGGCGAGTTCTCGCTGCCGTCCGCCTTGAAGCGCAGCGACTCGTCGGCTCCCCAGCCCGCGCGCGTGACGTACTCGACGCTCCCGATGCGGCGGGTCGCGGGGGCGCTGGAGGCCGCAGCCGTAGGGCCGTTCACCGTGTCGACGGCGACCGCGCGCAGCTCGCCCGCTCCGTCCGGCAGGCGGAGCTCGTACCCGGCGGCACCGCCGGCCGGCACCAGCACGCCGATGCGCGTGGCGGGGTCACCGTCGGCACCGCCCGCGCACATCGACTGCAGCGCGGTCCACTCGCCGCGCCTGCCGTCCTGTCCGAGCAGCCGGATGCCCGCCCCGCGCCGGGGGCCGTTCCAGGAGACTCCGACGTACTCGATGGGGAAGTCCGCCCGGACCGTCCGTCCGGCCACACTGCTGACGGGCGTGACACGGGTCCGGGGCACCCGGGCGGCCGGCGCGGCCACGGCGGGGGTGACGGTGGCGGTGGCGAGGCCCGCTGCGGCGGCGACTCCGGCCGCCTGGAGGACGGTTCGCCGCTTCACGTATGGCTGGTGACGCAAGGTCAGTCCCTTCATCAGAGGATGAGCATCATAGACATGGCACCTCTCGGCGCGACCAGCACAGCTCGGGGCGGCACCGGCCTCGCGTCCGCTTCGGCTCTCGTGACGTCACAGGGCTTGGACCGATCTCGATTCCGGTGACGCACAGGGCCGGGGACGCAGCCCTGGGCCAGCCTGTCGACGCGAGCCTCACAGAAGGGTTCCGGCGGGGAGTCGCCGTGCTCCAAGACCTTCTGGAAGACAACGAGGCCGAGACTGCGGAGGCTTTCACCGGCTGGACCTGGCCGACGGGCCTTGAGGTACGCGCTCGTGATCGCCTCACACCTGGAGAAGGTCGCCAGCAAGCCGACCCAGGGGGCACATTGACGACTTACGCAGTTACTTGGAGGGGGTCACGTGATGTACCGACAGCTTCGCACCAGCCGCGGCGTCATCGCCAATCACGGCCTCCCCAACTCGCGGTACATACAAGCCCCTTTGCGGGAGTCAGGCCATCGTCCCGTCGGCGCACTCCACTGGCGGCAGTACCAAGCCGGGGCGGTAACGCCCTGATCGGGCTCACGCCAAGGAGGTGTCTGCGGCGGAGTCGTGCCGTCCCGCAGAGAACCCCTCGCCCAACGGGCCGCACCCATGAACGCCGGTCCGGCCGGCCCGAGGGCGGCCGGGTACAGTGCGCGGGACTGCAGCCTGGTTTGTGAGGGGAAGCGTGACCGACTCCAGCGACACCCGACCCGCCGACAGTGAGGCGCAAGCACAACGGCAGAGCCGGCTGCAGCGCCTGATGCGCTACCTCCCGCTGATCGCCCCTGTCCTGCTGTGGACAGTGCCGTACGGGGTGCTCCTGCACACCGGCCAGCACTGGCCGCTGCCCGTCACGCTCGCCGGCACCGCACTGTTCGCCCTCGGCCTCGTCGGCATGCCGCTCGCGATGATGCGCGGCCACGGCCGGCGCCAGCAGGACCTGGCGGCGATCGTCGGTGACACCCTGCTCGGCATCAGCTGGGTCCTGTTCACCTGGTCCGTTCTGCTCGGCGTCCTGCTACGGCTCGCCCTGACCGTGGCCGACGTCGGCGATGGCCAGGACCGGGCCCGAGTCGTCACCTGGGCCGTCCTCGGCGTAGCCGCCGTACTGCTCGCCTGGGGGTACGCCGAGGCCCGCCGCGTGCCACGCGTGCGCCAGCTCGACGTGCAACTCCCCCGGCTAGGTGCAGGGTTGGACGGCATACGCGTCGTCCTCATCACCGACACCCACTACGGCCCCCTCGACCGCGCCCGCTGGTCGGCACAGGTGTGCGAAACGGTGAACACCCTGAAGGCCGACCTGGTCTGCCACACCGGCGACATCGCGGACGGCACGGCCGAATGCCGCCGCGCCCAGGCCGCCCCGCTCGCTACCGTGCAGGCGACTCGTGCCCGTGTCTACGTCACCGGCAACCACGAGTACTACAGCGAGGCCCAGGGCTGGGTCGACCTGATGGAGGAGCTGGGCTGGGAGCCACTCCGCAACCGCCACCTGCTGCTCGAACGCGGAGGCGACACCCTCGTGGTCGCCGGCGTGGATGACGTCACCGCCGAGTCCTCCGGCCTGGCCAGCCATCGCGCCCACCTCGCCGGAGCCTTGAACGGCGCCGACCGCGACCTACCCGTCCTGCTCTTGGCACACCAGCCCAAGTTCATCGACCGGGCGGCAGCCGACGGCATCGACCTCCAACTCTCCGGCCACACCCACGGCGGCCAGATCTGGCCCTTCCACCACCTGGTCCGCATCGACCAGCCCGCCCTCGCCGGCCTCAGCCATCACGGCCCCCGCACTCTGCTCTACACCAGCCGAGGCACCGGCTTCTGGGGCCCGCCATTCCGCATCTTCGCTCCCAGCGAGATCACCCTGCTCGTGCTCCGCTCCCCGCACCTGCCCACCTCGATGTAGCACTCGCTCGACGGGCGGCACAATTGCTTGGAGCGGTCCCACGAGCCGTGAGGTGCGACGTCGACATGACCAGGCGCGTCTCGCTTCTCGTCTCCTACGGTCCGAAGAAGCTCGGTCGCGAGATGCGGCCTGAGGGTAGGGCGTGGAAGGTGCAACCGCGCTCGCACCGGCGACGAAGACGAGTCGGCCGACCGCAGCCCGGATGGAAAGCGTGGTCCTCACGGGGGGGGCGAAGGTGGCTAAGGCCGACGGCGCCCTGGGGACTGGCGCCGCCGGCGCAGGGCCTACACCCCTTCCTGAACGTCCTGGTCGACCGGGACCTCCTCGAACTGCGTGGCGGGTGCGTCGCTCGCCACGACCCCGTCCGGCGCGAGGGTCACCGGGGGCAGGGACTCGGCCTCCGGCACGACAAGTTCGCTTTCCAGCCCCGCCTGGCCCTTCAGCCCGCGGAAGTTCTCCTCCACCACGCCGCCGAGCGCGGCACACCAGGTACTCAGGTCCACCCGCCCGGTGACCCGGAGCCCGTGCAGGGCCTGCAGCTTGGCGACCGCGACCCACGTCGCCCGGTCGAAGGTGCCGGTCGCCTTCACGGCGTACAGCTTGGTCGCCAGGATCGACTGGACACCGAGCACACCGGACCCGGTGGCACCCATGCCGATCTCCGGGGCGAGTGCCTCCCAGGCCGGCCCGGTCATCGTGCCGTCCGAGGCGGTGGGGAAGCCGTGCGCCGTCTGGAAGGCGCGCACCGCTGCCAGCGTGGCCGGTCCGAAGGCCCCGTCCGCGACGAGGTTGAAGCCGTGGGTGTTCAGCAGGTGCTGCAGCGTACGGACCGTGGCGCCCGCGCAGGAGGTGAACGTGTCGGGCCAGGTACGGGCCGGGATGGTGCTCGGGTCCTGGCCGAGGCGCTTGGCAACGTGGAGTCGGAGCTGCGGGAAGGTGGAGTAGAACTTGGCACCGGGGCACTGGGTGTTGTTCCAGTCCCAGTGGCCGGTGATGTTCTGGGCGCCGAAGCCGTACTGGGTGCAGATGGTGGCGGAGAGCTGAACCAGCGACCACCACAGCTTCCCGGTGGGCAGCTCGTCGATGTAGGTGCCCTCGTTCTCGATGCCGATCGACTGGGTGTTCTGGCCGACGGCATGCGCGCTGACGACCTGGTAGCCGCCGTCATCGAGCGCGTCCAGGCTGCCGTGGCGGCCTTCCAGCACATAACCGCCACGGCTGATGCTGAAGTGGTTTCCGGTGTCCGACCAGCCGTTCTTGTCCATGTGAATGTATTGGACACGCTCGGCGCAGGCGATGGCCGCCTCCATCGAGAAGTCCGCGGTGTTCGGGAACGCCATGTGGTGTACCACGATCCGCCGGGTGGAGCCCGTCCGTGTCGACAGCGCCCCGGCGGGCGGCCGGGCACCCCACTCGTCGCAGCTCATGATGTACCCGGTGTCCGACAGGTCGGCCGGAGCGGCTGCCGAGGTGCCGCTCGCACCAGCCAGCTGGCCGGCCCCGAGACCGGCGACGGCGGCTGCGCCGGCGCCGGCCCGCAGGGCATTGCGCCGGGATATGTACACGGGCTCGAAGGACATCAGGCGTTCCTCTCCAGGGCTGTCCGGGGGTCTCGCGCCGCTACGCCACGCTGCTCCGTGTACGCCAGCAGGCAGCCTTCCTTCTAGCCCATGGACGGCCCCAATGTCCAGGGTGCGTACGGTCGTTGACCATCGGCAAGGCCCCGAGGCGCAACCTGCCGACCCCGGTGAGCACCCACTCGTACTGCCTCGCCAACGCTTGGCGGCCGCGACTGGCCGACGACACCGGGCGCGGGGTGGTCCAGAGGCTGCGGCTGCGGCAGCGCACGCGGGATGGTCACGGCAGGACGTAGGAGTAGACGTCCTCGAGGTTCATGTTCTCGTCCATCAGGTAGACGGTGTCGCCCCCGGTGTTGTTGAACATGCCGACCGAGTAACCGTTGTAGTAGGCGTCGGCCCTGTTGGTGCCGGTGTTGACGTAGACCAGGAACAGGCCGCCCGGCTGGATGACGGCCTTGTCGCCGGTGCTCAGCCAGATGTTGGCGGCGTGGTCGGTCAGCGTGTGGCTGGAGATGTCGATCGGCCGGTCGGTGGTGTTGCGCAGGGCGACGTACTCGCCGTTCTCGGGCTGATTGTCCTCGCCGCTCGGGTTCTCCATGACGTGTGCGATCTCGACGCCGTCGAGGCCCAGGCGCGGGTCCTTGCCGGCCACGACGCGCTTCGCGACAGCCGGCACGTTGGTGACCAGGTAGTCATAGCCCTGGTTCCGCGCCAACCGGATCGACGTGGGGCTGTCGACCGGGTCGGAGTACACCTTGAGGCCCACCTCGTGCGCGCGGTCGATGTCCGCGGCCGTAGTCACGGTCGGCGAGGCGTACACGGCGTCCGTCCACGTCGCGAGTTCGGCCAACCGGCTGTCGTCGAGCATCGGGCCTCCCGACAGCCAAGAGATGCGGACCTGGGGCAGCAGCGCGGCGAACTCGCGCAGCGCAGCCTCGTCCCGGGAGTGGACCGCGATCTCGGACATGCCGGTGCGCGGGTTCACGCGATCGTCGGTGTAGCCGTACTCCGCCAGAAGTGCGGCGAGTTCGGTGGCCACGCCGGGGCTGTTCTGCGGCGACTTCATCTCGAGGTTGAAGCCGGTCTTCCCGCGTGCCAGGACAAGCACCTCCTCGAGGGTGGGGACGCGCTCCGCCGCGAACTTCTCATGCACCCACGAGCCCGCGTCGAGCTGCTTGATCTCGGCGAGCGTGAAGTCGCCGACGCGCCACGGCGCCCGGTCGGAGAAGATCTGCTCGGCGTCGGTGGTGGTGTCGAGGGTGTCGTCGTGGACCAGCACCAGCTCGCCGTCCCGCGTGAGCTGGACGTCGCCCTCCAGCACCGCCGCGCCCTCAGCGATCGCGGCCCGGTAGGCCGCCAACGTCTCCTCCGGCGCGACGCGCGGCGAACCGCGATGGGCGACGATCGGATTCTTGATCCGCTTCGCCGTCTGCTGGGCGGTGCTCCCGGTCGTCTCGGCGGTCACGGTGCTGACTGATCCCTGCGCCGGAGTCGCGAGGGAGACGATGGCGGCCAGGGCAGCGCCGGCAGCGAGAGCACGGACAACTCTTATGCGGTCAGGCATCGGAAACCTTCGGTTGAAGTCCGGATCGTCGCAGGGAGCCTATGAGCGCCGCTTGTCCCGCTTGGGTTCGGCGGGTGAAATTACCCCCAACTCCAGCGGGACAGTTCGGCATTCAAGGAGCGTCGGCCGGGAGCGGGAACGTCCCTCTCGCCAAGTCCCCTCGGGTTCCCTATTGGTTAATGATCAGGATGCCCTGCTGTCGCCACCCTCACCTACTCTCCGCGAGCATGACATCCCGTAACCAGTCCGCACCTGGCAGATTCGCCATGGCGTTCGCAGCCGCCGGTTCGCTCACGCTGCTCTCCCTCGCCCCTGCCGCCCACGCCGACATCACCCCTGAACCCGGCGACGTGGTCATCTCCGAGAACTTCGAATCCGGCTCCATACCCGCGAACTGGCGCGCGATCGACGGCAACTGGCAGGTGAAGGACGGCCGCCTGGTCGGCACGGCGACCTCCGGTTCCAACAAGCTCACCTTCGGCCCCCATCTGAGCGACTTCCAGTTCGAGGCGACCGCGCGTTTCGAGAGCGTCAACGATGCCTCGCGCTGGTTCGCCATGGGCATGGACGTACCCGCATCCGGTGCCACCCCGTGGTGGATCGCCACCCTGCGCAGCGGCAGCACCGCCCCCAACGGCGTGGAATTCGCGCAACTGACTCCGGGCGGCTCGTGGAACGTCACCAACACCGCCTCCGCCCCCACCGCCGCAGCCACCGGACGGGACGTGAAGGTGCGCATCGAGGTGCACGGCCATCGAGCCGTCTGGTTCCTGGACGGCAAGCAGCTCACGAAGACCAACCAGCTCCAGCGTTCCGCCGACGGCGGTCTCGCGCTGATCGTGAACGGCGCGAAGGTCTCCTTCGACGACGTGAAGGTGACCGCTCTGGGGCCGGGCAGCCACCTCCGCCCCGAGGGCGCTCCCGTCACCGTCATCGGACACCGCGGAGCGTCCTCCGCGGCGCCGGAGAACACGATGTACGCCCAGGAGGTCGGGCGCCGCGGAGGAGCGGACTTCATCGAGAACGACGTCCAGCTCAGCAAGGACGGCGTGCCGTATCTGATGCACGACAACACCGTCGATCGCACCACCGACGGCACCGGCGACATCACCACCCTCACCTCGGACCAGCTCGACCGCCTCGACGCGGGCTCCTGGTTCGCCCCGGCCTTCGCCGGCGCACACGTGCCCACGCTCGCCGAGCAGCTGGTAGACCTGCGCACCCGCGGCGGCGAACTCCTGCTGGAGGTCAAGCGGGCACAGAGCAAGAGCGAGGTCGCCGCGATGATCGACGTCGTGCGCGCCGAGCGGATGACCGACCGCGTCTTCGTGCAGAGCTTCAGCCGGGACCACTTGCGCTGGGTACATGAGCTCGCCCCCGAGCTGCCGATCGGTCTGCTGGTCGGCGGCCTCGACGCCGATCCCGTGGCCGTCGCCAAGGACCTGCACCTGTCGTCGTACAACCCGAGCGGCGGCGCCCTCGATACCCGGCCGGGGATCGTGGCGGACCTGCACAAGGCGGGTGTTGCCACCATGGTGTGGACCATCAACTCGGCGGCGGACTGGAAGAGGTACGACGGCTACGGCGTCGACGGCATCATCACCGACCGGCCCACCGAACTCGCCACCTGGAACGCGTCCCGCGCACAGGCCCGGCCCACGCCCGAGCCGACCGCGAACGTCACCTCACCGGCCGACGACGCCGTCCTCGACCGCGGCCAGCGCCCCGTCGTCGCCGTCGACACGGAGCACGCCGACGCCGCGAAGACGGAGATCACGGTCGACGGCCGGCCGCACAAGGCCGGGGAGGTGCTCGACCTGACGCAGTTCACCGCCGGCGAGCACACCGTGCGCGTGTCCACGACCGGCGCCGGCGGCACCGCCGTCGCCACCACCACCTTCACCGTCAAGGCCGATCAGGCCGGCCTCGGGCATCTGATTCTGACCTCCGAGGGCAGGACACAGACCGTCGCCGACCTGCTCGGCAAGCTCGCCCACGGCAAATACGACCAGGTGGCGGCGACAGCGGCCAAGGCCGGCGTGCACGGCGACCTTCCGGCCCCCGCTGCGGAGCTGATCGCCGCCGATGCCCGGCAGCTCCAGACGGACGCGGACGCCCGCTGAACCACGAGTCCCCGGCTCTGCACCTGGCGATCGGCCCACCGTCTACCTCGAACTGGCTGATCAAGCGCAGTATCGGCGCCCGCCGACACCCGGTCGCGGTGCGTCGGGGGTCCTCCCGGCAGTCGGTGCCGGGTCAAGGCCATCAGCCGGCAGGCCGCCTTGCACCTGATTGCCGAGGACGGATCCCGCTACACACGGTGAGGAATTGCGAGATTTTCGCCACCATTCGTAACTGATCGCATGATCAGAAACACAGCGCGTGCGCTCTGCGCCGCCTCGCTCGTCATCGCCCCGCTCGCCCTGAGCTCGCCCGCCCACGCCGCGACCACCTGCACGGTCAACGGCGTCCCGAAGTCGGGACCGACCGTCAACGGCACGGCCGGCAGCGACTTCATCCGGTGTTCGTCGGTCGACCCGGGCCACACGGTAAATGGCCTCGGTGGCAACGACTACATCGTTCTCACCGGCCCCACCCAGGGCGTCGTCACCGGCGGCCCGGGCCAGGACTACATCACGTCCCGGTCGAACGTCGTGGTCAGCGGCCAGGTCGCCGGCAACGGGGCCGCGGACTACATCGTGGTGGACGGCCTGCTGGCACCCGGCGGCAGCGCCGACGGCAATGACGGCAATGACGGCAATGACGGCAATGACGGCAACGACTACCTCAGGGTCAACGTGAACCAGGGAACCGCCAACGGCGGCGCCGGATTCGACGCCTGCCAAGTCAACACCGGCAACCCGCCCATCAACTGTGAGTTCTGACGCACCAAGCCGATGCTCGCCACCACCCGCGGTGGCGAGCATCGGCGTATATCGGCTCTGCAGGACGGCCGTCTTCGTGTGAACGCACTGCACCAGGCGAATCAGCACACGCTAGCGCAACAGCGCGCAGACGAAGTTCTCCTCCACCTTCCGCAGCCGCTCCAGCAGTTCCGGCTTGTTCGTCTTGTTGATCTGGGTGGTGAGGGAGACGGTCAGCGACCGCTTGCCGTCCGGGGTGGCTGCGATCAGCTGCGTGTAGCCGGGGAAGTTGCCCGTGTGGCCGTACACCACGCCGCACCGGGTGGTGTACCGGAAGATCGCCAGACCGGCTTTGTTCTTGCCTGGGCCCGCGGGTTCTGATGCGCCGTTCACCCACTTCACCTGCTGACGGCGTGTCCGGTCGGAGATCAGCCTTCCGCCGGCGTAACCGCGGATGAAGGCCGTCATGTCCTTCGGCGTCGAGAGGATCCCGCCCGATGCCCACACGCCCGACGCACCCAGCACCTCGCTGACGTCCTCGGGCGGGTTCGGCGGGGTGACGTCGTAGCCGTGCATGTACGGCTCGGGCAGCCGGTAGCCCTGCGGCAGGCTCGTACTGCGCAGATTCAGCGGGCGGTACACGTACCGGGCGAGCAGATCTTCGTAGCGGCAGCCTGTCACCGCCTCCGCCATCAGCGCCACGGCGATGTTGTCGGAGTTGGAGTACACGTACCGGGACCCCGGACGGAACGCCAGCGGCTCGTCGGCCACGAAGTCCAGCAGGCGGCGGGAGTCGAAGTGGCGGCGCGGGTTCTCCTCCAGCAGGGCCCGGAACTCCGGGGCCGCGGAGTAGTCCGGCAGTCCGCTGGTGTGGTTCAGGAGCTGCCGCAGCGTCACCCGATGCCATGCACGCGGCAGCCGGGGAAGCACCTTGCCGATGGTGTCGTTCAGGCGCAGTTTCCCGCGGTCGACGAGCTGGAGGGAGACCGCGCCGCTGTACGCCTTGGCTGTACTGGCGATGCGCATGTGGTCGGTGGCCTCGATCGGACGGTCGGTGCCGGTCTCGGCGACGCCCGCCCGGAAGACCTCGGTGCGGGACTCGCGCTTGAGGACGGCAATCGCGCCGGGCGGTCCGCCCGGCGCGGTGGTCAGTTCCTGCAATTGCCGTCGCAGGGAGCGGTTGTCGTCGGCGGGGCCGTTCGCAGCTTGGGCCGGGGCATGCACCAGCCCTGCCATGCAGGCAGCGGCCAGCAGAGCGACAAGGGATGGGCGGAACTGCGGGGAGCTGGGGACTGACACGGAAGGACTCCTGAAGCGTGAGCGCGGTGGGACGTTCAGCTTCACCCGTCGGTCGGCAACCTGCGCGCTGCTCTGCTCCAACCAGCCGAGCAGCGGTACGCGGCCGACGACGAGGCCCGCGCAGCGCTTCGCTGGAACTAGAAGGTGTAGCGGGTGTGGCTGAACACCTGGCCGTCGTGCCCGAAGCCGTACGCCGTGCCGGGTGCCACCGCGAACAGCAGGTCCTTGCCCTGGCGGATGCCGTCGCCGAAGCCGTAGAAGGTTCCCTCCGGCGAGGTGATGTGGTCCCCGTACTGCGCCGCGAACGCCGCGATGACCTCGTCCTGCCGTGCCGGATCCGTCACCCGCTCCGCCGTGCCCTCGATCACGATGTCGAGGCCTTCGGAGAGTGAGCTGTTCCCTGTGGTGATGGCGCAGTGGGCGTTGCCGGCCAGGTTCTTCGCCTTCTGCTCGCCCGGCCCGGTGCTGAAGTGCAGCGCCCCGTCGTGCCAGGCGGCGATCAGTGGCGTGACGTGCAGCCGGCCGTCCGGCCGGACCGTGGTGATCCAGAAGACCTCGGCGGCCCGCATACGGTGCTGGGCCTCGGCCCAGTCGGTGGCGGTGACGTTCTCCGCGCCCGGGCGCGGGTTGAGCGCGGAGCTGTAGCGGGCGTCGAGCTCGGCCTTGGGTTGCTTCGGCGTCATGTGCGGAACTCCCTTTCCCTCTTGCTTCTTGTCACGAAGGCTACGCAGAGCGGCCCGGCGGCGCTCAGGCCCGGCTTCGCGGGCTGGGCTCGTCAGAGGCTCGGTACGAGGGCCTGTTCGGTCCAGATGGTCTTACCCCGAGCGCCGTAGCGGCAGCCCCAGCGGGTCGTGAGCGAGGCGATCAGGAACAGGCCGCGACCCCCCTCGTCAGTGCTGAGGGCCCTGCGCAGACGGGGCTGGGTGTTGCTGGGGTCCGAGACCTCGCACACCAGAACCCGGTCACGGATCAGCCGCAGGGCGACAGGTCCTCCCGCGTAACGGATGGCGTTGGTGACGAGCTCGCTGACGATCAGTTCGGTGGCGAACATCAACTCCTCAAGGCCCCAGGCCATCAGCTGGGCGTTGACGTCGGCGCGGGCGTCGTGCACGGCCGCCGGGTCGGCGGGGTACTCCCACATCACCGTGTCCTGCTCGGCCACGGCCCGGATGCGGGCGAGCAGCAGGGTGACGTCATCGTCCGGGTGCTCCGCGGTGGGGTGACTGCCGATCAGTTCGGCCCCGATCTCGTCGAGGGACCGGCCCGCCGCCGCCAGCCGGCCGAGCGTTTCGAGCAGAGCGGCCTCACCGTCGCCGGAGTCCTTGGCGCGACGGACGAGGCCGTCGGTGTAGAGGGCGAGAACGCTGCCGACCGGCAGCGTCGTACTGAGCACCTCGAAGGGGTTGTCGCCGACACCCAGCGTCGGCCCCGGGACCACAGGAAGGTAGTCGACCCTGCCGTCGGGAAGGACGAGGGCAGGCGGCGGATGCCCTGCGCTGGCCATCTGGCACACACCCGTGACGGGGTCGTAGACGGCGAACAGGCAGGAGGCGCCGACCGTGTCGGGTTCCTGGGACTCGCCCTCCATGCGTTGCACCAGATCGTCGAGGCGGGTGAGGAGCTCGTCGGGCGGGAGGTCGAGGTCGGCGAGGGTCTGTACGGCGGTACGGAGCCGGGCCATGGTGGCCGTGGCCTGCAGTCCGTGGCCGATGACATCGCCGACGACCAGCGCGATCCGCAGCGACGACAGGGGGAACGCGTCGAACCAGTCCCCGCCGACGCTGACGCTGCCGCTCGCCGGCAGATACGCGCCGGCGGTCTCGGCGGCGGCGGTCTCGGTGGCCGCAGGCGGCAGCAGGCTCTCCTGGAGCACGACGGCGGTCCGGTGTTCGCGGGTGAACCGGAAGGCGTTGTCAATGGCCAGAGCCGTGCGGTAACACAGGTCCTGCATGAGCTTGATGTCGGCGTCGTCGAAAGGCAACGGATTGTCGGTGCGGTACACCATGGCGTACCCGAAGAACCGGCCGTGGTGGTAGAGCGGGCAGCCCAGTGATCCGCGCATGCCCTCCGGCATGAAACGCCTGATCAGCTCGGGGTCATGGCCGAGGATCCCACGGGACTGTTCGGCGTTCGCGACGAGCACCTCTCCGACGACCGTGGCTGCGATCTCAGGGGTCTCGGGAATGAGTGGGATGGGCTCTCCCAACTGCACGAGCGGGGCGGGCCATGTGCCGTCGGCGGACTTGGTGGCGACACGACGCGGGGCAGAACCTTCTTGTCCCGGGTAGCCCGGTGACGGGTCACGCCCCTGCAGTACGTCGTCGGGAAAGTCGACGAAGGCGAGGTCGCCGAGGGCCGGTACGAGTACGGCGACCAGGTCGCGGGCGCTGTGCTTCACGTCGAGTGAGCCCCCGATCTCGAACGCGCTCCGGTACGCCGAGGAGAGCCGCTGCTGGGCCCGGTACCGCTCGGTGACCTCGATGGCGGCAACGGCGATGCCGACGGGAGTTCCCAGCGGGTCGGTGACCCGGATACAGGTGAGGGACAGCATCCGGTCCGACCCGGGCTCACCGAACGGGTACTCGGCCGCGATGACGGGCGTCCCGGTATCGGCCACCCGGCTCGTGAACTCCCGCACGGTCCCGTGGATCCCGCCGCCCGGCAGCTCCCGCAGCCAGTCGTCTCCGGCACCATCGGGGCGCAGTACGTCGTAGGCGGCGTTGTTACGGACCACCCGCAGGCCCATGTCGTACTCGGCAACGGCGATGTCCTCCTGGCCGAGCACAGCACGAGCGAGCGCGGAGTCCTGGTCCCAGCCCCCACCGGCACCCGGTGGCGCACCCACCACGAGCGTTCCGCCGGAGTGGTCCGAGTCCAGCAGCCGGACATCGGCCTCGACCAGCCGGCCGGAACTGTGCCGCAGCCGCAGACGGCGGACACGGCGGATCTCACCGCGGGGCTCGACGGCCGAGCGGGGCCCGAGAAGGTGACGTGCGGGCTTTCCCGTCACCTGGTCGCTCGTCCAGCCAAGGAGTTCCGAGGCGGCGCGCGACCACCAGCGGATGCGGGCCCGGTCATCCAGGAGGGCTGCCGCGACACCGTCCAGTCCGGCACCCGTTACCTGGTCGTCGCGGCCGACCTGGTCGTCGCGGCCGGGAGATGTCACTTCGATCGTCTCCATGGTGGGAAGGGGACCCAGTGCAGTGCCATACCTTTCCCCAGCCAGGATGCGCCCTCGCGGGGTACCGGGCACGTCGGGCGGCCGGCGCCATGGGCGTACCACGCTCCCGGCTCTGCCCGGTGTGGCGCGAGTGGTGCCGGCCGGCCGGACAGCGGTGCTTCGGCCGTGAGGCACCTGGGTGGCTGTGAGGGAGGCACCTGGGTGGCTGTGATGTCCGATCGGCGCGGAGCAGGCAGAATTGCCTTGAGAGCTCCGCCCACCCGCGACCGAGTGCGCGCGGTCGGTCCGCGCGCGCCTGAAAAGGGGGCCTGGTGTCATCCGACCGGCCGGGGGAAGAGCATGCTCCTGGTCCGCTGTGGTCGGAGCCGGGCACCCTGCTGGAGCATGTGGCCGTGGCCGTGCTGGGCATCGATGGCGACGACCGGATCTGTTACTGGGGACCGGGCGCGCAGCGACTCTTCGGCTACCCGGCCGCGGACGTCCTGTCCAGGCCCGCCGCCGACCTCTTTCCCGCAGCTCCGCAGGACGGTACGAGCGCCGCCGAGCGACTCGCGGAGCGCGGCCGGACCCTGGGCTACTGGCGGGTGAGGATGCCCGCCCTGCACCGGGACGGAACCGTCTTCGACTGTGGCTTCCGGGTCTTTCCCGTGACGGGCGAGCACGGCCGTTCCGTCGTCGTCGGCCTGGCAAGCGGCAGCGACGAACTCGACCGGGTGAAGACCAACCTCGCCTTCCTCGACGCGCTCTTCGAGACGTGCCCCATCGGCCTCGTCATGCTCGACGAGGACCTGCGTTACGTCCACCTCAACCAGGCCCTCGCCGACATGGACGGCGTCCCGATCGAGGACCACATCGGGCGGCCCATGACCGACATCATGCTCACCTCGGACGACGGCGAGTACCGGCGCCTGCTGCGCGCCGTCGCCGACGAGGGCCGGCCCGTCGTGAGCGCCCTGATCGGCCTCCGCACTCCCGGACACCCCGACCGGGACCAGGTGCGTTCCGTGAGCTTCTTCCCCCTGAGCCAGGCCGTGGACACACGGCCCGGACTGGGCGGGCTGCTCGTGGACGTCACCGATCGCGAGCAGGCGATCGTGGAAGCAACCGCCGCGCGGCAGCGCCTGGCTCTCCTCGACCGGGCCGCCGCCCGGATCGGCACCACCCTGGACGTGAACGTCACCGCCCGTGAGCTGGTCGACGCGGCCGTTCCGGAGTTCTCCGACGCGTCGGTCGTCGAGGTCGTGGAGTGGGCGGACGAGCGTGAGGTGTTCGACCCGGATGCTCCGCTGATCACCCGCAGGATCGCCTCCGGAACCAGCCTTCCCCCTCCGGCCACCGAGCTCGTGAGCGGTCTGGCGAGGGTCACCTACCCGCCGGGTTCCACGATCCACGAGATGATCCGCACGGGCGGCCCCGTGTGCGTCCCTGTCAACGACGAGTTCATGACGCGCACCGTCATCCACCAGGCCCGCGTCCGACTGCTTCTCGACAGCGGCCTGACCTGTCTGCTCCTCGCTCCTCTCATCGCGCGGGGCACGGTGCAGGGCGTCGCCATGTTCGGCCGCTCCGCCGCCCGCCCCGTCTTCACCGAACAAGACCTCAGCCTGGCCGGCGAACTCGCCTCCCGCGCCGCGCTCTGTCTGGACAATGCCCGCCTCTACAGCCGCGTCCAGGACATCGCGCTCACCCTCCAACGCGCCCTGCTCCCGACCGCCCTGACGGCCGGTCCGTATGTGCGGATCGCCCACAGGTACCTGCCCGGCAGCCACATCAGCGAGGTCGGAGGCGACTGGTACGACGCGATCGAGCTGCCGGGCGGCCGGGTGGCGCTCGTCGTGGGCGACGTGGTGGGACACGGCGTACCGGCGGCTGCGGCGATGGGCAGACTACGTATCACCGCCAAGGCCCTGGCCCGCCAGAACCTGGAACCGAACGCCGTTCTCGAGGAACTCGACGTGTGCGCGCAGGAATCCGGGATCGAGCTCGCGACCTGCCTCTACATCCGCTACGACCCCGCGACCGGCGAAGCCCGCATCGCGAACGCGGGCCACCCCCCGCCTCTGGTCCGGCACCCCGACGGCACGGTCAAGGTCATCGACGAGGTCCTCGGGGTTCCCCTCGGCGTCGGAGGCTTCCCGTTTCTTACGACCGACATCGAACTCCCGGAGGGCGCCACTCTGGCCCTGTACACCGACGGTCTTGTGGAAGCGGGCAGAGACATCAGCGAGGGCATCGAGGCGCTCCGATCCCAACTCGTCCGATCCACAGGGGGGCTGGAGGCGACCGCGGAGGAAATCCTGGCGACCATGCTGCCGTCCGCGCCCACCGACGACACGGTGATCGTCCTCGCCCAGGTAAGCCGGTCATCGCCGCATCCGGACGGGGCGAGCCGGTGGGGTGTTTGACGAGTTCGTGGGCTGACAACAGCCTCTAGGACTCCAGAGCCGCAGTGAAGCGCGCCGCCAACGCCGCTACCGCCGCCCGGAGTTCGGGCCCGCCCTCGACGCGGAAACCGAACGGCATCCTCGCCAGCCACTCCTGCGCGTACCACGCCGGGTCGCTCGTACTTCCGATCAGCACGCACCCGCCGCCCGACTCCTCCAGCCGTCCCATGGGGGGCTCGACCCACTGGGCCACTTCGGACAGCGGGGCGTCGAGCACTACTCGGGTGGGGTACTCCCGGCCCGTGCCCAGGTTCTCCTCCAGCACCGCCACCGGGTCGAGGTCGTCGGGCGGGTCGAACGCGCGGTTCGTCCGGTGGACCTCGCCGATCCGGTCCACCCGGTACGTGCGGATCGCGTCCGCGCGGTGCGAGCGGCACAGGAGGTACCAGCGCCTTTGGCGGACGATCACTGCCCAGGGGTCCACCTCTCCCTCCGACTCCCTCCCCGACTCGCTCAGGTACACCACCCGCACGCTCCGTCGGACCGCGGACGCGGTGACCAGCGCGCTGGTGATGGCAGGATCGGGCCGGGCCGAGCGCGGGTCGGGCGCGGACGACGCATGGTCGCGCAGCATCGCCGCCTGCCGGCCGACGTTCTCCGGCAGCGCTCGGATGACCTTGCTCAGCGCATCTCCCACGAGCTCGTCGGCGTTGTCGAGCGCCGCCATGACCAGCGCCAGTGCCTCCGGTTCGGTGAAGACGACCGGCGGCAGCCTCGTCCCGCGTCCCAGCCGGTACCCGCCGTACGGGCCCCGGGTCGACTCGACCGGGATGCCCGCCTCCCGGAGGATCCCGATGTACCGGCGCGCGGCCCGCTCCGTGACACCCAGCGAAGCGGCGAGCTCGTTCGCCGTCGCCCCGGGGCGGGTCCGGAGGATTTCCATGGTGCGCAGAGCCCGTGCGGTGGGGCTGATATCGGTCGGCACACGAGCAGATTAGGTGGTCGCTTCCTGTACCGGAAGCCGATTGTCCGGAACCGGTCATAGCGTGAAGTGCGATCCAACCGCACGGAGGAGGGAACCGATCGTGAGAGAGGGAGTCACGTTGTCCGACGATGCCGTACCCACCGGCCGTCGGTCCGCGGCGGTCGCCGGCGGACGGCCTCGCGTGCTGGTCATCGGCGGCAGGCTCAAGCACGTACGCAAAGCCCGGGAGCTCGGCCTGGACGTGGTGCACGCCCAGTTCCCGGACGAGTACGACCGCGGGCACTGGCCCTACGTCGCTCAGGCGCTGCTGCTCGACTACGGCGACACGGAACGGCTCCTGCCGCTGGTCCGGGCGTTGCACGAGGCGTACCCGTTCCAGGCCGCCGTGTCGCTGTTCGAACTCGGGCTGCTGCCTGCGGCGCGGATCAACGAGGCGCTCGGTCTCGGCGGCGAGTCCGTCGCCACCGTGGAGCTGCTGCTGGACAAGTGGCGGATGCGCAGGCACCTGGCGGCGAAGGGCATCAGCCCGGTGGCCTCCGCGGTCGGCCGTTCCGCGCAGGACGTTCGCGAGTTCGTATCCGCGTACGGGCTTCCGGTCATCGTCAAGCCGATCCGCGAATCGGGCAGCCTGGGGGTGTTCCGCATCCGCGACCGAGCCGATGTGGAAGTCGTCGCCGAACGGTTCCGGTCCCTCGACGACAGGCACTGGGCCGCCAAGGACCTGTCCCGTGCCGATTCCTTCGACGAGTTCCTCATGGAGGAGTTCCTGGACGGTCCGGAGATCAGCGTGGAGACCCTGACCTTCGACGGCCGGCATGTGGTCGTCGCGGTGACCGACAAGGAGTGCGTGGGCCCCGGATTCGTCGAGATCGGACATGCACAGCCCAGCGGTTGCTCTGCGGAGGCACTGCGCGAGGTCACGCGATTGGTGACGGACTTCCTCGACGCGGTGGGGCTGCGCAACGGTCCGGGGCACACCGAGGTCAAGCTGACCTCGCGCGGCCCGCGGATCGTCGAGTCGCACAACCGCGTCGGCGGTGACCGGATCAACGAGCTGGCCGAGATCACGTACGGCGTCGATATGGAGCGTTACGCGCTGGGCGCCGCGTTCGGCGTGGTGGAGCCGTTGACCGCGTCGCCCGAACCTCGGGGCGGAGCAGCCGTACGGTTCCTCACGCGGGAGCCCGGACGGGTCGTGGAGGTGACCGGCGTCGACGCCGTGCGCGCGGACCCGTCTCTCGTCGACCTCCAGTTGGAGGTGCGGCCGGGCGACGAGGTACCACAGCTGACGTGGAACGAGGACAAGGTCGGTCACGTCATCGCCCGCGGCGCCACCGCCACCGAAGCGATCGCCCACGGCAGGCGGCTGGCCGCGGCGATACATGTGCGCACCGAGCCCGTCGCGTGAGCAGCGCGCCGCCGGAGGTCGACGAGCAGCGATTCCGCGACGCGCTGCGCGGCCTGCCCGTCCGGGTGTGGATCATCAGCCTCGGCATCCTGGTCAACCAGGTCGGCAACTTCCTGCCCGTGTTCATCGTGCTGTACCTGACCGAGCGCGGCTACTCCGCCGGTGCCGCGGGGTTGGTGCTGGGCGTGTCCGGGGTGGGCAAGGTGCTCGGGAACGCCGTCGGCGGCCACCTCGCCGACAGGATCGGCCGGCGATGGACCATCGTGCTGTCCGCGGTGACCACCGCCGGGCCGACGGCGCTCGTGCCGTTCCTCGGGCCGCTCCCGCTCATCGTCGCTGTGGTCGGGCTGATCGGCGTGACGTCGCAGATCTACCGGCCGGCCGCCGCCGCCCTGCTGGTCGACGCCGTCACGACCAACCAGCAACGGCTGGCCGCCTTCGGGGTGTTCCGGTTCGCGATGAACGTGGGCGCGGCCCTGGGCGGTGTCATGGGCGGTGTGCTGGCCGGAGCCTCCTATGCGGTGCTCTTCCTGGGAAATGCTGCCGCGTGCCTGCTGTTCGGCGTGGTCGTGGCGATGCTGCTGCGGGACGCGCCCAAGTCGCGGTCCGTCCCGGACGACGCGGACGCGCAGGCGGACCGGGCGGTGGGATACCGGCAGGTGCTTGCCGACCGCACCCTGGTGCGGTTCCTGCTGATGACCGTGGTCGCCGAGTTCGTCTACATCCAGTCCACGGTCGGCCTGCCCCTGCACGTCAGCGACGTGGGTCTGAGCCCGGGCGACTTCGGTCTCCTCATCGGGCTCAACGGTCTGCTGGTGTTGGTGCTGGAGCTGCCCATCACGGGCGCGGTCGCCCGGTTCCGACCGGAGTACGTACTGGCCGTCGGCAACCTGGTCACGGGTGTCGGTCTTGCGCTGACCGGGTTCATGAGCAGCATGGTCCTGCTGTCGGTGACGGTGCTGATATGGACGCTGGGCGAGATGATGACGAGCACCATCTCGCAGGCCTACCTGGGAAGTCTGGCTCCGCCGCACATGGTCGGGCGCTACCAGGGCTTGCACGGCGTCGCGTACGCGACCGGTACGGGCGCCGGGCCGCTGATCGGCGGCGCCGTGTACGCGATCGGCCCGTGGGCGCTGTGGGCCCTGATCGGTGCGGCGGGACTGCTGTCGGCCCAGCTCGGCCTGGAGCGCCGCCGCGCGAAGCCGCACTGAACGAACCGGATTCCTGATTACGTTGCACACGTCCGGGCTGCCCCTGCTGGAAGCGACAGATGCCGTGAACAGGGTGGCGCCCCGTACCAGCCCCGGATCGAACTATGTCAGTGCCTGGTGACAGGATCCGAGGGTGCTGATCAAGGGATACGACGACGGCCCGCTGGTGGCGGGCGAGTCGCTGCTGGCCCGTCTGGGCTTCTGGTCGAACTACCTTCTGGCGATGTGCAGTGACGGGGCATGTGCCGAGCGGCCGTCTCCGGAGTGGTTCGGCGATGACGGTGCCGATTCCGATGCCATGTCCGAGGTCCTCTTCGATCCCGAACAGTGGCCGACGTTCCGGGTGCCGGCCGAAGACGGTCCCGGAGCTGTGGTGATCTACCGCAACCTGGTCGGCGACTACGGCACCGACTACCTCCTCACCCACCCGGACAGGAGCTGCGCCCAGCAGATCGCCGGCTGGGAAGGAGACTTCTCGGGGACTGGCCTGACGTGGCACGAGCTGGTCGGCATCGCCGACAGCCCTTCCGCCGCGGCCGAAGGCGTCCAGGACAGAGCCGCCCGCCTGCTGCTGCTCCTTCCCCTCCTTACCGATCCGGACCTGCCGGAGGCGGCCCGGGCAAGGCTCATCGCCGCCCTGACTGCGGTCGGCGCGCCGCAGGACACGGCCTCCACCACGGCGGAGCACCTGCTTGCCCACCTGGAGAGAAGGTCCCGACATGACCCCGCGTGGGAGTCTCCCCTGAGCGGCAGCTGAACGGCAGGCCGACCCTCAGGCCACCCGATGGAATGATCTTGGTATGCCTGGCGTGAGAGAGCCCTCTTCGTCAGACGCGAGTGGTGTGCCGGTCCAGGACGGCCCGTAGCCGGTCGAGGTCCCCGGGCTCATGCACGCCCCGCTTGGGCAGGACATCGAGGCACATGATGTTGGGATCCCGGCTGAGCAGGACGAAGTGACCGGCCGTCTCCCGGTAGCCCTGGAAGACGGACCACTTCTGGACCAACGTGCTGTGGTCGTTGCGGCAGGTGATCCCGGCCGGCGACACGGTGGCGCGGTACTCGCCCTGCCATCCGACGATCTTCTGCACCTGGGCGGCCTGTAGCCGCGGGTACCCCCACACCACCAGGACCACCAACAAGAACAGAACCGTCGAGACCACGTCGACACTCCCGCGGCGCGCGGCGGAGAGCAGCCAATGCCCTACCCACAGTGCGAGGAACACGCCCCTCAGCAACAGCCCGGTCCGCTTGATCCGCTCGCGAACCCGCAGACCGACCAGTGTGTCGGCGGACTGAGGCCGGTACACCAGCTGGACGGCTGTCTGCTCGTCAAGGGCACCGTCAGCGCTTTCCGCGCTGTTGCTGATGCCTTCGGCGCTACGGCCCTCGGCCATGATCCCTCCCCGGTACGAAGACCTGCGGATCCTACCGAACCCCAGTTCCGGGGCGGACGGCCGTCGTGGCGGGGGAGGTGGCGATCGAGAAGGCCGCGCGGTCGGTTGGTCCCGTCCCGGCCCCGTATCAGAACGGCATGCGCCAGCGGGCGCGACGACCGGCCGAGCCGCTGCGCCCGACGGCCTTCGAACTGCTGCGGAATGGCTTGCTGAATATGCGGCCCAGGACACCCGGTGCCTTGCCTCCCGTGCGAGAGCCCAGGCCCAGCGTGCGCTGGGTGCCGCGCTCGGGATGGCGGGAGAGCTTCGGGACGAAGAAGGCAAGTACGGCCAGGACAACGCAGACAACGACTATGGCAACAATGATCATGGGATCTCCTTGTGTAGCGGTGCAACGGTCGCCTGCCCGTCATGCGGCCTTCCAACCCCTTGCCGCATTTCGACCGCCGTCCCACGCTTCAGCGGACGTACGCGCGAGCCTTCCTACTTGGCGTCCTGGCGGCGCACCATCTCGGTGATCCAGACGGGCGCGTACGGAGACGTGCAGCCCGGGGACGTCGGATAGTCCTTGAGTACCTCAAGCCGCTTGCCGATGGCGAGGGCACGGGAGCGGTGCTCGGCGTGCTCGATGCCGATCTGGGCCAGGCAGTGGTTCATCGCCCACTGCAGGCGGTCCGGGGCGTCCTTCATCTCCGCCTCGATGACGTCGAGCAGTTCTACGAGGTCGAGATCCTCGGGCTTCTTAGCCACGCGTTCGGTGGTCAACGCCCAGCCGGCGCTTGCCACCACTGGATCCGGATCGGCGGACCAGGCCGTACGCAGGTCTTCGGAGTGCGGGTTCTTCTTCACCACGTAGTTCACGAGCCAGTCGTGCACCTTCGGTGTGCGTGCCTCGCGCACCATGACGTCCAACTCGTCGCGCTCGAACGCTTTCGGGCGGCAGATCAGGATCGCCAGCAGTCGCGCCGCGGTGTCGTCCTTCTCCCATAGCCGGCGCGCGAGTTCCTGCTGCGTCTTCAGCCGCTTCGCGAGCGCGCGCAGCTTGCTGAGGTTCACACCGTGATCGTCACCGTGCTTCTCGTTCACCATGCGGATCTTCGGGTCTTCGAGCGCGGCCAGCTCGGTCATCACCTCGGCGACCATCGTCTCGGTCGGGGTCGTCTCGGCCACCTGGGTCTCCTGTCCATCACGTACGCGATTCAGCCTACGACTGCGGCGGTGGAATGGTGCGGGCAGGTTGCGGCCGGGCGGCCGAAGACGTGGCCGTGACGGGAACGAGGGGTTTCATCCGGCTTAACGGGATACTGCGGAATCGAAAATGCAGCTCGATTATCGCCGATGCTCTCCGAAGTGCCGTGAATTCATTGCCGGAGATCATGTCCCGCAGTTACGCTGAGGCCGCTTCGCCGAGTGGCGCAGCCGCTGCCGAAGCGTCCTGGGGAGGGCGCTGATCGCAGGCGTCCGGGGGGTGCGGAAAAATTGGGGCAGGGCGTCGCCGTGTGGAGAAATGATTCCCGGTGCGCGCGGAGCGGCATGTGCTGTCCGTGTCGCAATTCTCCTGAGAAGGCGACCTGAAGCCCGTCGCCGACCCATTGTCTCGGCGCCCCCGGAATCCGTATGACGAAAAGTGAGGAATACCCGTGCGACGCATGACCTCCATTCTGCTGTCTCTGAGCGCCCTCCTGGCGGCCTCCGCGTTGACCGCACCCGTTGCCGGAGCCGCCCCGCAGGCCGACCGGCCGGGCGCCGTGCCCAGCGGGTGGGAGGCGGTGGACGGCGCCGAACTGGCGCGGATCACCGGGGAGACCAGCCCCCTGCGAGCCCCGTCCGCCGAGGGTGACAGTGCCTCCGCCACCGCCACGGCCGAGGAGCCCGAGCTCATAGCTCTGCAGTCGGCCCGCAACGGGCAGTTCGTCGCCACCGAGGTGAACTACGGCGCCCCGAACACCGGTGTGCTGCGGGCTCGTTCCGCGGACATCGGCGGCTCCTGGGAGAGCTTCGCCTTCGAGTGGGACGAGGCGACAGCGACGTACGCCCTGAGATCCCTGGCGAACAACCGCTACGTGGCGGTCGAGAAGAACTTCACCGGCAGCGCGCAGAACGTACTGCGTGCCCGTTCCACGAGTGTGAGCGGCTGGGAGCGGTTCATCGTCTTCTACAACGCCGAACTGGACCGCTGGGCACTGCAGTCCACGCTGAACGGGCTCTTCGTCGCCATGGAGAACAACTACACCGGCTCGCTCCAGTACGCGCTGCGCGCCCGCTCCACCGACATCACCGGCGCCTGGGAGGAGTTCGTCCTCTACGACCTCGGCGCCTGACGCCTGTCCGGCCTCCGGCGCGGCTCCGGGGACCGAGCAACTGGGTCCCCGGAGCTGCCGCGGGTCCGCCGGCATCCACCCGCAGGGACATGACTGCGGTCGCAGTGGTGGGCAGTGGTCCCTAGGGTGGGATATGGGGGGAATCCGATCGGCTGGGCTGAGAGGAGTGGTCATCATGGCCGGCCGAAGCCGAAACGAAGTCGAGACGGAAATCAAGGAAACGCTGGGACTCGTTCCGCATTTCTTCTCGCAGATCCCCGACGACCTGCTGGACCACGAGTGGGAGATCTTCAAGAAGATCGAGCTCGGCGAGACCCTCATTCCGAACAAGTACAAGGAACTGATGGGCGTCGCACTGCACTCCGAGACGAAATGCCGTTACTGCACGCTCTTCCACACGGAGGCCGCGAAGCTGTTCGGTGCCACGGACGAAGAGATCCAGGAAGCAGTTCACTACGCGAAGAACAGTCTCGGCTGGAGCGCCTACATCAACGGCATGCGCGAGGACTACGACGACTTCGCTCAGGAACTGGGGCAGATCAAGGAATACCTGGCGTCGAAGGGCTGAATCATGCAACTTGAGTGGGCGCGGCCGGGTGTGCTGCGCGCGACTGCTCACGCTCTCGAGTTCGCCGCCCTGGTTGCAGCAGCCCGATTCGTGGCCGAGTCCGCCCCGGCCGAGATCCCCGGGGAGGCACTGGACCAGCTCCGGCAGATCCTCGACGAATACGATGCGCAGACGGCCCGCCTGCGGAACGGCCCGCCTCCCCCGGACGCCGCGTGACAAGGCCGTTGGGGTGCACGGTCGGCGTGGACAGGCCGCCGGCGCCACTCCCCCGGGCCGGACAGCTCACTCCCCGGGAGAGCAGGACGGGCACAGCCCGCGATAGGTGACCTCGGCCTTGGACACCGTAAAACCGAACCGCCCGTCCGCCGCGAGGCCGGCCAGCGGATCGCCGGTCGGGTGGACGTCCCGGATGATGCCGCAGCCCGAGCACACCAGGTGCTGGTGCGGCTGGTGCGCGTTGGGGTCGTAGCGCTTCGCGCGGCCGTCGGTGGAGAACTCCACGACCTCGCCGAGGGCGACCAGTTCGCCCAGCGCGTTGTAGACGGTTGCCCTGGAGATCTCGGGCAGCCGCCGCACCGCACGCGCGTGCACCTCGTCGGCGGTGAGATGCACATGATCGCCGTCGAGAACCTCCGCAACGACACGCCGCTGAGAGGTCATCCGCCACCCACGCCCTCGCAGTCGCTCCAGCAGGCCGCTCATATCGGTTCACCTATTCAGGTTCGGCGGGAAACGGGATTGGTGCACTTCTTGACTTGGACTCTGTCCATCGTAGGATCGGTTACGGCAATAGCCAAGGGACAGGTTGACTCCAGTACGACAGGAGACGGACGTGACGGGGCCTGTGACCACCACGAGGCCGCGGCGATCGTTGCCGGGGCGCGCGGGCGCGTGCACCGCGGCTCCCCGCGCAGCGATGGCGTCGGCTGTACGTTCCGGGAGACCCCCTGCCTCCATGTCGGGCGACGCCTCCACCGCCCGCAGTTCCTGAGCAATGTGATCCGCCCGTCCGGAAGGATTCCCATGTCTGAGAACCACGACGCAATCGTCACCGACGCGAAAACGGAGGGCGAGGGCGGCTGCCCGGTCGCACACGGGCGCGCCCCCCACCCGACCCAGGGTGGCGGAAACCGCCAGTGGTGGCCGGAGCGGCTCAACCTGAAGATCCTCGCCAAGAACCCTGCCGTGGCCAACCCCCTCGGCGAGGACTTCGACTACGCCGAGGCGTTCAAGACCCTCGACCTCCCGGCCGTGAAGCGGGACATCGCCGAGGTGCTCACGACCTCCCAGGACTGGTGGCCCGCCGACTTCGGCAACTACGGCCCGTTCATGATCAGGATGGCGTGGCACAGCGCGGGCACCTACCGGATCAGCGACGGCCGTGGCGGTGCCGGAGCCGGACAGCAGCGCTTCGCGCCCCTCAACAGCTGGCCGGACAACGGGAACCTCGACAAGGCCCGCCGTCTGCTGTGGCCGGTCAAGAAGAAGTACGGCAAGAACATCTCGTGGGCCGACCTCATGATCCTGACCGGCAACGTCGCCCTGGAGACGATGGGCTTCGAGACCTTCGGCTTCGCCGGTGGCCGCGCCGACGTCTGGGAGCCCGACGAGGACGTGTACTGGGGTCCCGAGACCACCTGGCTCGGCGACGAGCGCTACACGGGCGACCGTGAGCTGGAGAACCCCCTCGGCGCGGTCCAGATGGGCCTCATCTACGTCAACCCGGAAGGCCCCAACGGCACCCCGGACCCACTGGCCGCGGCCCGCGACATCCGTGAGACCTTCCGTCGCATGGCGATGAACGACGAGGAGACGGTCGCCCTCATCGCGGGCGGTCACACCTTCGGCAAGACCCACGGCGCCGGCCCGGCGGAGAGCGTCGGCGCCGACCCCGAAGCCGCCCCGCTGGAGGAGCAGGGCCTCGGCTGGAGGAACTCCTTCGGCACCGGCAAGGGCGGTGACGCGATCACCAGCGGCCTCGAAGGCATCTGGACGAACACCCCGACCGCCTGGGACAACACCTTCTTCGACATCCTGTTCGGCTACGAGTGGGAGCTGTTCAAGAGCCCGGCCGGTGCGCACCAGTGGCGGCCGAAGGACAACGCGGGGGCGGGTACGGTCCCCGACGCCCACGACGCGTCGAAGAGCCACGCTCCCACCATGCTGACGACCGACCTCTCGCTCCGTATCGACCCGGCGTACGAGCAGATTTCGCGCCGCTTCCACGAGAACCCCGCCGAGTTCGCGGACGCTTTCGCACGGGCGTGGTTCAAGCTGACCCACCGCGACATGGGCCCGCTCGTGCGCTACCTCGGCCCGGAGGTTCCGAGCGAGACGCTGCTGTGGCAGGACCCGCTCCCAGCTGTGTCGTACGAGCTCATCGACGCCGCCGACATCGCCTCGCTCAAGAGCCGGATCCTCGCCTCCGACCTGTCGGTGTCCCAGCTCGTGTCCACCGCGTGGGCGTCGGCCTCGTCCTTCCGCGGCAGCGACAAGCGCGGCGGTGCCAACGGTGCGCGCATCCGCCTCCAGCCGCAGAGCGGGTGGGAGGTCAACAACCCCGACCAGCTGGCGACCGTGCTGCGCACGCTCGAAGGGATCCAGGAGTCGTTCAACTCCGCCCAGTCCGGCGGCAAGCAGGTCTCGCTGGCCGACCTGATCGTGCTCGCCGGTGCCGCGGGTGTCGAGCAGGCCGCCAAGGACGGTGGCTTCGCCGTCGAGGTCCCCTTCGCACCGGGCCGCGTGGACACGTCGCAGGAGCAGACCGACGTGGAATCGTTCGCGGCACTGGAGCCGACCGCCGACGGGTTCCGCAACTACCTCGGCAAGGGCAACCGTCTGCCGGCCGAGTTCCTGCTGATCGACAGGGCGAACCTGCTGAACCTCAGCGCCCCGGAACTGACCGTCCTCGTCGGTGGCCTCCGCGTCCTGGGCGCCAACTACGGGGACTCGCCGCTCGGCCGCCTCACCACGACCCCCGGGTCCCTGACCAACGACTTCTTCGTCAACCTGCTCGACCTGGGCACGACGTGGAAGTCGACGTCCGAGGACGCGAACACGTTCGAGGGCCGCGACGCGGCCACGGGCGACGTCAAGTGGACCGGCAGCCGTACCGACCTCGTCTTCGGGTCGAACTCCGAGCTGCGCGCGCTCGCGGAGGTCTACGCGAGCGACGACGCGAAGGAGAAGTTCGTGAAGGACTTCGTCGCGGCGTGGGACAAGGTGATGAACCTCGACCGGTTCGACCTCGTCTGAGTCGTCCGACTCGTCCGCTCATGACGTCCGGGCCGGCCACCATCGGCCGGCCCGGACGCCCTGGGCCGACGCGGCCGCCCTTCCACGCCCGCATCCCGACATGCCGGATGCGCCCACCGGCGCGGGGGGCCACCCTGGAACCATGGCCATACAACCGATCATCGTCCACGCACCCACCCCGTCCGGCGGCCGGATCGTGACCGTTCACTCCAAGGGCCGCCACGAACGCATCGGCCTCGCCCACAGTGACCACGACGTCATCGAGTTTCTCGCCGATGCCGGACTTTCGGACCCGGAGCGCGTGCTCGACAACCCCGCCGTCGTCAAGTGGCAGGGCACCGAAGCGCACAGCTACAAGGCCGCCTGACCGCGCCGTCAGGGCTTGCGAACTCCCGTCGCCGTCGCCAGAGCCGCGGCGACCAGCGAGCTCGCGGCCAGCGCCAGGAAGAGCGCGTCGTATCCGCCGAGTGGGCCGGCGAGGGCGGTGCCGGCCCACGGAGCGAGGGCGGCGGCGAGCGAGGCGGGGGCTGTGAGGAGGGCGGAGAGACGGCCGTAGTGGGTGGTGCCCCAGCGGTCGGTGACGGCCGTGGCCTGGAGGAGGGTCAGGTTGCCGCGTACGACTCCGGCGAGGACGGAGAGCACCACGAGCAGCGGGATCGGGCCGGGGACGAGGGCAAGAGCGGCTGTCGTGGCGCCGCCGAGCGTGATCAGGGTGGCGGTGCGGGTGGTCACTGAGGTGCGGGCGGCGAGGCTCGCGTAGAGGGTACGGCCGAGGGTCTGGCCCGCGCCGCCGAGGCCGAGGGCCCACGCTGCGGCGGTTGTGCTCGCACCGCGTTCCTGAAGGAGGGGGACCAGGCCGATGACGACCGCGTACATGGCGAAGCCGGACAGGGTGAGGACGGCGGCCAGCACGAGGAACGGGCGGCTGCGGACCACGGGTGTACCGCCGGTGACGCTCGGTGCCGGTTCCGCCGGGGGCCATGGCGCGCGCAGGGCGAGCGCGTGCGCCGGGATCGTCACGGCGGCGAGGATCACTGCGAGGACGAGGTAGGTGGCGCGCCAGCTGAGGTTTTCGGCGAGGGCCGCGGTCAGCGGGGCGAATACCGTGCTGGCGAGGCCGCCGGCGAGTGTGACGATCGTCAGCGCGCGGATGCGGTCCGGTCCCCACCAGCGGGTGAGGGCGGCGAACGCGGGCGGGTAGAGAGTGGCGGCCATCGCGACCCCCGCGAGCAGCCAACCGGCCGCGAAGCAGGCCAGATTGGGGGCTGCGGCGATCAGCAGGAGGGCCAGGGTGCCGAGCACGGAGCCCGTGGTCATCACGGCGCGCGGACCTCGGCGGTCCAGGACTCGTCCGACGGGGATGCCGACTGCCGCGGAGACGAGCAGAGCGGCGGAGAAGGCCGCTGTCGTGGCGGTCGGGGACCACGCGGTGTCAGCGGTGATACGGGAGTTGAGGACGGGGAAGGCGTAGTAGACGACGCCCCAGCTGGTGATCTGGGTGACGCAGAGGGCGGGCAGCACGCCGCGTGGCCGCGGCCGGACACCTGTCCCGGTCGCGGCCACATCGGCCTGGGTCCGTGGCACGTCCGTCAGCAGCCGCCGGAGGTCGCCGGGGTTCCGGTGCCGATCTGGATCGTGGTGGGGGCGGCGCAGCAGCCGCCGCCGTCGCCCTGGTCGGCAGCGACCACGGCCTCGGGCTCGTCGAAGAGGCCCGCGCCGCCACAGACGCCCGTCTCGGGCAGGACGAGTTCGACGCGTTCGGCGGCTGCCTGGTCTCCGGCGAGTGCGGCGGCGATGGAGCGGACCTGCTCGTAGCCGGTCATCGCGAGGAAGGTGGGGGCGCGGCCGTAGGACTTCATGCCGACGAGGTAGACGTCCCGCTCCGGGTGGGAGAGCTCGTTGACGCCGTGCGGGTAGACGGTGCCGCACGAGTGCTGGTTCGGGTCGATGAGCGGGGCGAGCCCGGTGGGCGCCTGGAGGCGCTCGTCGAGACCGAGGCGCAGCTCGGCGAGGAAGGAGAGGTCCGGGCGCAGGCCGGTGAGGACGATGACCTGGTCGACCGGGTCCAGGCGGCGCCCGTCCTCGGCGACCAGGACCAGCCGCTCGCCCTCCTGCTTCACGGCGTCGGTACGGAAGCCGGTGACCGCGTCCGCGAATCCGTCGTCGACGGCCGCCTTGGCGGCGAGACCGAGGGCGCCCCGGGCGGGCAGCTGGTCGGCGGTGCCGCCGCCGAACGTGGAACCGGTGACGCCGCGACGCAGAATCCACACCGCGTGCGTGTCCCCCGCCTCCTCCGTCCTGGCGAGGTCGGCCAGGGCGGCCAGCGCGGTGAAGGCCGAGGCTCCGGAGCCGATGACCGCGGTACGCCTGCCCGCGTAACGAGCGCGGACGGCAGGGTCCTTGAGGTCCGGGATGCGGTACGAGATCCGGTCGGCCGCCGCCTTCTCGCCGAGCGCCGGGAGGCCGTCGCCCCCGATGGGGCCGGGGGTGGACCAGGTGCCGGACGCGTCGATGACGGCGCGGGCGGTGATCCGCTCCTCACGGGCGTCGGCGTTCCGCACGTGGACGGTGAACGGCTGCCCCTCGCGGTCGGCGTCCACGACCCGGTCGCGGCCGAGGCGGGAGACACCGGTCACGGTGGCGCCGTAGCGGACTTTGTCGCCGAGGACGTCGGCGAGTGGCTGGAGGTACTTCTCGGCCCAGTCCGCCCCGGAGGGGTAGGTCGCGCCGTCCGGGGCGGACCATCCGGTGGGCGCCAGCAGCTTCTCGGCGGCCGGGTCCACGACCTCGGACCAGGTGGAGAACAGCCGCACATGCCCCCACTCACGTACGGCGCTGCCCGCGGCGGACCCGGCTTCCAGGACCAGCGGCTCGATGCCGCGCTCGACGAGGTGCGCCGCGGCGGCAAGACCGGCCGGGCCGGCGCCGATGACCACGACGGGAAGATGCTGCTCGCTCATGACGGGTGTTCTCCTCAACGCGGGACGGGTCGGCGGGGCCGAGGACGAGCACGAACCCTCTACTTCGACATCCGTCAATATCTCCTGACGCCTGAAGCCTCCCACCTGCATCGACAACTGTCAACATAGACATGTATCGAATTCATGAGGTGGGTACCGAACCCTTCAACCTCCGCCCACAGTCGGCCACTTCCTTAAACGTCGGCTGCGCGACGCCTGCTGTTCGCCCTGGTGCCACCCGCACCCCCTCGGCATCGGCAAGCATCGATACACCGGGCTGGCGGTGCGCACCGCGGCCCCTCATTCGTGTGTTCCAGGGGGATCAGCGTGCAGCTCCGACGTACAGGGCGGGCGAACCGGCTCCGAGGGGCGGCCTCGGTGGTGGCGGGCGTCCTGCTGCTCACGGCATGCGGCGGCGAGAGCGACGAGGCATCGGCTCCCGCGGAGCCCGTACCGGACATCGAGTGTGCCGAGTCCGGCCAGGTGCGCGGGTCGGGGTCCTCGGCTCAGCAGAACGCGATGAGCCGGTGGATGCAGCAGTACCAACTCGCCTGCCAGGGCGTGCAGCTCGCCTACAACCCGCTCGGCTCGGGCGCGGGTGTAGCCCAGTTCCAGCGCGGAGCGACCACGTTCGGGGGTACGGACCAGGCGCTGGACGCGGAAGACATCGAGGGCACCAAGGAGGTCTGCTCGGGCGGGCAGGCCATCGATCTGCCCATGGTCGGCGGCCCCATCGCCATCGGGTACAACGTGCCCGGTGTGAGCGATCTGGTCCTGGACGCTCCGACCCTCGCGCGGATCTTCGACTCACGGATCACCCGGTGGAACGATCCCTCGATCCAGCGCCTGAACCCCGGTACAAAACTGCCGGACCTGCCCGTGGTCCCCTTCCACCGTACGGACGACTCGGGCACCACCCAGAACCTCAACGCCTATCTCAAGGGCGCCACGCCCGAGAGATGGCCGTACCCGGCGGGCAAGAAGTGGCAGGCCAGGGGTGGTGAGTCGGCCAGCGGATCGGACGGGGTCTCCACGACCGTGAACCAGACCGACGGCGCGATCGGCTACTTCGAACTGTCCTTCGCCGTCAAGCGGAAGATCCACACGGTACGCATCGCGACGGGCGCGGCGGAGCCGGTCCCGCCGAGCACCACGAGCGCATCGGTGGGCATCGCCGAGGCGAAGATCACCGGCAGGGGGAAGGACCTGACCCTGCGGTTCAACTACGAGACGTCCGCCGAAGGCGCGTACCCGATCGTCCTGGTGACGTACGAGATCGTCTGCGACACGGGCAATCAGCCCGACAGCCTCCCGGCGCTCAAGTCCTTCCTCACCTACACCGCGAGCGAGGAGGGCCAGGAGCAGCTGCACTCGATCCATTACGCACCCCTGCCCACCTCGGTGGCGACCCAGGTACGCGAGGTCATCAGCACCCTCTCCTGACCTGCGCGCACGCCCGTTCCCGCCGGCTGGCCAACACGTCATACGCCAGGGGCCGGGCATATCCTGAAGGGGCTCGAAGCGCTCCGATCACTGGGAGGCGTCATGACGTTCGTGCAGGTCATTGACTGCAAAACGAGCAGGGCCGACGAGTTGAACAGCTTGATGGACGCGTGGGTCGACGCGACCAAGGGCAAACGGACGGCCACGCACTCGATCATGGGGCGGGACCGCGCGGACGCCACACACGTGGTGGAGATCGTGGAGTTCCCCTCGTACGAGGAGGCACAGAAGAATTCGAACCTGCCGGAGACCGACCGGATATTCCGGGAGATGGTGGCCCTGTGCGACGGGGAGCCGTCGTTCACGGATCTCGATGTCATGCGGGACGAGCAGCTGAACAAGCTCGTGGTCCGCAGCTTGTTCGACGAGGTGGTCAACGCGAGGAACATCGACGCGATGGACGCGATGTGTACCGCGGGCTACCGGGAGCACGACCCGTCGATGTCCTCGTACGACTTGGGGCTCGCGCAGGCCAAGACCGAGGACCGGGAGATCATCGAGGCGTTCGAACCGGTGGCCACCATCGAGAGCATGACAGCCGAGGGTGACACGGTGTGCGCGCGGCTGTCCTTCAAGGGGCGTCACGCGGGTACGTACCAGGGCATGGAGCCCACCGGCCGGGAGGTCTCGGGAACCGGCCACGCGACCTTCCGCTGCGAGGGCGGCAAAATCGCGGAAAGCTGGTGGAACTTCGACGACCTCGGTCTGATGCAGCAGCTCGGCGCGATCGAAACCTGATCCGCGTCAGCACTCCGCCTGCGGGTTCCCCGGCAGGGGGAGCCGAGGAACCCGCGCGCTTACTCTCGGCCCTACTTGCCCGAAGGCGTGGTGAGCGCCGAGGCCGCGAACTTCTTGCGCCAGGCCAGCGACACGTAGACGAGCGCGACCAAAACCGGGACCTCGATCAGCGGGCCGACGACTCCGGAGAGCGCCTGTCCGCTGGTGACGCCGAAGGTGGCGATGGCGACCGCGATGGCCAGCTCGAAGTTGTTGCCCGCGGCGGTGAACGCCAGCGTGGCGGTGCGGTCGTAGTTCAGGCCGATGGCCTTGCCCAGCAGGAACGTACCGAACCACATCACGGCGAAGTAGACGAGCAGCGGCAGCGCGATCCGCGCGACGTCCGTCGGCTGCGAGGTGATCGTCTTCCCCTGGAGCGCGAAGAGGATGACGATCGTGAAGAGCAGGCCGTACAGCGCCCAGGGGCCGATCCTCGGCAGGAACTTCGCCTCGTAGGACTCACGGCCCATCCGCTTCTCGCCCGTGCGGCGGGTCAGGAAGCCTGCCACCAGCGGGACTCCGAGGAAGATGACGACGTTGAGGGCGATCTTCCACATGGAGATGTCGAGGTGCTCGCCGTCGCCGAGGCCGAGCCAGCCCGGGAGCAGGTCGAGGTAGAACCAGCCCAGTGCACCGAAGGCGATGACCTGGAAGACGGAGTTGAGCGCCACGAGTACCGCGGCGGCCTCGCGGTCCCCGCAGGCGAGGTCGTTCCAGATGATGACCATGGCGATGCAGCGGGCCAGGCCCACGATGATCAGGCCGGTACGGTACTCGGGCAGGTCCGGAAGGAAGATCCACGCGAGCGCGAACATGAGCGCCGGGCCCAGGACCCAGTTGATCACCAGCGAGGAGATCATCAGCTTGCGGTCGCCTGTGACGGCGTCGAGCTTGTCGTACCGGACCTTGGCGAGTACCGGATACATCATGATCAGCAGGCCCACCGCGATGGGCAGCGAGATCCCGCCGACCTCGACCTTGGCCAGCGCGTCGTTCAGGCCGGGGATCAGCCGGCCGAGCCCCAGGCCGAGGGCCATGGCGAGAAGGATCCATACGGCGAGGAAGCGGTCGAGCGTCGAGAGCTTCGCGACGACCGAGGGCTCCTCGGTGGTCGCGGGTGCTTGGGTGGGGGTCACGGACAGGCCCTCTTGTTCTCGGCAGCGGTACGCGCGGAGTCGGCCAGGTCGGCGAACTGGCCGGCGAGCTGGGCGATGACGTCCGGACGGAGCTTGTAGTAGGTGAAGCGACCGCACGGCTCGGTGTCCACGACCCCGGCCTCACGCAGCACTCTCAGATGGTTGGAGAGGTTGGTCTGCTTTGCACCGGTCTCCTCGACCAGGTGTGTGGTGCAGAGCGTCTCGCGGGCCAGCAGGGTCACGATCTTGAGCCTGAGCGGATCGGCCAGGACCCGGATCAGTTCAGTGTCGACTGACGTCATCATGGGCTGATACTTTCACATCAGCGATGCCTGACACCAGCTGGCGCTGATGTCGCTCGCCCCTGATTACGCCAGGCCACCCGATCCCGCGAGACAAGAGAGACCTCCGATGCCCGAGAAGCCGTCCGTTCTGTTCGTCTGTGTCCACAACGCCGGCCGTTCGCAGATGGCCGCCGCGTGGCTGTCCTATCTGGCCGGGGACCGCGTCGAGGTCCGCTCCGCCGGCTCCGCCCCGGCCGACCGGGTCAACCCCGCCGCGCTCGAGGCCATGCGCGAAGTCGGCATCGACATCACCGCCGAGACACCGAAGATCCTGACCGTCGACGCGGTCAGGGCATCCGACGTGTGCATCACCATGGGCTGCGGCGACACCTGCCCCGTCTTCCCGGGCAAGCGGTACCTGGACTGGACGCTGGAGGACCCGGCGGGCCAGGGCGTGGACTCCGTACGGCCGATCCGCGACGAGATCAAGAAGCTCGTCGAGGGACTGATCGCGGAGATCGCCCCGGAGAAGTCCGCCTGAGCCCATGCAGCGGGCCGGAACATACCGCCCGGAAGGGGGATCAAGAAACGCGAAATCTGTTGAACCGGCGCGGTTGTGTCGTTGTGCGCCTTCACGGGCAATAATCCAGTGACCCAGAGGGAGTTACGCACGGGTGAGCCACCCTCCCCCCACGGTGGGCATGACTTTCGAACTGGTCACCGAAGCGCCACGACCCACCGTCCGAAGGGATGGTCTCCACCATGTCCACCTACGCCGAACAGCGTTCCGAATCCGGTGCCTCCCCTTCGCCTTCGGCGACGGCGCCCGTAGGAAATCCGCTCCTGGACGAACCGCCGACGCCGTGGGCCGTCGGGATGATCATGGCCATGACGCCGTGCTCCAGACGGGACGCGAAGCGGATCCTGACCGCGGCGGCAGAGGCCGCGCATATCGCTCCCACGGCCATGGCAGCCGCGATGGTGGCCGGATCGCGCGGTGTACCGGTACCCGCGCATGTGGAACGAGCGCTGCGGCGCGCGGTGGAGGCGGCCCGCAATCCGTCGCCCAGCCCCTCCGACGCCGCGCGGGGCGTGGCGCTCGTACCGAGCCGCCAACGGACCGAGCAGGTGCTGTCGGAGTTCCGGAGGTGCCAGGCACTCCTTGCGGTCACCCCTTCCGACAGGAGCGCGAGGCAAGCGCTGGACGACGCTGCCTACACCCTGTGCGTGCTGCTCGGCAGAACGACCGTGCACGATGCGGTCGACGCCGCGGAGCAGCACCTCGCGGCATCGACGTAACGGCTGACGCCGTCCCCCGTGCCCCCGTGCATCAGCCCCTGCCCCCGTGCTCGCCGTCAGCTCATGCTCGCCGCCACCTCGCTGCGCAGTTGAGGCAGCATGTCGTGCAGCACGCCGGGGCAGAGCGTGGTGCCGAAGTCCATGTGCCCGTAGATCCGGCTCGGTGCGATGCCGTACTGCCCGCACACGTACGCGCAGAGCACCACCAGGACGTCCCACTGCGCCTGCGGAGGCTGAGCTCCGTCGTGATAGGCACCCTCATTGGCGATGCCGATGGCCTGGTCGTTCTGTCCTGACGTATGGGCGGCCAGTACGAAGTTGCTGCCACCCCGCAAGGTGCTCAGGCTGCGCTGCCGGCCCTCGGTGATCCAGCCGCCCCGGCTGACGAGGAAGTGGTAGCCGGTGTCGATCCAGCCGTTCTTGTCCATGTGGAGGTCCTGGACCCAGTGGGCGTGCGAGTGGGCCTGGGCGCGCGAGAAGTCGGAGGTGTTGGCGCCGACCGTGTGATGCACGATGATCTTGCTGGGGCGCTTCGCGACCAGGCTCACGGGGCTCCGGGGCGGGCGGGCGTTCCACAGCAGGGTGCTGTCGATATCCGGTTCGACGATGTTTGAGGTGTGCGCGGCGTGCGCGGTACCGGTGCCCGGTAAAGCGGCGGCGGCGAGTCCGCCGGTACCGGCGAGCAGGATGTGGCGGCGGGTCGGCTTCGGCAGGTTCACGGCGAACTCCAGGTCCGGGGTCGGGCCGGCCGCCCGACGACGGCGGCCGGCGGAGGTGGCGGCCGGGCTACGCCGAGTTGTTGGCGAGGGCCTGGAGCCGGCTCATGTCACCGTTGAACTTGTTGCGGTCCACATCACCGGCCACACCGCTGACCCGGCCGGTAGCCGTGTACTGCCAGATCGTCCAGGTCGGGAACCCACTGGGGATGGTGGGACTGCTGGTCCCCCAATGGGCCACCCAGAGGGGGGCCTTGGTGGACATGCCGGTCCAGTTGCCGGTGCAGGTGTTCCACCAGCTGGCCGTCGTGTAGATGACGACGTCCCGGGTCGTACGGGCCTTGTACGTGTTGTAGAAGTCGTTGACCCATGTGCGCATCTGGGTCGTGGAGAGCCCGTAGCACATGGCACCCGAAGGGTTGTGCTCGATGTCCAGGACGCCGGGGAGGGTCTTGCCGTCCTTGGACCAGCCACCGCCGTTGCTCGCGAAGTAGCCGGCCTGAGTCGCCCCGTTGGAGGCGTTCGGGCGGGCGAAGTGGTACGCGCCACGGATCAGACCGGCGTTGTACGAGCCGGTGTAGTTCGCGCTGAAGCGACTGTCCTTGAAGCTCGTGCCCTCGGTGGCCTTCATATAGGCGAAGTCGATGCCCGCGGCCTTCACCGAGCCCCAGTTGATCGCGCCCTGCCAGTGGGAGACGTCGATGCCCTGGACACCACTGGTGTCCATCGCGGACACGCCCCCGTCGGCCGCGGCGCCGGGGCCCTGTTCGATACGGGTCCCCGCGCCCATCCACGCCTGCCCGGGCTGCACCGGCTTTCCGGGGGCGGGAGGAGCGGCGGCGGCCGGACCGGCGCTTGTCACGAGGAGTGTGGCAACGCTGCCGAGGACGCCGGCGAGCAGGGCGCCTCTGGATCTGATGAGTCGGCGGATCGGAGAACTGTACGCGGGCATAGCTGCCTCCGGGCACGTTGGGGGGAGTGAAACCTCTGACATCCGATAATCGGATGCCATGGACACGTCATGAGTAACGCACGAGTGATGAGGGGCGTAAAGAGGCTCCTTGGCGTAGACCTCTGACGCAGCGCGTCAGCTGCACCGACGCGGCGAATCGGCAGAAACTTTCAGAGATGAAGAACTCGCGCCCCCCTGCACGGCCCCCGCCCGCCCGAGGCTTGGGCGAGGCGGATATTCGATACGCTCTCGATCGACTTCGGGGCGCCGACAAGCTCCGAATCGCCGCTAGCAGGGGGATGGTTCCTTATGAGCAGTGCACCTTCGGCCGACCTTTTCCAGCCACTCAAGGAGGAGGATCCGACCGTAGTGGGCGGATATCACCTCGCGGCGGTGCTCGGCACGGGCGGCATGGGCAAGGTGTACCTCTCGTACACACCGGGCGGCAGGCCCATCGCACTCAAGGTGATCCGGCCCGAGTTCAGTGGTGACCCGGAGTTCCGGCGGCGCTTCCAGCAGGAGGTGAAGGCCGCTCAGCGGGTGCAGGGCCTGTACACCGCGCCCGTGATCGACTCGGACACCGAGGGCTCGCAGCCCTGGCTGGCCACTGCTTATGTGCCGGGCCCCTCCCTCGCGCACGCCGTCGCCCAGCACGGCGGACTGCCGCTGCGCAGCGTGCTGTTGCTGACCGTAGGGGTCGCCGAGGCCCTCCACGTCATCCACGGCGCGGGCATCGTCCACCGCGACCTGAAGCCCGCCAACGTCCTGCTGGCCTCCGACGGCCCCCGCGTGATCGACTTCGGCATCGCACGCGCGGCCGACGCCACCGCCCTGACCAGCACGGGCGTCAGCGTGGGCACCCCCGCCTTCATGGCGCCGGAACAGGCGGCGGCCGGCACGATCACACCTGCCACCGACATCTTCGCGCTCGGCCAGATCACGGCGTACGCGGCGATCGGCGCGCCCGCCTTCGGTGACGGCCCCTCACATGCCGTGCTCTACCGCATCGTTCACGAGGATCCCGACCTCAGCCGGCTGCCCGAGGAACTGCGGCCCCTGGTCACGCGCTGTCTCAGCCGCGACCCGGCCGACCGCCCCACCCTGGCCGAAGTCATCGAGCTGTGCCACGCCGTCTCGCCCACCCCGCTGCGCCAGGGCGAGGACTGGCTGCCGCAGACGATCGCCGGTTCGATCACCGAGCGGCTGCAACTGCCCGCCCCGGTCCGGCCGCCCACGCCGGCACCCTCCGTCACGCCCACCCCGACGGCACACTCCCCGCAGACCCCGGCGCCGGGTTCCGCTGCCCCCTACACGCCCACGGGCCACGCGGTGGCCGCGGCGCCGACGCAGGCCGCTCCGGGCGCCCCCCGCATGATGCCGCCCAGGGCCCCTGGCGCGCCGGGTGCCTTCGGCCCGCCGAACGGTGCTCCGGGCGGTCAGGGAACGCCGGGCATGCCGCACACCGTGCCGTCGGCCTACCGGCCGCCGATCGGGTACACGCCGGGTTACCAGACGCCTCCCCCGTTCCACCACACCGCCGGCTTCACGCCCGCCCCTCCCAAGCGCAAGAGGACGGGCCTGATCGTCGCCGGTTCCGTCGTGGCCGCGCTCGCTCTCCTCACGGTCATCGGATCCCTGCTGCCCGACGCCGGCGACAGCAACAACAAGTCCACCGGCGGCTCGTCGAGCACGGGCGGTTCGAGCGGCGAGACCTCGGGCGGGCCCGAGCCGAGGACCGACCCCAAGCCGGTCTCGTACAAGAACATCGACGTGACGGCCAACTACGCCGTCATGCTGGCCGACAACCCGCCCCGCCCGATCGAAGACACCGAAAGCGGCGTGGTCTACGGCAAGGGCGACCTGTACTTCTACTACGACTCCATGTTCGGGGACGAGCGGCTGGGTACGGCGAACGGAAAGCTGGTCCTGCTGAACAACTCGCAGAAGGGTTCCCTGGAGACCTGCCGCGCCGAGACCCGGTACACCGAGAAGATCGGCCTCGACCAACTCACGAACGGCTCGCAGATCTGCGTGCTCAGCGATGCGGGGCACATCGCGGTCGCGACGTACCGCGGCAAGTCGGCGGCGAAGGACCCGAGCAGGTACTTCACCGTGGACCTCACGATCTGGCGCAACGCCGAGGATCCGAAGGAGAGTTAGGCGGCGCGTCCGGCCGGCAGGTGCTTCTCGAACAGCGTGAACGACTTGGGTCCACCAGCCGGCTGCGGCTTGCCCTCCTTGTGGCCGACGACCTGGTAGCCGGCCTCCAAGTAGTAGTCAGTCAGGCGTGCGTTGCCGGCCAGGCAGTCCAGACGTACGAACGCCCGTCCCGCCTCGGCCACCCGGCGCTCCGCGGCTCGCAGCAGCATGCGCCCCGTGCCCGGCCTGGCGGTGCCGCGGTCCACCATCAGCCGGTGCACATAGCCCGCGACCGGCGGCTGCGGTCCCCAGGCGTCCTCGTCCGCCCACCACAGCTCCAAGGCCCCGGCCACACGGCCGTCGGCCTCCGCGAGCCATACCTCGCCGCTCGCCATGATGCGGCTGAAGTGGTCCTCGCCCAGGACGCCGGGCCGCCACTGGCCGGTGATTCCCTGGGCGAGCAGCCAGCGGGCGGCGTCGTCACGCAGGCGGACGAGAGTGCCGAGGTCGGTGTCGCCGGCGAGGCGGAAGCGCAGATCGTTCACCTGGCGATCCTCGCACGGGCCGGCGGCGCCGACCAAGGTGCAAGCCGACGCCGCTGCCCGTCAGGCGTTGGGGTCGAACGAGATGCCGGCCGGCTTCGCCTTCTCCAAGTGGTTGTTGAAGTTGCCGTCCTTGAGACCGAAGACGGCACTCCCGAAGTTGGCCTGACTCAGCTTGTCGCGGAGGCCGGCGGGGTAGCCGCCCCAGCCGACGAGGTCGGGGAACTGCCAGCTGTGCTGATGGTTCTCCGGCGGCTCGTCGTTGGCGTTCGCGGGTCGGAAGCAGTGCGTGCTCACACCGTCCTTGTGGTACACGATCTTGGGATGCGTACCGTCCCAACGGATCCGGTCACGGCTGTAGACGTCGAAATCGCCGTGGGCGGAAGTGGAGACGTACTGGGCCTGGTTGTTCTGCACCCAGACGACGACGTGCTCCCAGTCGTGACGGTGTCCGCCGAGCCCGCTGCCCGACACGGCCTGGTCCTTCTCGAAGTAGAGGCCGTACATGATCGCGCACCAGCCGTTGTTGCACTTGTACCGCGCGTATCCGTTGGTGTTGTCGAGGTCCCATGAGTCGCGGCACTGACCGTTGAGCGCACCGCTCGGGTTGAGGCCGGTGGCAACCGTCCCGTCCGGTCCGATGGCGGCAGTGGGGTAGCAGCCGTCCGTGTCGTAGTCGTAGGCCGGCTGGAACGTCTGCTCCAGTCCATCAGCGGCGGCGGGCAGGGCGGCGGGCGGAGCAGCGAAGGCGCTGCCGGGGAAGGCGATGACGAGTGCGATGGCGCTGCCGAGGGTCAGCGACACTCTGCGAATCCGCGAGCTCTTGTTCAACTGCGTCCTCCAAATGGACCGCGGCGTGGGGTACGCGACGTGATTGGCATGCCCATATCACGTTCCTCGAACCTCGCGACCGAGGCGATCCCTGGGAACAGGCCTGAACATCAGGCTCGTTCGGCGATTCGCAGCACTAAGCAGGCAGCAGGCGCACCTGAGCCTCGGGCAGCTTGGCCCACCAATGGTTGTAGCGGCTATAGACGCGGGGGTCGCGGTCGGCCAACACCCCTGCCAGGGAACGTGCTTCCGCGGCGAGCGCCTCCCACACGTCCGCCGGGAAGTCGTGGAAGGCCGTCGCCTCGATGCCGCCTTCGACCGGACGCCAGACACCGGCGACGTATCCGTCGACCAACAGGGTGGGCAACACGTCGCCGTTGTTCCGGATCACCAGTCGGCGATAGGCCGGAGGGATCATGCGGCTGCGGTCCGCGTAGGCGAGCAGGGTGCTGTCCCACATAGCCATGAGCCGAGGCGGGGCCGGGGTTTCCGCGGGCGGGCGCAGAGCGCCCGGAATGTCGAACAGGACAGCCCCCTCAGGGCCTTCGAACTGCTCGACGGCGTCACCGAGTGCGGTGAGCGCCTTCCGGATCGGCACCCGTTGCACCATGGCGAACTGGGCCACGTCCGCCACCGAGGCCGGGCCGAACCCTTCCAGATATCGCAGGATCAGGGCCTGCAGCGCCTGCGCTCCCGCCTCACGCCCCGCCGGCACCGGCCCGGTTCGCGCCGCGACGAACGACGACCGGGTGTTGAACGACCACGGCCCGCCCGTCGGAACGTGGTGCAGGGGGGCGTAGGCCCGCAGTCCCCACCACGCGCCCGGCTGCTTGTCCGCGCCGAGCCGCTCTTCGAGCCATGCCTTCATCTCCGCAGCCGTACGTGGCTGGTCGGCGAATGACAGCAGCTCCGGCACCAACCCATCGCCGTCCTCGGGCGTGAGGCTCGAAGCGGCAAAGCGGAAGCCCAGACGCGAGCCGTACAGCGTCGGCTGCATCGCCTCGCGGAACACCTGGTAGTCGTCGGCACGAACCGCGTGCAGTGTGATCCGCATGAGCGTCGCCTTGACGACCGCACGGTCGGTGAAACCGGCGTCCAGATCGGCCGCGGCGAAGTCGGTGATCCGGTTCCACAGGGCGACGTACGGCGAAGCCGCGTACTGCGCCTGCACCGCGACCACGCGACCGACGGCATCGACGACGCTCAGCGCCTCCCGCTCCAGCAGAAGTTGACGGCCCAGAGTGGCTCGGTTCAGTTCGCGCGCGGTGATCTTCACACCGAGGATTGTGCAGTGCGCCGACCGGAGAACGCCAGGGCGTTTCGCACATCCATTCGATGAATCGGCGGTCTCGACATCTATACGCGCTCAAGCGGATGGTGCGGTCCGAGAGGCAGCTCGACGTCGATCGCGTCACCGGGGCGAACGCCGCCCCCTTGCCTGACCACGCCCATGATCCCTGACTTGAACACGAACTCACCGGTCACGAAGTCGAGCTCGAAGACCTCCTGGAGCAGGCCCTGCTGGAGCCCGTTGATCTTCGAGCACGGATTGCGCAGTCCTGTCACCTCCACGATCGCCTCCTCGCCAAGACGCAGCAGCGCCCCGGTCGGCAGGCCGAGGAGGTCGATCCCCCGCGTGGAGATGTTCTCCCCGAGCAGGCCCGCGGAGACCATGAACCCCTTCGTGGCGAGTTCGTCGAAGAGCTCCTCATGGATGAGGTGTACCTGGCGCAGATTGGGCAGGTCCGGCTCGTACGTCATGCGGAACTGATGCTTGATGGTCTCCCCCGCATGGACATCACCCTCCACACCGAGACCTGCGAGCAGCGTGATGCTCGTGCGGTTCGGCTTGCTGAACGAGTAGGTCTCATTGCTGCTCACGGCAGTGACGTGTGCCATTCCGGCCCCAACTCTCGAAGACCTGCGTCCTGACCGGCGGGAGTTACGATGCGGCGGGAGCCGCGGGTGCAGCGGGAGCAGGTACGTACGAGTCGTCGGACTCCGGCTCCGGCTCCAGCGGCGGCTCGCTGAGCTGCTCGCGCAGGTAGTTCCAGACCACCGCGACCAGCGCGGCTGCGGGAACGGCGAGCAGGCTGCCCACGATGCCGGCCAGGCTGCCGCCCAGCGTCACCGCCAGCAGGACCACCGCGGCGTGCAGTCCGAGTCCGCGGCTCTGGATCATCGGCTGGAACACGTTGCCTTCGAGCTGCTGCACCACGACGATGATCGCCAGCACGATGAGCGCGTCCGTCAGGCCGTTCGACACCAGTGCGATGAGCACCGCCACCAAGCCGGCGAACAGGGCGCCCACGATCGGCACGAACGCCGAGATGAAGGTCAGTACGGCCAGCGGAAGCGCCAGGGGTACGTCCAGGATCCACAGACCCACACCGATGAAGACGGCGTCGAGCAGGCCGACGAATGCCTGGGAGCGTACGAAGGAGCCCAGAGTCTCCCAGCCGCGCGCGGCCACGATCGGGACGTCGGTGGCGAGCCGGCCGGGGAGCTGACGCGTGAGCCACGGCAGGAACCGCGGCCCGTCCTTGAGGAAGAAGAACATCAGGAAGAGCGAAAGGAATGCGGTGACCACTCCGTTGAGCAGGGTGCCCACACCCGTGGCGACGGCGTTGACCATGCTGCCGACGCTGTCCTGAACGCGTGTCATGACGGTGTCGAGCGCACCGGAGATCTGGTCGTCGCCGATGTTCAGCGGCGGTCCGGCGGCCCACTCGCGCATCTTCTCGATGCCCTCGACCACACCGTCGGCCAGTTCGCCGGACTGGGAGGTCACCGGCACCGCGATCAGCGCCACGATGGCTGTGACGACGAAGAGGAACAGCACGGTCACGAAAGACGCCGCGAGGGCGGGGCGCCATCCGCGGCGGCGGAGGAAGCGCGTGGGGGGCCACGTCAGCGTGGTCAGGAACAGACCCACGACTATCGGCCAGACGACCGGCCACATCCGACCCAGCAACCACAAGGCCGCCGCCGCGGCGACAAGGACCAGCAGCAACTCGACGGAAACGCGTGCTGTTGTTCGTAGCGCGGCGGCGCTCTTCGTGGAGCTCAACGTGGCAGACATGGGATCACCCTATTGATACTCCGGCCGTACTCCGAAACGGCCGCCGCGCGACTCAGGTATCAGCAGGTGCGGCCGGCGTAGTGGGCTCCCTGAATGCTGCTCGCCGAACCGAGCCAGTGGTCACCGGGGCCCACACAGCGCTCGTAGTTGGGACCGAAGACCTCGACCTCGATGATGACGTTCGATCCGTCGGACGTGCAGTGGTTGTAGCGGGCGTCGGAGCCGGTTTCGTAGAACCCGCAGGGGTTCAGGGCGGTTACGGCGTGCCCGCCGGTGGCCGTGGCGGTCGCAGCCGGAGCGAGTCCCAGGACGAGTGCGGCTGCGGCACCGGCGGCCAGCAGGGATTGACGAACGCGCATCACGATCTCCTCGTTGATCATCTTCCCGAGCGCTGATCACTCGGACACTCGATGATCACGGGCCGTTCTCCCTCCGATCGCCGGTTTGCCCCGAACGGAGCAGTAAGTGCAGCCGATCGGGCTTCGGCTCATCGGCCAGGAGGTGCGAATGCACGCCGGACCGCGAGGGCGAGGGCCTCGCGGCGCCGGTCGCGGTCACTTCGTGCGGGGCGATCGACGGGTCGATGATCCCCTTGGCCTGTGCCTCTTCGATCGACTTGACGCGTCTCGCGTCGAGCTCCGGCGGGCGGTCGTACAGGTTGCCCGTGGAGGTGCGTTCCAGACGGGCCCAGGTGGCCAGGCGGATCCCGTCTTCATGGCCACCACCATAAATAGCCAGTTCGATAATGACCTGCTCCATGGGGAGTGCGCGGGAGGTACGACCCGCAGCCCGGCGGGGCCGCGCCGTATGCGAGAACGTCATGGAAAAGCCTTCTCCCGGTTACGCGACCGGCAGCTGCCCCGTGCCATGCTCCCGGTTACAAAAAGTCAACACGCGTAGAACGCGGCGCCGTTGAGGCGGAAACCGCGTTCCTTCGCGTGCCGTCCCCGGGAAAGGGCACCCCCCATGTCCGTTGCGCAGATAGGCAGATGGAAGGCGCTTGCGGCAGCCATATCCGCCGTACTCGTCGGCCTCACCCTTCCGACGGTCGCCGCGAGTCCCGCGAGCGCCACGACCACGGCGTACGACAGCACGTACTACAAGAACGCGATCGGCAAGACCGGCACGAGCCTCAAGTCCTCGCTGCACACCATCATCAGCCCCCAGACCAAGATCTCGTACGACGCGGTCTGGAACGCGCTCAAGGCCACCGACCAGGACCCGAACAACAGCGGCAACGTGATCCTGCTGTACAGCGGCCTTTCGCGCAGCAAGACTCTCAACGGCGGGGACGTCGGAGACTGGAACCGTGAGCACGTGTGGGCGCAGTCCCACGGCAGCTTCGGTACCTCGTCCGGCCCCGGCACCGACCTCCACCACCTGCGCCCCGCGGACGTACAGGTCAACAGCATCCGCGGCAACAAGGACTTCGACAACGGCGGCAGTGCGGTCAGCGGCGCCGCCGGCAGCTACACGGACTCCAACTCCTTCGAGCCGCGCAACGCGGACAAGGGCGATGTGGCCCGCATGATCCTCTACATGGCCGTCCGCTACGAAGGGGACGATGCCTGGGCGGATCTGGAGCCCAACGATTCGGTCTCCAACGGCAGCGTCCCGTACCACGGCCGCCTCTCCGTACTGAAGCAGTGGAACGCGCAGGACCCGCCGAGCGCCTTCGAGGAGAAGCGCAACCAGGTCATCTTCGACACCTACCAGAAGAACCGCAATCCGTTCATCGACCACCCCGAGTGGGTCGAAGCGATCTGGTAGACCGCGTGCGAGGAGGGCTCATCTCCCTGCCGCAGTGGGGAGATGAGCCCTCGGGCAGCGGGACCTGGGCCTACGTCAGCTGGTCGAGCAGGCTCTCCGCCCGAGCCCGCAGACCGGCTGCCTCGGGGCCTTCCCACGCGGCGAGTTCGGTGACGAACGCGGCGACGCGGGCGGTTCCGCTGTCGGCGCGGCCCAGCTGCCGTTCCGTCCACGCCGCGTAGGCCACGCACTGGAAGCGTTCGTCGAGTGCGCCGTCTCCGAACTGCGCGTAGAGCGCCCCGGCTTGATCGAAGAGGCGAACCATCTCCTCCCGGGTGGCGTGCGCCTTCTTCGATGACCCGGCCTCGTCCTCGTCCTCGTCGAGCGTGTCCTGAAGCAGCCGGGCCAGCTGCTGCCAGGTCTGGGCGCGCTCATAGCGCAGCGCGGGCTCCTCGGAGCCTTCGACGACGGACAGCGCCTGCTCCATCAGCTCACGCGCGCGTGCGAACCGGGCGTCGGACGCTTCGTCCTCCTCGTCCTCCTCCTCGTCCTCCGCGGCCAGCCACGCCAGTGAGCGCAGCACCCGCGCCTCCGCCACCTGGTTGCCGCCCACTCCGCGCCACAGCTCCAGGGACCGCCCGTAGGCGGCCTCGGCCTCGCTCTGCAGACCGGCGGCGGCGAGTGCCTCCGCGGCCGAGTGCGCGAAACCGGCCTCGAACCGGGGCTCGTCCCACCCCTTGGCCGTCTCCGCGGCGAGCAGGTACTGCTCAGCGGCGGCGCGCGGATCGTGCAGTTCCCGGAGCAGCCCGCCGAGCAGTTCCCGCGCCTGTACGCCATCGCCCTCGCCGAGCTCCAGCAGGTCCGGCAGGGCCGACTGGAGCACCTCCGCCGCCTCGACGGTGCGCTCGTCCGCCGCGTACGCCTGGGCCAGCATCAGCCTGGCGCGGGCCCCCGTCGTGGCGGCGAGTCCGGCCTGGTCGAGCCAGTGCGTCGCGTCGAGGGCGTGCAGGGCCGCCTCTTCGGCTCCTCCGCCCCGGCGGAGGAGGACCTCCGCGAGGGTCATCCGTACGCCGGCCTGGTCGGCGCCCTCGGGCAGCTCGGCGGCGTGTCCGAGCGCCGTGCGGGCGGTGGACTCCGCGGCGTCCAGCTCTCCGCGCGCGGCCAGCACGCTCGCCCGGATGGACAGCGGTTCCACCGCGTCCCAGGGCTGCTCCGCTGCCAGGAGCCGCTCAGCAGCTGAGCTGAGCAGCGGCAGCGAGCGGTCGAGGTCGTCGACCGCCAGAGCCAGTTTCGCGAGCAGGAGTTCGCTGTCCGCGACCAGGTCGGCCACCGACTCCGGACCGGCTGTCAGGGCCGCCGGCTCGTTGCCGTACGCGGTGACGAAGCCTTCCAGGTCGGCCACCAGACGGTTGTCCACGGGCGATTCCGGTTCGGTCGACGCCCGCTCGCGCAGGTGCGACTCGATCCGGAGGGCGGTGAGTTCGGCGCCGAGGAGCCGGCGGGGGCGTTCCGGGTCGGTCCCGTCCAGTGCCTGCGCCGACCGCAGGGCGGCGGCGAGCAGGTCCCGTATCTCGGTGGGCTCGGCGCCGAACTGGGTGGCGCATCCCGCGACTGCCAGGTCCGCGCGAGACGCCCGGCCGTGCTGTCCCGCCGCCCGATAGGACGCGGCTGCCTCGGCGTACAGGGAACGCGCCGTCGGGTCGCCGGTGCTCGCCGCGGTCGTTGCCCGGTGCACGAGCAGGTCCCCGGCCAGCGCCGGGTCCGAGAGCACGGTGTCGCCCGCGTCTCCCCTGCCTGTCCCGGCGAGCCTGGCCACTTGCGCCCACAGCCCGTCGGCGGAGGGGTGGCCCTTCTGCCTGGCCGCACGGGCACGGGCGACGAGCGTGCTGAAGTCCGGTTCCGCACCGGTCCCTCCGGTGCCGTCCTCCGCGATGTCAGGGGCCTTGTCCCCGTCCGGCCCGGTGGCCCGGGGCCGGACGGCCGCGGGCGGCAGCTCCGCGCTGCGCACGCCCAGGGGAAGGGACGCGGCCAGGGGCTGCTGTCCGATCCGGTCGACCAGCCGCTGGGAGACGAGCGCCGTCCCGTTACGAGCGTCGAAGCGGGCGGCGATGTCCGTGGCCGCGGTGAACAGCAGCTCGTACAGCTCCTTCACGCTGCGGTTCCTGCCCTGGTACGTGACGGTGGGGCCGTCCCCGTGTCCCAGGTCGGTGAGCCGGCGCAGGAGTACGAGGACTCCCCCGGCGAACTCCATCTGCGACTCGACGTCCGCGAGCGGGCCGAGGTGGGCGGCGTGCTCGGCGAGGATCTCGAGACCGCGGGACTCGTTCCCCGTCAGGGCGCAGAACTCGATGTGCTCACCGATGGAGCGGAGCAGGCTCTCCTTGCCGCGGACCATGCGGTAGCCGCGGAGGTGGTACGTACGGGCCTCGTCGGGGCGGCCGAGCCGGACCAGCGGGAGCAGGGCGTGGGCGAGCACGCGGTGGGGCTCCTCCATGCAACCCAGGCCGTCGGTGAGGACCGGCTGCCAGACCTCGATCGCCTTCGCGTCGTCGCCCTTGCGTGCCCAGTACCAGCCCTGGGTGTTGATCTCGCAGGCATGGCAGTCGCTCATCGCGTCCCGTTCGGCCGCTGCCCAGCCGGTGATGGCACGCTCCATCCGGGCCTGGTCGCCGGTCGCGTCGGCCAGGTAGAACTCGGCCTGCCGCACGGCACGTTCGCTGTAGCCGGCCAGTCGGTAGCGGCGTTCCATGTCCTTCAGCCAGCCGTCCACCGCGGTGAGCGGGATCTCCGGGGACTCGACGATCCTCCCGGCCACCCACTTGAAGCGCCAGAACAGGCGGTGCACCTCGTGGGAGGCGAAGGCGCCCTGGTCGCGGTCGAACTCCTGGAGCAGCCGGGCGAAGGGAACCACCATCTTGGTGCGCTCGGCGCTGTACTCGTACGCCTCGATGAGGACGACGAGCGCACGGCGGAACAGCTCTCGGTCTCCGGTGGCCTCGGCCGCCGCGCCGAGCGCTTCCGCATGGGCGTTGCGGGCCGTCCCATAAGGGGCCCGGGCGTTCTCGCCCAGCTCGCGACTGATCTCATCCGGGGTCATGGTGGTCACTTCTGGTTCTCCTGGGGGTTCGAGTGCGTCGCCCATTCCAGAAGCCCGAGGAAGGCCCGGTTGAGCAGGGTGGAGTCGGCGGGGCGCAGAGGCCGCTGCGACATCAGCAGGGCCTGGCCGTACAGCGACTCGACGGCGGTACCGGTGAGTTCCTCGTCGGGCAGGCCGGCGATCCGGCGGATCAGCGGGTTGTTGTGGTTCAGGACCAGCCGTGCCCGGGGTGCCGATCCGCGCAGTGAGCCCAGGATGTCGTTCCACAGGGAGTCGGCGTTCTCCTGGGCGGTGACCCGGTCCCGCTCGTGACGTGCCTGCCGGTCGTCCAGGAACAGCGCGGGCACGCTCACCGGCTGGAACGCGCGCAGGGCCACGTCGCAGCCGTGCGGGTCCAGGCGGGTGCGCGCGGTGGCGAGGAAGGACGCGAGGGCCAGCTCAGCGGTTGTGGAGACCGGATCCAGCCGGTCGGTGACGGCTCCGGCGTCGAGTTCGGTGACCTTCAGACCGGGCCGGACGGCAGGAAGCAGAGCGAGCAGCTCGGCATCGTAGGTGTAGCCGGCGTTGACGACACCGAGGCCGTGGGCGGCGGCGATCGGGGCGATCTGCCGGAACTCCTCCACCGTACGGGTGAAGTGGATCTCGTCGTGGGCGGCGGCGAACTCCTCCAGGCCGAGGTTCCCGTCGCTGGTCTCGAAGGGCAGCCAGGGCAGCATGAGTTCGAAGAGCTCCGCGTCATGCCGTGCCAGTGACTTCACGCCGAGGTGGTGGACGCGCAGGAAGTCCGCGAGTCGCTGCGGGTCGCCCGCGGCGAGCTCGGTCAGCCACTGCCGGACACGGGCGCCGAGCGCGTCGCGTACGGCGGCGAGCGTCTCGTCGTCGTACAGGTTCTCGCGCGAGGCGGTGGGGCGCAGGGAATCCGTGTCCACCACGGCGCGTACGAAGAAGGCCCAGTCGGGCAGCAGGTTGCTGGCGTGGTCGGTGAGCAGCATGCCCTTGAGGTAGGTGCGGTGCCCTGCCTTGTGTGCGGGGCTGGTCGGCTCCGGGAGTACGTACGCCACGCCTCGTACACCGGCGACCGGCAGGTCGAGGTCGATCGTGTCGAGCGGGGTGAATCCGAAGACGCGTGTGCAGTGCCCGGCGAGTGCCACGCGGCGGGAGGCCGGGGTGGGGTAGGTGCGGTCCCAGACGGCGGGGCGTTCGGTGACCTGGCGCTCGGTGCCGTCCGCGTCGGCGAACGTGATGTCGTACGGGAGCAGGGAGCCGAAGTCGCGGGCCAGTTCCTCGACTCGGGAAGGCTCCATCCACTCCCCCGCGCCGGGCCTCGCCTCCAGGTGGACGGTGGTGCCGGGCTCGGTGCGGGCCTCGTCGGGCAGCACCCGGACCGTGTACGAGCCGTCGTCGGAGGCGAGCCATTCCACCGGGGCGGCATCGGGGGTGCGTGCGGAACGGGTGACCACTCTGATCCGTCGGGCCACCACGAAGCAGGCGAGCAGGCCGATTCCGAACTGTCCGAGGAACTCGCGCCGGGCCGACTCCAGACCGTGTTCACCACCGCGTTTGGAGCTGCGGCCGATGGTGGCGAGCAGGGTGTGGACCTCGTCGGACGTCAGACCGATGCCGCTGTCCTCGATGGACACGGTGCCGTCCGCGGCGTGGAGCCGGATGCGGATGTGCGCGGCGGGGTCGAGTGCCTGGCGTGCCGTGACGGCGTCCACCGCGTTCTGCAGCAGCTCTCGGACGTACACCCGGGGGCTGGAGTAGAGATGGTGGGACAGCAGGTCGACCAGCCCGCGCAGGTCGACCTGGAAGCTGTTGACGTCCGGCGCCGTCTTTTCGCCCGGGGTGGCGGAAGTCATGGTGCATCACCTCGTGTGTACGCATCGTTGAAGAGGCGACCTCGAGGACCCCCCCCTCATAGATCGCGAACTGAGACACAGCGTAGAGGGGACGACTGACAATCGCCCCTGAGATATGGGCCGGTCAGGCGAGCGAGGCGTGCGTGATGTCCAGGTCCGGTGCGTCGTCGGCCGCAGGCGTGCAGACCGGCTGCGGATCAGGGAAGCCGCGTCGAGTACGTGACGCGTTCGAGGTGGTAGTAGTCGGCGACACACGACGCCGGCCACGGGCTGCGCCCCTGCCTGCTGAACGGCTCCAGCATGCCGCTCACCGTCACCGACTTGTAGGGCAGCACTTCGGCACCGGCCGCTTCCCGCTCACGCAGCCACCGGTCCTGGTGGTCCCAGCGCTCGGCCCGCGCCCGCATGTTGGTGTCGAGATGCAGGAGGGAAATGGCCGGCCCGACGCACACCAGGACGCAGAGAGCGGCGCAGACAGCCTTGACGGGGGCGGTATTCCGGCCGAGCTGCCGGACGGCCTGGCCGAGGAGCAGTCCCGCGCCGACGAGCAGCGCGATATACAGCAACAGGTAGTCGTTCCAGAGCCGGTTGGCGACCGCGACGCGCGGGCCGAAGGCCGGGTAGGTGATGACCGTACAGAGGAATCCGGCGACGAGGACCGCGAGTGTGCCTGTGGCGGCGAGCAGGGGCCAGTGCGTGGGCGGGCGGTTCGGGCGCCCGTCGGCGCGGTTGGCGACCAGGCCGAGCAGGAGCCCCACGGCGACCGCCCCGATGTACTGCCAGGTGGTGGTGATCGTGACGATGATCTCTGCGAATCCGCGCAGCGACCCGGCGAGCGCGTCGGGGGCGAGCATGGCGGAGCTCTGCGCACCGAACCGCTCACGCCGGGCCATGGATCCGGGTGAGGCGAGCAGGATCAGGGCGCCGATCCCGGTCCCGGCGATGCCTGCCGCGCACCACGCCCACCCGTAGGCCCTGGCGTGTGCCGGAAAGACCCAGCGGCCGATGAGCATGACGGCGACGAGCACCACCAGCACGACGACCGTGGTCTCCTCAGACAGCGTGCCGATGAGCAGTCCCATGAGCAGGGCGACGACGAGGGCGAAGGTCCTCCCCCGCCGCGACCGCGCAAGCAGGAGCGGAATCACCGCGGCGCAGGCGAGCACAGGGGGCACGGTGTGCGAGACCGAGGCGGCGGGCCAGTAGAACGTCTTGTAGGTGTTGGTCGTCACGAAGAGGAACAGAGCGGTGACCATGGCGGCGATCAGGAGCGCTGTGCCGCGAGGCACGGTGAGCGCCGCTCGGCGCAGTGCCGCGACGGTCACCGCCCACAGGATGCCCAGCATGAGTACGCCGCTGACCAGGGCGAACCACTGGTGTCCGGCGACGCCGAACTTCGCGTACGCACCGACCAGCAGCCCGTTCGCGATCCGTCCGTTGTCGTCGAGGTAGAACTTGCCGACGATGCCGGCGATGCCCTCGTCCCGGACGACCGGCAGGAAGCACCAGTCGTCGGCACTGGGACGGACCCAGCGCCCGAACCAGGACGCGGCGGCGAGCAGGACGAGCGGCGGCAGCGCGAGGACGGCAACCCAGAGGTCGGGCCCCGGCCGTGTTCGCGACGAACGGTGCGGTTCGTTCGGCCGCGGGCCCTTCTCGTCGGACCGGCCCTTCTCGTCCGGCTGTTCCGGAACGGCGGTTCCCGGGGCGCTGCCAACCATGTGCGGACGTGCCTTTCAAAGACTGTCGGACTTGATCATCGGTGGCTCGGAGGAAGGGGATTCGTCCGGCCTGTCGGGTGCCGCACTCGCGCGTCGGCCCGACACGATCGCCCACCGGGCCAGCAGGAAGGAGACCGGCGTGACGAGCACACCCGCGAACAGGGCGGCCAGGTTCTTGTCCATCTCCAGGCCGCTGACAGCGAGATGGAGCAGCGCGCCCGATGCCACGAGGTTGATGACGCTCGACAGCGGATAGCGCACGAGCCCACGCCAGCTCGGCTTCGTCCCCACGGTGATGTAGGAATTGAGCAGGAACGAGCCGATGACGCTGACCGTGAAGCCCACGACATGCGCGAGCAGATACGGGATCCACTGGTTCAGCACGTAGTAGACGGCCAGATACACCGCCGTGTTCACACAGCCGATCAGTACGAACGAGGCGAACTGGCGCATGGTGCGCGACCGGCCGGCCGCGAGTTCGCTCAGCTCTCCCGAGACGACCGGTTCCGGTCGGGCCGGCAGTACCGGGCACGATTCGCTCGTCTCCCGTACGACGTACGGGGGACGGTGCTTCGCCTCGTGATAGATGCGCCCCACGTACTCACCGATGACGCCGAGCGTGACCAGCTGAATGCCGCTGAGCGCAACGACGGCGGTGAGGAGAGTGGCGTATCCGGGTGTTTCCGCACCGTTCAGTGCGACGTTCACGATGGTCCACAGGGCGTAGGCGAGCGCCGAGACGAAGACCCAGAAGCCGGTGTAGATGGCGAGGCGCAGTGGGCGGTTGTTGAAGGACAGCAGTCCGTCGATGCCGTAGTTCAGCAGCCTCCTGCTGCCCCATTTCGACTGCCCGGCCGCACGCTCCCTGTTCCGGTACCGGAAGCTGACCGTGTCGAAGCCGATCCAGGAGAAGATCCCCTTCGAGAAGCGGTTGCTCTCCGGCAGCGAGAGCACACTGTCCACCGCCCGGCGTGACAGCAGCCGGAAGTCCCCTGATCCGTCGATGACTTCCACGTCCATGCAGCGGCGGACGAGCGCGTAGTACGTGTGGCTGAGCGCGGTGCGCAGCACTCCGTCGCCCGCGCGGTCGCGCTGCGGAATCACCTGGTCGTAGCCGTGCCGGTGCAGTTCCAGCATGCGGGGAATCAGTTCGGGCGGGTGCTGGAGGTCTGCGTCCATCAGCACGACGGCAGCACCTCGGGACATCCGGAGTCCGGCGAGCATGGCGGCCTCCTTGCCGAAATTCCGGCTGAAGGCGGTGTACCGGACGCGCTTGTCCAGTGCCGCGAGGCCGCCGAGAAGAAGCCGTGTCCCGTCGGTGCTGCCGTCGTCCACGTAACAGATTTCCAGCTCGTCCCCGAGGGGCGCGAGGGCGGCGAGCAACGCGGCGTGAAAGGTCTCGATCGCCTCGGCCTCGTTGAAACACGGCACGACGACGGACAGCTGAAGGGCAGTCATTTTCACGCTCCCCGGAATCGGCCGGCCGCCTGTCTCTGGGTGACGGGTGACGACCCGGGACCCGCGCATCGGGCCTGGTACTCAGTCCTCCGACGCGGTCCACTGTGCGGTCTTGCACCGTTCCGCACGGCTATACGGGCTCCGAACGCGCGGAACACTTCTCCTTTTCATTCGAACAGCGCACGCGGAGGCTGGGCGAGGTGCTGCCACAGGAACGTGTGCACCAAGGCGTTGTTGTGGGCGGACTGTTCGTTGTCCGTGGCGCCCGCGTGGCCGCCGCCCGTGTTCTCGTGAAGCAGGACCTGGTGGCCGAGTTCGCGCAGTCGCGCGGCCGTCTTACGGGCGTGGCCCGGGTGGACGCGGTCGTCTCGGGTGGACGTCATCAGGAGGACCGGCGGGTAGGCCCGGTCCGCGGTGAGGTGGTGGTAGGGGGAGATCGCGCGGAGGTGGGAGCGGTCGGTTTCGTCGTCCGGGTCTCCGTACTCCGCGATCCACGAGGCGCCGGCCAGGAGCTTGTGGAAGCGGAGCATGTCCAGCAGTGGCACCTGCGTGACGATCGCGCCGAACAGCTGCGGGTAGCGGGTGAGCATCGCGCCCATGAGCAGGCCGCCGTTGCTTCCGCCCTCGGCGCCCAGCATGGCCGGGGTGGTGATCCCCCGCGCGACGAGGTCCGCCGCGACGGCGGCGAAGTCCTCGAAGGCGCGCGGCCGTTCCGCGCCGAGCGCGGCCTGATGCCAGTCGGGGCCGTACTCTCCGCCGCCCCGGATGTTCGCGATCACGTAGGTGCCGCCCCGCTCCAGCCACGCCCGGCCCCTCACCCCGCCGTAGTAGGGGGTGAGCGAGACCTCGAAGCCGCCGTAGCCGTAGAGCAGGGCGGGGCCCGGACCGGTGGAGGCACGGTCGGGGCCGATGACGAAGTACGGCACCCGAGTGCCGTCCCTGGAGGTCGCGAAGGACTGGTCCACCCTCAGACCTGTCGTGTCGAAGCGGGCCGGGACCTGTTTGATGAGCTCCGTGTCCGCGCCGACCTGCCCGCCGTAGAGGCTGGAGGGCTGCAGGAACCCGGACACGTCGAGGAAGAACTCGTCGGAGACGTCCGGGTCCGTGTCCACCACGGTGACGGCGGACAGCGCCGGAACGTCCGCGAGCGGCTTCCGCGCCCACTCGCCGTCGGGGGCGGGGGTCAGCACCTCGATGCGGGTGCTGACGTCGTGCATCGTCTCCAGGATCAGATGGTGACGGGTCCATGAGTGCCCTGAAAGGGCCGTCCGCACGTCCGGGGTGAACAGGACGTGCGCGGTGCGGTCGCCCGCCAGGAAGGCGTCGAAGCCGAATGCCAGCAGGGAACCCGCGCGGTGTCCGAGCCAGTCGGACTTCAAGGTGACGATCAGGTACTGGCGGTGGGCGTAGGCACGCGCGTCGTCGGGAACATCGATCTTCACGAGCGTGGCGTCGGGGGCCAGGAGGTACGTCTCGCTGTGGAAGAAGTCCATGGAGCGCCCGACGAAGTCCCGCTCGAAGCCGGGTGTGCTGTCGTGCAGGCCCCAGGCGGACACGTCTTCCGTCTCGGCCTCGAAGACCGGGACGGCTTCCTCCAGCGGCGTACCTCGTCGCCATCTGCGTACGGTACGGGGATAGCCGGAGTCGGTCAGCGAGCCGGGGCCGAAGTCCGTGGCGACGAAGACGGTGTCGGCGTCGATCCAGTCGATCCGGGTCTTCGCCTCCTCGACCTGGAACCCGTCCTGGACGAATGACCGGGTGGCGAGGTCGAACTCGCGGACCACGACGGCGTCACCACCGTCGCGCGAGAGACACACCAGCGCGCGGTCGTAGGCGGGGTGGCGCACCCGGGCACCGGCCCACACCCATTTCTCGCCCTCGGCGGCGCGGAGCGCGTCGACGTCGAGCAGGATCTCCCACTCGGGAGCGTCCTTGCGGTACTGCTCCGGTGTCGTACGCCGCCACACCCCGCGTACGTGCTCGGCGTCGCGCCAGAAGTTGTAGAGGAACGGTCCGCGGCGGGTGGGGTACGGGATGCGGTCGGAGGCGTCCAGCACCTCCCGCAGGCGGTCCTTCAGGGAGGCGAACCCCGGGCCGGCGGTCAGCGCTGCCTCCGTCTCCGCATTGCGCTCGGCCACCCAGTCGAGTGCGGCCTCGCCCTCGACGTCTTCCAGCCACAGGTACGGGTCGTCATCCATCACAACCGAATTGTGCAGGTCCCGGACGCACTGCGCGACCACATTCGCCCTCGCCCGTCGGCGCCGTACGCCTGGCGGTGACGGGAACAAGACACCGGGCCGACCCGGGCGAAGGGGAACGATTGAGGCGTTAACGCGGTGCCGGTACTCGGGGGCGGGGGCGTGCGGCGGACTCGGCGGGGCACGAAGCCGGCCTCTTCCGGTCCCGCCCCCGGTGTCGGACCGCGTGCGCTTCTGTGCGCCAGCTATGTCCTCGGAGCACGAACGGGACCGGTGCTGCGGGACGGCGGCGAGAGCCGGCGGTGGGGTGCGGCGACGGTGCGGCGCTGCGATTGAACTGGAGAAACGGTATGACTCCTTCCGCTCCTGCCTCGTACCGCCGGGGCTCCCCCGGCGGACTCACCACAGTCACCTGAAGCACCATCAGCAAACTTCCGCAAGCATTTGCAATCCGTCCCCCCACCGCACCCGCTCCGGTCGTCCGCCCGTGCCACCGCCTCGCCCCCGGGGCTCCGGTCCACATGAACGCGCGTAGACGGCCGAAAGGCGTCCTTGCGACGCAACTCCCCTGCACCCAGGATTCGTCTCGTCGAGATTGGCAGGTCCATGACGGAGCACTCCCCGTCCGACGTGCCGGTCCCTTCCATTCGGCCCGCCCACCCAGCGAGCCCCCCACTCCCACCGGAGGATGCAGTGAATCTCAAGCGTCTGTCCCCCCTCGGCGGCGTCGCGAACGGCGCACGGTTCATCGCCGTGGCCACCGCACTCCTGGCTGCCGCAGCGCTTGCCGCACCCACCTCGTCCGCGGCCACGGTCGAGGACAGCCGGGCCACCACCGCCCAACTCGCCGTCGCCAGCGACGCCGTAGGCGCGGCGGATGTGGCCGGCACCGCCTGGTACACCGACAAGGCAACCGGAAGAATCGTCCTCACCGCCGACTCCACCGTCTCCGCCGCCGAGATAGCGAAGATCAAGAAGGCGGCCGGCGACCGCGCCACATCGCTGGAGATCAAGCGCACCGCGGGCACGTTCAACAAGCTCATCGCCGGCGGCCAGGCCATCTACGCGGGTGGCGGGCGCTGCTCGCTGGGCTTCAACGTCCGCAGCGGCACCACGTACTACGCCCTGACCGCGGGCCACTGCACCAACATCGGCAGCACCTGGTACACCAACTCCGCCAACACCACGCTGCTCGGCACCCGGGCCGGAACCAGCTTCCCGACCAACGACTACGGCATCATCCGCCACTCCAACGCCTCGGCGGCGGACGGCCGCGTCTACCTCTACAACGGCAGCTACCGCGACATCACCGGCGCGGGCAACGCCTACGTGGGCCAGGCGGTCCAGCGCAGCGGCAGCACCACCGGCCTGCGCAGCGGCACGGTCACCGGGCTCAACGCGACCGTCAACTACGGCGGCGGCGACGTCGTCTACGGCATGATCCAGACCAACGTCTGCGCCGAGCCGGGCGACAGCGGTGGCTCGATGTTCGCGGGCAGCACCGCTCTCGGCCTCACCTCGGGCGGCAGCGGCAACTGCTCCAGCGGCGGCACCACGTTCTTCCAGCCGGTGACCGAGGCGCTCAGCGCGTACGGCGTGAGCGTCTTCTAGGGCGGGCGGAACCGACGGTCCGCCGGATTCGCGGATCGGGCAGGCGGCAGTAGCTTCACGGACACCCCGGGCCGGCGATCCTCTCCTGATCGCCGGCCCTCGGCCGTGCCGATATCCTGGACGGAGAGAGCCTGCGGGCTTCCTCCCGCACGCCCAGGGAGGTCACCAGTGACTCACATCAGCTGGCCGGCGTTCATGGACGCCGTCCAGGACCGCGGCAGCTACGGCTCGCCGTACGAAGCGGAACGGGCGGCTCGCACCGTACTCGCACTGCTCGGCGCACACCTGGTGGGCCAAGAACGTTCCGAACTGGCCGCGAGGCTGCCCGACACGTTCGCCCTCATCCTCCTCAACCCTCTGCAAGCGGCCGAACCGCTCTCCCCCGAGAGGTTCGTACGGGCCACGGCGGCGTGGATCGACGGAGCGACCGAACAGACCGCCGTGTGGGACGTCGGAGCCGTACTGAGCGTCGCCGCGGACGCCGCGGGCGAGGACCTCACCCGGCGACTGCTGCTTCAGCTGCCCCCTGGGTACGACCTGCTCTTCGGGCGGCCCGGTCCGCTCGAAGCTCCCGCCGAGGACTGAGGCGGTGGCCGCGAAGGAGAGCGCCATGATTCACGGCAGCACCGTGATCGCGGAAATTCAGGCCGATCACCGTGAGACCGAGAGGCTCATCGCCCGCATCGAAGCCCTGCCCGTGGAGGACCTGCGGTGCCGCGAGCGGGCGGACGAGCTGACATCACTGCTGGTACGGACAGCTGTCGCCGAGGAGACGCACCTCTATCCGGTGGTACGCGCACGCCTCCGGAACGGTCGCGCGCTCGCCGACGAGGAGATCGCGGCCCATACCCGTATCGAGGAGATCCTCACGGAACTGGAGGACCTGGAGTGCGACGATCCGCGCTTCACCGAGCGGTTCACGAGCTTGAAGGCCGAGATCTTCGCTCACGTCCGCGACGAGGAGGTACGGCTCTTCCCGGAGCTGGCCCGCACCTGCTCGGCGCAGGAGTTGCAACTGCTGGCGCGGCACGTGCGCCGCACCATGGAGAAGGCACCGACCCGTCCCCACCGTTTCCTGCCCACCTCGCCGCCCGGCATCAGGTTGGTGGCACCGGGCGTCGGATTCGTCGACCGGCTCCGCGACACGCTGAGCGGACGCCCGCACTGAACCGCAAGGTACGCGGTTACGGGCTGCCCTGCCGTTGCCGCTCGGCCCGCTCCTCGACCATGCGGCGGAACCCCATGAGCGCGGCGCGTTCACGGGGATACGCGTGACCGCAGGGCAGGTCGGCGAGGGCGCCCATCACCTGCTGCGGCTGGGCCCGCCAGCCGACGACGAGGACCCGGAGACCTCGGCACTCCGCCCGCCGGTGCAGATCGAGGAAGAGCAGCAGTCCGGCCGAGTCCATGAACGGAACCCCGTGCATGTCAAAGATCACCACTGCGGCGCCTGACGGCACGCTGTCGAGGACGCGGGCGAGAAGCGGCTCGGCTGCGGCGTCAAGGTCCCCGGCGGCGCTGACCAGAATCGAACTTCCGGTGCGCTGAAACGCTGTCCCGAAGGAGACCGTCACTCCCCTGCCCTCCATCTGCCGAGGTGCGCTCGGTTCGCCGTCTGCCCGGATCAGCCACAGAGGATGCCGCAGCCGAGGGGGCGGGACGGCGAGGCGCGCCGACGGACAGGGCCTAGCCTTGAAGAGCCGCTGCTCGGCCCCGACACGGCCGGCGCACCTCAGGGAAGGTGGCAGCTGATGACCGAGAACGACGTGAGCAAGCGGAACGTGCTGGCCATCGTCACGAATTACGGTGTCGAGCGGGACGAACTCGCGGTGCCGGTCGAGCATCTACGCGGATGGGGCGCCCAGGTAGACATCGCCGCCGTTTCGATGGGCGCCATCGAGACGCTCGTCAGGGACAGGCATCCGGGAAAGACCGTCCGGCCCGATCTCACTCTGGCCGATGCCGATCCGGCACATTACGACCTGCTGCTCGTACCGGGCGGCACGCTGAACGCGGACAGGCTCCGCCTGGAGGGACCCGCCACCGACATCGTCCGCGCCTTCACGGCGTCAGGGCGCCCCGTCGCGGCGATCTGCCACGGGCCGTGGGCTCTCGTCGAAGCGGGTGTGCTCAGGGGGAAACGGCTCACCTCCTACGCCTCGCTGAAGACCGACATCCGCAACGCGGGAGGCGACTGGACCGACCAGCCGGTCGTCACCGACGACACCGGCGGCTGGAACCTCATCACCTCACGCAACCCCGGTGACCTGGAACCCTTCGTACGCGAGATCGACGAGGCACTCGCGGCATAGACCTCCTCGCGGCTCCGGCCCGGCGTACGGTCGCGCGGTGCGCTGCCCCGAAATGCCGGGCAGCATGCCGTCCGGCAGGCTGTACGCAGGGAAGGGAGCAGCATGACGCCGACTGCTGTACAGACACCGTTGACCGTGACCGGCACGCCGTCGGCCCCCGGCGCGCCGACGCTCCTGTAGTGGCTGCCGAAGAGCCCGTGCACTGCTCACGCTGGCGGGCGAAGTCCGACGACGTGATGGTCACCGCGCGACGGCTCCGGAGTACGGCGGAAGCGCGCTTTCCGATCGTCACGCATCTGACCGCCCGGATGATCTCGGTGAACATCCTGGACGCCGCCACCCGATTGGCCGCACAGTGCTTCCTGACCGTGGTCCCGCTGCTGTTCGTCTTCGCTTCCTTCGCGCCGCAGGCGGTGAAGGACCAGCTCGTCAGCTCCCTGCGGGCGGTCTTCGGGCTCACGGGCGCCTCGAACGCGCAGTTGGAGCAGCTGTACCACTCGAACACCACGTCCCTGCGCGAGGTCACCGGAGTCATCGGGACGTTGATGGTGCTGCTCTCGGCCACGGCGGTGAGCCGGGCGGTCCAGCGTCTGTGCCATCGTGCCTGGGAGATCCCGCGAGGGGGAACGAAGGTCGCCCCGTGGCGGTGGATCGTCTGGATCGCCGTCTGGCCTACCGTACTGGTGGTGCAGGCTCCCCTGCGGGACGGGTTCGGCGCCGGGCTGTGGCTGGGCCTTCCCGTCACCGTGCTGTGCCAGACGGCTCTGTGGTGGTGGACCCAGCACCTGTTGATGGGTGGCCGTATCCGCTGGCTGCCGTTGCTGCCCGGGGCCGTGATCGCTGCCGCGGCGGTGACCGCCCTGTCGGTAGGCGCCCGCTTCTACATGCCCGTGGCGCTCAATCGCACACTGTCCGAGTACGGCTCGCTGGGCCCGGTGTTCACCCTGCTGTCGTGGCTGATCGTGGTCTGCGTGGCGGTCGCCGCCAGTATCACCATGGGCGCCGTGCTGGCACAGGAGACGCGCCTGGCCGGCCGCCTGGGCACGGATTCGGCTCAGCGGCCGGCCACGGTCACGGACCGAAGCCCGAGGTAGGCGCTAGGAGTTGAGGATGCGGCTCTTCTGGTTCTCGAACTCGGCTTCGGTGAGAACGCCCTGCGCCTTGAGTTCCGCGAGTTCCTTGAGCTGGTCGATCTTGTTCGCCATCGAGGGCACGGGCGCTTCGGCCGGCGGCGCGGGAGGGGCCGCGGGAGGGGCCGCGTAGGCGGGCTGCTGGGCGGTTTGCGCGGTGTCCTGCTCGGCCCAGCGGCCGGCCTGACGTCGCGACACACGGTTGGAGACCGCGGTCGCCGTCCCGGCGACCACGGCGGTACGGGCGATCCCACGGAGTAGACCAGGCATCTGATTCTTCCTTGCTCGTGGAGCGGCCCGGAGCCGTCGTGACGACAGCGTCCGGGCCTGGGACATTGACGGTCTCGCCTCCGGACTCAGGCTTCGACCGCTTCGAGCGATGCCACGAGTGCCGGCACCGGGATCCGCCCGCCGGCCACCAACTGGGCTCCCTCGCGTCGCAGGGCGGCGGCGAAGGGCGCGGCCCAGGTGTTCTCGTAGACGATGATCCCGGCGGATGTCCCGGGTTCGAGCACGGCGGCGGCGTCCTGGAGGTCGTCCACGCCGAGCAGGCCCGACGAGGCGCCTTCGAAGAGGGCGAGGTCGAGTTTCCCGTCACCGTCCAGGTCGGCGATCTCGACGCCCGTCACCGAGCCGTCGAGTTCTTTTCTGATGAATCTCAGATCGAGAATCCGGATGATGCGCCGCTCCACGAGATCGATAAGGAGCGGCAGACCCTCGCCGGTCATTCGGTTGCCCGGAAATTCGACGACCAAATAGTCGACAGGGCCCATGTCGAGATCTTCGGCTGCGCTCATCGGGGCTCCTGGAGTGATTCGGCTCTTCACAGCAACCTCACCATTGCAACATCGCGCGCCTTGGCATGCACCTCGGCTCGCATCCGGCCGCCGGGTGTACCGGCGGCGGAGGCGGCGGATGTGCGGTTCCCTGGAACGGGGCAGGGCCGCGACGGCCTCCGCCCGTCAACTGCGCGCGCGGCGACACAGCCGCCGGGGAAGGTGCGAAATGAACCGGAATCCGGTGACGGTCACGCGAGAGGTGCAGCTTTCGCCCAGCGAGCGGGCCGCCCGGGGCAGGGCGGCGCGTTCACGCGCCTCGCGTTCCGCCCACGCGGAATTCACACCGTCCCGGCATCGACCGGACCCGGTGAGCACCATCGAGAAGCAGTCCGCGACCCGCGTGCCGGAACTCGTTCCCATCCGGTACGGGCGGATGGCGGAGTCGCCCTTCCGTTTCTACCGTGGCGCAGCCGCGATCATGGCGGGCGATCTGGCCACGACGCCGGATTCCGGTCTGCGTGCCCAGTTGTGCGGGGATGCCCATATGCTCAATTTCCGCCTGCTGGCCTCGCCGGAGCGGAATCTGCTTTTCGATATCAACGACTTCGACGAGACGCTGCCGGGCCCCTGGGAATGGGACGCGAAACGCCTCGCTGCCAGCCTGGTGATCGCCGGCCGGGAGAACGGGTTCACGGAACGCCAGCGCGGCACCATCGTCCGCGCCACCGTGCGGTCGTATCGCGAACAGATGCGCAGATTTGCCGGAATGCGCACGCTGGACGTGTGGTACGCGAGGATCGACGCCGCGCAGTTGTCGGCTCTGGCGTCCGGGCGGCTGCGCAGTCGGGGACGTAAGCAACTCTCCCGGTCCCTGGCGAAGGCGCGCACGCACGACAGTCTCCAGGCTTTCGGGAAACTCACCGCCATGATCGACGGCGAGCGGCGGATCGCGGCCTCGCCTCCCGTCATCGTGCCGCTCGCCGATCTGCTCCCGGACACGGAAGGACGGGAACTCGAGGAGAACGTGCGCGACCTCATCCGCCGGTACGGCACGAGTCTCCCGACCGACCGTCAGCACCTGCTCCGGCAGTTCACCCCCGTGGACGTCGCGCGCAAGGTGGTGGGCGTGGGCAGTGTCGGCACCCGGTGCTGGATCGTGCTGATGCTCGGCCGGGACGGCGAGGATCCGCTGTTCCTCCAGGCCAAGGAGGCGGCCGAGTCCGTCCTCGCTCCGCACGTGGGGAGCAGCCGGTTCGCCACCCAGGGCGAGCGGGTGGTCGCGGGGCAGCGGCTGATGCAGGCCGCCAGTGACATCTTTCTGGGCTGGGAACGGGCGCAGGGCATCGACGGCAGGGAACGGGACTTCTACGTACGCCAGTTGCGGGACTGGAAGTTCGTCGCCGAACCGTCGCTGATGCCCCCGCGCGGCATGCAGCTGTTCGGCGAAGTGTGCGGGGCGACGCTGGCCCGCGCCCACGCCAGGTCGGGCGACCGTATCGCCATCGCCGCCTACCTCGGCAGCGGTGACGTCTTCGACCGCGCTCTGGCGACGTTCGCCGAGCGCTACGCCGACCAGAACGAGCGCGACCACCAGGCACTCCTGGACGCGGTCAAGGGCAAGCGGGTTGCCGCTCGGGCGGACTGAGGACGGAGCAGCCATGGAACGCTACCCTCCTATCGCCGAACACGGCCTGGTGGGCGACCTGCAGACCGCCGCCCTCGTGTCGTCCCAGGGTGTCGTCGACTGGTTCGCCGCTCCGCGGTTCGATTCGCCCAGCATCTTCGCCGCGCTGCTCGACCACGACCGGGGCGGGTACATGCGGCTGGCCCCCGACCACCCCGACGGAAGCTGCAAGCAGCTCTACTACCCCGATACGGCCGTCCTGGTGACGCGGTTCATGTCGCCGGACGGCGTGGGCGAAGTGGTCGACTTCATGCCGCCGGACCGGACGGGCACGGTCACCGACCGCCACACCCTGGTGCGTGTCGTGCGTGCCGTGCGCGGGACCGTGGCGTTCTCGCTCGAGTGCCGGCCTCGTTTCGACTACGGCCGGGCGGATCACACGCTGGAGCTCGGCGAGAAGGACGGCCTCTTCAGGGCTCCGGGGACCGATGCCCATCTGCAGACCACGTTCCCGCTGGAGCGCGACGGCCAGGACGTCCGGGGCACGGTGACACTGAGCGCCGGTGAGGCCGCCGGCGCCGTGTTCACCGTGTGTGACTCCGGCGGCCCGGCACCCGAACCCCTCACGGTCGAAGGGCTCACCGCGCAGGTCGAGGAGACCGTCCACTTCTGGCAGCGGTGGCTGCGCCGGTCCCGCTACCGGGGCCGCTGGCCCGAGTTGGTGCACCGCTCGGTCATCACGCTGAAGCTCCTCACCTACGCGCCCACCGGCGCACTGGTCGCGGCGGCCACCATGGGCCTGCCCGAGCAGATCGGCGGCGAGCGCAACTGGGACTACCGCTACACGTGGATCCGCGACGCGGCGCTGTCCGTGCGGGCCATGCTGGACCTCGGATTCGTCGAGGAGGCGACCGCCTTCGTCCACTGGCTGGTGGTCCGCCTGCACCAGCGCGAGGGCAGGGAGGGGGAGCCCCTCCAGACGATGTACCGGGTCGACGGCGACCCCGACCTGACGGAAGAGACCCTCGACCACTTCGAGGGATACCGCGGCTCCTCCCCCGTACGCATCGGCAACGGCGCCGCCGAACAGCTCCAGCTGGACATCTACGGCGAGGCCCTCTACGGACTCTCCCAGGGTCGTGAGGTCGCCCAGCAGGCCACGTACCGGGGATGGCAGACGCTCAGCCGGACGCTGGACTGGTTCGCGAAGAACTGGGACCGGCCGGACGAGGGCATCTGGGAGACCCGCGGCGGACGCCGCGACTTCACGTACAGCAGGGTGATGGCCTGGGTCGCGTTCGACCAGGGGCTGCGCCTCGCCGAGCGCTACCGCAGGCCGGCGGACCTGGACGGCTGGCGCAAGGCCAGGGACGCCATTCTCGAACAGGTGATGGAGCACGGCTGGAACGACGAGGCAGGTGCCTTCGTGCAGCATTACGGCGGCGATGTCCTGGACGCCTCCCTGCTGCTCATGCCGAGGGTGGAGTTCGTCGCCCCGAAGGACCCGGCCTGGCTCTCCACACTCGACGCGATGGACCGCAGGCTCGTCTCCGACAGTCTCGTGTACCGCTACGACCCGGTGGCGTCGCCGGACGGCCTGCGTGGTTCGGAGGGCACGTTCAGTCTGTGCACCTTCCTGTACGTCGACGCGCTCGCCCGGGCGGGACGCGTGGACCAGGCCCGGTACACGTTCCAGAAGATGCAGACCTACGCCAACCACGTCGGGCTGTTCGCCGAGGAGATCGGCCCGAGCGGCGAGCAACTGGGCAACTTCCCGCAGGCGTTCACCCATCTGTCGCTCATCATGGCGGCGGTCACCCTGGACCAGGTCCTCGACGCGGAGCAAGGACGCTGATGTGATGGCCGTGCCGACCGGAAACACCCCGCTGCGTCGCAGGGGCGGACTGCGCGCCGAACATACGCAGTTGCTGCTCGCCCTCGTCGGGCTCGGCCTGGGGCTGGTCCTGCCGAGGATCACGGCGGGGCCGGAGGTCGCGGGCCCGCAGGTGAACGACATGCTGCTGGGCCTGGGCTTCGGCGTGCTCAGCGTGACGACCGTGATCTTCTCGGTGCTGTTCCTGGTGGTGCAGTGGGCGCACACGACGTTCACCCCTCGCCTGACGATGTTCCGCGACTCCCGCGTCGTCTGGCGGACGTTCGCCTTCGCGATCAGCCTGTCGGTCTTCAGTTTCACTTCGGCGCTGACGATCGGAACGGATGCCCATGTCACGATCGTGGTGCCCGCGGTCGGCGGTGCGCTGCTGCTCGTACTGCTGGTGCTGTTGTGGGCCCTGCTGCTGCGGGCCTTCGCGTCGATCCAGCTGGGGCCGGTGCTGCACTTCGTGACCGGACGCGGGCGCTCGATCCTCCACTCCCTCTACGCGAACGGGAGCGAGCGCTCCCCGGGGGAGCCGGAATCCGCCGCGGCCCTGCCACCGCTGCGGACGACGGTGACCTGGCCCGGTCCCCTCACCGTGCTGCAGCAGGTCGACATGGAACGGCTGCTGGAGGTGGCCCGGCGGGCGGACGCGGTCGTGGTGCTGAGGCCGGTCCCGGGCGCCGCGCTGCCGTCCGGTGGTGCCGTCGCCGATGCGCACGGCGGCGATCCGGGCGCCTCCGCCGTGCTGGACACGCTGGTCACCGGCGCCGAGCGGACCTTCGACCAGGACCCCCTGCTCGCCTTCCGGCTCCTGGCCGACATCGTTCTGCGTGCCCTGTCCCCGGCGGTCAACGACTCCGCGACGGCCGTCGAGGGACTCGACTGCCTGGAGGACCTGCTCGCCGTACCGGCCCCGGTGTCGCCCGGCCCGCTCCGCGTACCCGACCGTGCGGGCACCGTGCGCGTCCTCGTGCACCTGCCCGGCTGGGAGCGCTTCCTTCACACGGCCGTGGACGACGTCATCGCCGCCGCCGTCGGCTCGCCCATGACGCTCAAGCGGCTCCGTACCCTCCTGCTCCGTCTGCGGGCGCGGGGGCCCGCAGACCGGGACGAGTTGCTGGGGCGCCGGCTGGAGTGGGTGGAGGCCGAGCTGGCCCAGCGGTTCCCGGTGCTGTGGGACGAGCTCGGCCGGACCTCCCAGGAGGGCCGGGCCAATTGAACACCGATAGTGTTTCGCCGAGTTGTGGGACGCGAGCAGAGCACTACGGGGAGTCGGAACGTGCAGACGGGTACGGGGACGGGTGCGGGAACGTTCGAGCCGCTTCAGGACGACGATCCGCGCACCGTGGGGCAGTACCGCCTGGTGGCGAGGCTCGGCGCCGGAGGGATGGGGCGGGTCTATCTCTCCCACACCCCCGGCGGACGCCCCGTCGCGGTGAAGGTGATCCGCCCCGAGATCGCCGATGACGCCGACTTCCGCGACCGGTTCCGGCAGGAGGTCGCCAACGCGCGCCGTGTGCAGGGCGTGTGCACGGCGCCGGTCCTCGACAGCGACACCGAAGGGCCCGTGCCCTGGCTCGTCACCGCCTACGTACCGGGCCCCTCCCTCGCGGACGCCGTGAAGAAGCACGGCCCGCTGCCCAGGGAGACGGTGCTGCTGCTGACGGCGGGTGTGGCCGAGGCCCTCCAGGACATCCACCGCGCGGGAGTCGTGCACCGCGATCTCAAGCCGTCGAACGTGCTGCTCGCTGCCGACGGGCCCCGCGTCATCGATTTCGGGGTGGCACGCGCCGTGGACGCCACCGCCCTCACGCGCAGTGGTTCCGCCATCGGGACGCCCGCCTTCATGGCTCCCGAGCAGGCTCTCGGCGGGGAGATCACCGGGGCGACCGATGTGTTCGCGCTCGGTCAGATCACCGCCTTCGCCGCGACGGGCGCGGGCGCCTTCGGTGACGGGCCCTCGCACGGCGTGCTGTACCGCATCGTGCACGAGGACCCTCAGCTGGGCGAACTGCCCGACTATCTGGCCGAGTTGGTCGCCGGGTGCCTGCACAAGGAGCCCCAGCGGCGGCTGACGCCTGCCGAGGTCGTGCGGCTGTGTGCCGCCGCAGGGCCCGAGGGGGACCTGCGCCGCGCGGAGAGCTGGCTGCCTGCTTCGGCGGCGGGGCAGCTCGCGCAGCACGCGGCGGACGAGCCCGAGCCGCCCCGGCCGGACACGGTGGCCTTGCGCGCCTCTCAGCCCGGGGCCTTCGGGCAGGGCGTCACTGGTGGCGTTTTCGGTCCCCCGTCCGCCGGCGTTTTCTCCGGCGGCGCGTACGGTACGCCGCCAGGTCCCGCGGCCCCCGGCGGTGTGTACGGGACACCGAACGCCTTCCCCGGCGCGTACGCCGCAACGCCGGCTCCGGGTGCGGGGGCAGCGCCGCACTCCGCGCCGACCGGTCCCGTCGCGACCGCGACACGGCGCCGCGCCGGCCGTACGGGAATCGTCGCAGGTGGAGCGGTCGTCCTCACCGCGGCCACGGTGACCGGCGCCCTCTATCTGTCCGGCGTCCTGCGCCCCGGCGAGCAGGTGGATGCCGCGAACGGCCAGGCGGGCCCGGACACGAGCCCCACGGCGGAGCAGCACCCGACGGGCTCCGGTCAGCCCTCCGCGCCGGCGTCGAAGAAGCCCACCGCGAGCAAGCAGCCGCGCCCCTCCGCACCGCCGTCCCCCGGCACTCCTCCCGCCTCCGCCGAGCCCGCCGCGCCCAAGCCGTCAGCCACCTCACGCAAGCCGACCGCCACGGCCCCCGCCCAGCCGGCCTCTCTCAGCTACCCGGGCCTGCGCATGACGGCAAGTCACGACCTCTACCTGAGCGACAGCCCCGTACGACCCAAGGCCGACACGGGCTCCAGCGACGAGGACCTCACGTACGCGGTCTACTCATCAGGCGCCGTCGTGGCCCCCGGCTCCACCAGCCGGAGCCAGCTGACCCGGCTGGCCCCGCGCGCGGCCGGGACGCTGGACTCCTGCCTCGCGCAGACCGGCAGCGAGAAGTACATATGGGTCAAGGACCTGGCCGTCGGCGACCGGCTCTGCCTGATCGGCGGGAACGGCCACGTCGCTCTCATCACCTTCCGCGGCGCGGCGCCGTCGCCGGACACGACGGACCACATCACGGTGGACGTCCGGCTCTGGCGCGATGCGGTGGACCCGGTGGGCGGCTGACCCGGAGCACCACCCCATTGGTGCAACCTTCAGGTTGCACCTCATGTCTCGACGTGCAACTCTGGAGTTGCACCGATTGACGGCATGAACGACATGAAGGAGTCACGTCATGAGCGAGGACCGGATCGAACGCGAAACCCTCATCGCCGCATCCCTGGACCGGGTCTGGTCCCTGGTGGCCCAACCGGGTTTCTGGGTCGCCGAGGAGGCGAGCCTGGCCGGGACTGTGGCCAGGGAGGGCGAGTCGATGGTGGCGAAGAACCCCGAGTACGGCGACTTCCCCGTACGAGTGGAGAAGGTCCAGCCGCAGACGTACCTGGCGTACCGCTGGGCCAGCGCGTTCCCCGGGGAAGAGCTGCGCGAGGACAACAGCACCCTCGTGGAGTTCACACTCACCCCGGAGGGCGACCACACGCGGCTCCGCGTCGTCGAGAGCGGGTTCGCGGCCCTGGCGGGCTCCGACGAGCTGCGGAGCAAGGCCGTGAAGGACAACACCGGCGGCTGGCCGCAGGTGCTCGACGCTCTCAGGACGCGCGCCGAGAAGCCGTCCGTGTGACGGACGAACGGGGCGAGGAAGCGGTCGACAGCGTCCTCGCCGCCCTGGCCGACCCGACGCGCCGCCGGCTGCTGGACCAGCTCGCCGCGCAGCGCGAGGCCACCGCGACGACGCTCGCCGAACGCCTCCCCGTTTCACGGCAGGCCGTGGTCAAGCATCTCGCCGTCCTCGACGCGGCCGGTCTGGTCTCCGGCAGCCGGGTAGGGCGCGAGATGCGGTACACGGTGCGGCCCGCCGCTCTGGACGCGACCTCACGGTGGATGGCCGCGCTCGCGTCGGACTGGGACCGGCGGCTGGCGACCATCAAGCGCGTCGCCGAGACGGCGGAGCGCGAGGAGAGGAGCACCGACCGGTAACCGACACCCGTCCGCCCGCGCCACGGATAGCCCAACCGGGGCCAGGACCGGTACGGACGGCATGTCGCGGGCCCGCCCGGCACAGTGCCACTTACTGTCACCCGCACGGGCCGGGCCCGCGGACGGCCGAAGGAAATCGCTGCCGCGCGCCATTTCGACGGCCGCCGTCCCGAGGGCAGCCATGCCACTCATGACGAAGCGATGGGGAATGGCATGCCTGACGTACAGCAGCCTCGACGACGTGGTGTGGCCTGGCTGATCTGCGGCCCACGCACCAAGTGGCTGATGGTGGCCCTGTGGCTGGTGGTCTTCGTCGTCGCCGCTCCCCTCGCCCAGAAGCTCACCGGCGCGCAGGACAACGACGCCACGTCCTGGCTGCCGAGCAACGCCGAGTCCACCCAGGTGCTGGAGAGCTCGAAGGACTTCAGACCCGAGATCATCACCACGATCATCGTGTACGCCCGTGAGGACGGCCTGACCCGGCAGGACCTCTCCCGGATCGCCGAGGACACGCGAGAGCTCAAGACGCTGCGGGCGGACGGCGTCAGAGGCGCGGAGACCCAGGGCCCCGTCTTCAACAAGGCAGTACCGCCCCAAGCCGCCCAGGTGTTCGTGCCCATCACCATGGACGAGGAGGGATGGGAGCGCATCGGGTCCGCCGTCGACTCCATCCGCGACGTCGTGGGCACGAGTAGCGACGGTCTCGCCGTCCACGTCACCGGGCCGGGCGGTGTCACGGCCGACTCCGCCGACGCCTTCGAGGGCATCGACTCGACCCTGCTGCTGGCCGCGCTCGCCGTGGTGATCGTGATGCTGCTGATCACGTACCGCAGTCCGACGCTGCTCCTCCTGCCGGTGCTCGCGGCCGTCGCCGCGCTCTTCAGCGCGCAGGCGGTCATCTATCTGCTCGCCGCGCACGCGGGTCTGACCGTCAACGGGCAGAGCGCCGGCATCCTCACCGTGCTGGTATTCGGCGCGGGGACCGACTACGCCCTGCTCCTGGTGGCCCGTTACCGGGAGGAGCTGCGCCGGCACGAGGACCGCCACGAGGCCATGGCCCGTGCGCTGCACCGGGCCGGGCCCGCGGTGCTGGCGAGCAGCGGCACGGTGGTGCTGGGCATGCTCGTCCTGCTGTTCGCCGAGATGAACTCGACGAAGGGCCTCGGTCCCGTTGCCGCGATCGGCGTGGCCGTGGCCCTGGTCGCCATGGTCACCCTCCTCCCGGCGCTCCTGGTGATCTTCGGCCGCTGGGTCTTCTGGCCCGTCGTTCCGCACTTCGGCTCGGCCGAGCCCACCGAGCACGGCGTCTGGGCGCGGATGGGGGCGCGGATCGCCCACCGTCCCCGCGCGATCTGGGTGGCCACCGCCCTGGTGCTCGCCGCGCTGTCCCTGGGGCTGACGCAACTGCGTGCCGCGGGGCTGAGCAACGCCGACTCCTTCACCGACAAGCCCGACTCGATCGTCGGCCAGGAGGTACAGGACCGCTACTTCCCCGCAGGGAGCGGTAATCCGCTGGTGGTCATCGCCGCCGCCGACCGGAACGCGGAGGTGCGCAGGGCGGTCGCTTCCACCCCTGGTGTGGTGCCCGGATCCATCGTCGTACCCCTGGGCACGAAGCCGGTGGTCGACGGTCAGGTGCTCTTCGAGGCGACCATGAGCGATCCGCCGGACAGCGAAGAGGCCAAGCAGACCGTGGAGCGCGTCCGGGACGCGGTGCACGCGGTACCGGACGCCGACGCGCAGGTGGGTGGTGGCACGGCCGCCCTGCTGGACATGGACGCCGCCACGAGACACGACAACCTCCTGATCATCCCGCTGGTGCTGCTGGTGGTGCTGATCGTCCTCGCGCTGGTGCTGCGCTCGGTGGTGGCGCCCCTGCTGCTGATCGCGACGGTGGTACTGTCCTTCGCCGCCGCACTCGGTATCAGCGCGCTCTTCTTCCGGTACGTCTTCGACTACGCGGGCGAGTCGACGGACTTCCCGCTGTTCGTCTTCGTGTTCCTGGTGGCCCTCGGCATCGACTACAACATCTTCCTCACCACCCGCATCCGTGAGGAGGCGCTCCACCAGGGCACCCGGGCCGGAGTGCTGACCGGGCTCGCTGCCACCGGGGCGGTGATCACCTCGGCGGGACTCGTCCTGGCGGGCACCTTCGCGGCGCTCGGAACCCTGCCGATCGTGGGTCTCGCGGAGATCGGCTTCGCCGTGGCACTGGGCGTGCTGCTGGACACCTTCGTCGTACGGTCCGTACTGGTCACGGCCCTGTTCCTGGACATCGGCCCGCAGGTCTGGTGGCCGCACCGGCTCGCCCGCGAGGACGGTGGCGTGAAGGGGAGGCCCGGGACGCCGGCCACGGATTCCTAGTTTGCCGCTGTCCCCTGCGCGCGTAGGCCCCGGAGGATTCACAGAGTGCCCGACGTCACCGACCCGTTTCTGAATCTCGTCCGGCGGCACAACGAGCCGGTGGTCGTGCAGACGATCCGGTCGACCGTGGCCGCGGTGATCTCCTACGTCGTCGCCCTGATGCTGAGCAGCGAACCGGCGCCGCTCACCGCGCCGCTGACCGCGCTGCTCGTCGTACAGGTCACCCTCTACTCCACCCTCACCACGAGCATGCGCCGGGTGAACGCGGTGGTGGCCGGAGTGGTCATCGCCATCGGCTTCAGCTCCCTGGTGGGTCTGAGCTGGTGGAGCCTGGGCCTGATCATCCTCGCGTCCCTGGTGCTCGGCCGCTTCGTCAGGGCCGGGGAGTTCGTACCCGAGGTGGCGATCAGCGCCATGCTGGTCCTCGGCGTGACACGAGTGGCCGCGACGGCCTGGGACCGCGTGCTCGAAACGCTCATCGGCGCGGTCGTCGGGCTGCTCTTCAACGTCCTGTTCGCCCCACCGGTGTGGGTGCAGCCGGCCAGCGAGGCCATCGAACATCTCGCGGGCCGCATGCGGCGGCTGCTGCTCTCCCTCAGTGACGAGGTGCTCGGCCACACCACCGTGGCGGAGGCCGCCGACCGTCTCCACGAGGCCCGCCGGCTGGATCACGACATCGTCGAGGTGGACGCGTCGCTCCGGCAGGCGGAGGACAGTCTCCGGCTCAACCCGCGTGTCAAGGAAGGGATGCTCTTCCGGGTCGTCCTGCGGACCGGTCTCGACACGCTGGAGATCTGCGCGGTGGTGCTCCGCACCCTGTGCCGCACGCTGACCGATCTCGCGAAGGCACGGACGCGGGAGCCGCTCTTCCCGCTCGAGACCGCCGACGCCCTGCACGAACTCCTCAGGCATGTGGCCCGTGCGATCGAGAGCTTCGCCGAACTCATCACCACACAGGTCAGTGTCAACGCGGACGCGGCCGAGGACCGGCTGCTCGAAGAGCTCTCGGCCGCCCGCGAGGCCCGCGAGACCGTCGCGCATCTGCTCCTCGACGGCGTACAGCGGCAGCCGCGCCAGTGGCAGTTGCACGGAGCGCTGCTGACGGAGGTGGACCGGATTCTGGACGAACTCGATGTGGAGAAGCGGTCCCAGCGGCTGGTGGAGGAGCTGGACCGTCAGTCCCGTGAACAGCGGGAGAAATACCCGCTGGTGGACAAGCTCCGGGGCCGCTTCCGTCTCGGCGGATCCCGGCAGGCCGAGGGCGACATGGCCGGCTCGGCCGGCGCGCGCGGCCGCGACTGACGCCACGCACGCCATCGGCCGGACCGTCAGAGGTTGCTGAGCTCGGCGATGAGGTCGGGGTCGCGCATGCCGGGCAGGGCATACCCCTCGGTCTCCTCCCAGGGGACGTCCATGTCGTCCAGATGAACCCGCCACTCCGCGCCCTCGACGGCCCGGCGCAGTTCGGTCACCGAGTCGAGCACACAGGCGATCAACGGCAGGTACCTGCCCGGGTCGCGCGGCATCTTCGTGGACCCCGCGAGGATCTCGTCCGCGTCGGCCGCGTCCAGTGGGTAGAGGTCCAGGGACTCCTCTTCGCCGCCGTACGGGAAAGAGGCCAGGTGAGCGTCGACGATCCGCTCGACGGAGGCCGTCTCGGCCTCGGTCATCGGCTGCTCGCGGCGCGCGCTGTAGTAGAGGGAAACACTCATGGCGCGAGCGTACGGCGAGGGTCCGACAACGCCCGTCGAGATCTCACGCAATCTGTTACCGGGGGTAGGCCCGCGCACCAGTCTTGTTGTACCTTCCGGCTAACAGCTTGCTAGACGTGGTGTCTAACAAGCGTGCGTCGAGTCGACCTCTCGATTCAAGGAGCCGCAGCATGTCGAACAGCACACTTCGGCCGGACGAACAGGACCGGCTCCAGGGGCAGGACGTCGCGCGGCGACTGCTCGACTCGTCCGCGAAGCTGTCCTACGACCCGGTCACCGAGGTGGACTGGGACACCCCCCTGGACAAGGACTTCCACGGAGCGAGCCCCGAGTGGAGCACGCTCTACGGAACGGCCTACTGGCGCGAACTGAGCGACGCCCAACAGAAGGAACTGACCCGCCAGGAGGCCGCGTCGGTGGCCAGCACCGGCATCTGGTTCGAGATGATCCTGCAGCAGATGGTGCTGCGCGACATCTACACCAAGGACCCGACCGACCCGGACTTCCAGTGGGCGCTCACCGAGATCGCCGACGAGTGCCGGCACTCCATCATGTTCGCCCGGGGCGCCGCGAAACTGGGAGCCCCCGCCTACAAGCCCCGTCGTGGGGTCGTCGAACTCGGCAGGGCCTTCAGGACACTTGCCTTCGGCGAGGCCGCGTACGCCGCGATCCTCGTCGCCGAGGAAGTCCTCGACGTCATGCAGCGCGACTGGATGCGCGACGAGCGGGTCGTGCCCTTCGTCCGCACGATCAACAACATCCATGTCGTCGAGGAATCCCGGCACATGAAGTTCGCCCGCGACGAGACACGCAAGCGGCTCCGGCACGCGGGCCCGGTGCGCAGGCAGCTCAACGCGCTCGTGATCGCGATCGCCTCCTACTTCATCGTCACCAGCATGGTGAACCGGGACGTCTACGCGAACGCCGGGCTCGACACGGAGCGCGCCCTCGCCGAGGCGGCGGCGAACGAGCACCACAGGTCCCTGATGCGTTCCAGCTGTGCGGGCCTCATGGAGTTCCTGTCCTCGGCCCGCCTCCTCACCAGGCCCGCGCTGTTCCTCTACAAGCGCGCCAACCTCATCTGATCCGAGCCGATCACCCGAGCCCATCGCCCGACCGGAGCCGAGCCGACGCCATGACCTACGCCATCACCCAGACCTGCTGCAGCGACGCCACCTGCATTGCCGTGTGCCCGGTCAACTGCATCCATCCCACCCCGCAGGAGCGGGAGTTCGGCAGCACGGAGATGCTGTACATCGACCCGGAGACCTGCATCGACTGCGGTGCCTGCGCCGACGCCTGCCCGGTCGACGCGATCTTCCCGGTGGACAGCCTCCCCGTGGCGCAGCGGGAGTACGCCGCCGTCAACGCGGACTACTTCGCGGACCGCGAACCCCAACCGGCCGTCACCGGGCCGAACTTCCACGCCTGGGGCGAGCCGAGCTTCGAGCGCGGAGTGCCGTCCGACTTCGCGCCGATCCGGGTCGCGGTCGTCGGCACGGGCCCGGCCGGCATGTACGCCGCCGAGGACCTGCTGCTGCACACCAACGCCGAAGTGACCCTGGTCGACCGGCTTCCGGTGGCCGGCGGTCTCATCAGGTACGGCGTCGCACCGGACCATCCGGCGACGAAGAAGGTCGGCGACACCTTCGCGCGCTTCCACGACCATCCCCGGGCGCGGATGCTGCTGGGCGTCGAGGTGGGCAAGGACATCACCACGCGGGAGCTCGCCGCGCACCACGACGCGGTCATCTACGCCGTGGGCGCGTCCACGGACCGGCGGCTCGGCGTCCCGGGCGAGGACCTTCGGGGCAGCATCGCCGCCACCACGTTCGTGGCCTGGTACAACGCCCATCCCGAGGTCGCTGCCGATGCCGTCGACCTCTCCGGCGAGCGGGTGGTCGTGGTGGGCAACGGCAACGTGGCCGTCGATGTCGCCCGCATCCTCGCCACGGACCCCGAACGGCTGTCCGGCACCGATATCGCCGACCACGCGCTATCGGCGCTGCGCGCCTCGAAGGTGCGAGAGGTGGTCCTGCTCGGCCGACGGGGGCCGGAGGACGCCGCGTACACCGCGTCCGAACTGCTCGCCCTCAAGCACCTGCCGGGTGTGGAACTCGTCGTCGACGACCACGATCCGCGGACCGGTACGACGATCGACGGCTCTTCGCCGAAGGAGAAGGCCGCTCTGCTGCGGGACGTGGACCGCAGGACGGTCGACTGGTCGCGTACGCCGGAGACGGGGCGCCGCATCGTCCTGCGCTTCCACTCCTCGACCGTCGAGGTACTCGGCACGGGCAGCGTCCGGGCCGCCCAAGTGACCGGCTTCCATGGCGACTTGGAGATACCAGCCGGCATGCTCCTACGGGCCGTCGGCTATCGCGGCGTGCCCGTGGCGGGGCTGCCGTTCGACGAGGCGACCGGCACCGTTCCGCACGAGGGCGGCCGGGTGACGGGGCAGCCGGGAACGTACGTCGTCGGCTGGATCAAGCGCGGCCCTTCGGGCGGCATCGGAGCCAACCGCTCCTGCGCCGCGGAGACCGTCGGCACACTCCTCGCCGATGCCGTCGCCGGCGTACTCCCCGCACCGGCCAGGACTCCGGCGGAGCTCCGCCGTCTCGCCAGGAGCCGCAGCCGCCACGTGGTCGACGCCCGGGGACTGGCCGCCATCGACCGGGCCGAACTGGCACGTGGCCACGGTCAGGGCAGGCCGCGCGCCAAACTCGGCACCGTGTCGGAACTGGTGGCGGCGGCGAAGGGCAGCCGCTGGGGGCTGCCGGTCCTGACGTCGTGGCCCCGGCCGTGATCCGCCGGACAGGCCCTAGACTCGGTGGATGGCGAAGTACTTCGATGTGCACCCCGAGAACCCTCAGCGGCGCACCATCAGCAACGTGGCCGACAGCATCAGGTCCGGCGCGCTCGTCGCGTACCCGACGGACTCCTGTTACGCACTCGGAACCCAGCTGGGCAGCCGTGACGGCATCAGCCGGATCCGTTCCATCCGCAACCTCGACGACCGGCACCACTTCACCCTCGTCTGCGAGAACTTCGCCCAGCTGGGTCAGTTCGTGCAGGTCGACAACGACGTGTTCCGCGCCATCAAGGCGGCGACACCCGGCAGTTACACCTTCATCCTCCCGGCCACGAAGGAGGTGCCGCGCCAGCTGATGCACCCGAAGAAGAAGACGGTCGGCGTGCGCATCCCGGACCACGCCGTGGTCCAGGCGCTGCTCGCGGAGCTCGGTGAGCCGATCCTCTCCAGCACCCTGCTCCTGCCGGACGAGGAGGAGCCGCTGACCCAGGGGTGGGAGATCAAGGAACGGCTCGACCACGTCGTCGACGTCGTGGTCGACGCGGGCGACTGCGGCACCGAGCCGACCACGGTCATCGACTTCTCCGGCGGCGAACCGGAGATCGTACGCAGGGGGGCGGGCGACCCCTCGCGCTTCGAGTAGTACGTGCGGGGGCACGGCTCAGCTCCGCAGGTGCCCCAGCACCGTCCGTACCGCGTGCTCCACCGCCTCGCGCGCCTCATCGGTGTGGTCGATCGCCTCGAACGAGTGGTGCCCCGAGGGCACGTCGACCACCTCGACGTTCGCGTCGCACTCCTTGGCGGCGGTCAGGAACTCCTCGACCGTAGCCATGATCTCCGGTTGTTCCAGACCGACCCGGGTCAGCACGATCGGCAGCCGGCCCGCGCCGCTCACCGTCGCCGCGGGCCGGAACCGGGGATCGACGAGCGTCCAGTTGGGCAGCGGCGCGAGGACCGGATAGCTCGCCGCCACACACCGCAGCCACGGCGGGGGCGCCGCGAGCCAGTCGGCCGACAGCATGCCTCCGCCGGAGATGAACCACAGCGCCACGCGCTCCCCGTCGACGCGCGGATCGGCGCGTACGAGCTCGACGGCATCGGCGATGTCCTGGGCGGCCCGCCCGTAGTCGGTGAAATCGTGGAGCCGGTGGTCGAGCGTCACCCCGACCCCGCCCAGGTTCGCCACGTACTGTCCGTAGCCGACGAGGGTCGGCCAGTCCCGCGGGGTCGGCAGCGTACCGGCCGGCAGCGGGCCGCCGTGGACGAACACCACGGCCGGGCGTGGGGCGTCACCGTCGGGCAGGTGGAGGTCGACGTGCCCGGTCCGTTCGCGGGGCCGCTCCGGTACGTCCAGGAGGAACGGCCGCAGATGTACGGGCTGTTCCGTCACGCCCGCGGCGATCCGGTGCCCTTCGCCCGCCGCGGCCCGGACCAGTACCCGGGCGAGTTCGCCGGGGACCGAGAGCATCGGCCAGTGCCCGGTGGCGAGTTCGAAGAACGTCACTCCGGGGCGGGTGAGCCCCTGGAAGCGCGGGTCCCCGAAACCCACGACGGACTCCACCAGTTGGAGACTCGATCCGTTGGCGGTGCACAGGACACCGGTCATCGGCAGCTGCGCGGCCGGCTCGGACAGCCGGAGCGGCTGGGTGAGCGTGCCCGCAGGCTGCGGTACGGCCAGGCGGGCCAGCCTCTCCAGTCCCGCTGCGTCGATCCCCGCGACACTCCCCCAGCGCTCCCACTCGCCGAGTGGGGGCGGGGCAATCGCGCTGTCGCCCCTGTCCGGCCCCGGCACGGCCGTCAGCCGGTCGCGGACTGCCTGGTCGGGCACCAGGCCGATGGCCGGGTCGCCGTCCTGGGGCAGACCCCCGTCCACGTTCACGATCCGGGCGATGCGCTCCGGGCGCAGGCCGGCGGCGCCGAGCACCGGATACAGGCCGTAGGCGTGGCCGACGAGCACCACCTCCGGTGCGTCCACCCGGTCGATCAGCCGCACCAGATCCTGGATGTGCGTCTCCAGGTCCGTCCCGGGGCCCGCCGGACGGTCGGGATCGCCCATGCCGGTGAGCGTCACCGGATAGGCATCGGCTCCCGATTCCCGTAGCCCTTCGGCCACTTCCTGCCAGATCCAGCCGCCGGTGAAGGTGCCGGACACCAGGATGAATGCCGTCATGTACGTCTCCTCGCACGCGTGGTCCGTGGGGGCCTGCCGCAGGGGCCGCCCGCCCTCGCCGGTACCGTAGTAACTCCCCCTGAGGGAGGTTCAAGCGTTGTCCCCTGACGGCATGTGGAGCATCGGAGAGCTCGCCGAGCACGCGGGTGTCTCCGTCAAGACGGTCCGCTTCTACTCCGACCGGGGTCTGCTGCCCGAGGCCGCCCGCAGCAGCGGCGGCCACCGCAGGTACGGTCCCGGGGCCGTCGACCGTCTCCGCCTCATCCGTTCCCTGCGGACGCTCGACCTGCCCGTTCCGGAGGTGGGCCGGGTCCTCGACGAGGAGGACACGCTGGAGGACGTCGTCGCGGGGCAGCTGAGGGAGCTGGGCTCCCGGCTGACCGCCCTGCGCTGGCGGGAAGCATCCCTCCAGCTCCTCCAGGGCTGCACGCCGCACGAACGTGCCGAACGGCTCCTGCTGATCGGCGCCGTCCCGATCCCGCCCGACACCACCGTGCTGGCGCGCTTCTGGCGTCGCTGGCTGCCCCCGCGGCTGCCCGCCCCGCTGGTGTCCGCTGTCGTCGACGAGGCGATCCCGCAGCCGCCCACCGATCCGACCCCGGCCCAGGTGCTGTCCTTCGCCCGGATGTTCGCCTTCGTCTCCGGTGTGTACGTCGCCGCCGCCCACTGCCAGCCGGAAGCGCACCGGACGGACAAGGGCTACCGCCCTGCCGTGCTGTACGAGGGTCTGAGGGAGGCGTACGCGCTGGCGTCGCCGGAGCTCCGGGCCCGGCAGCCCGCGCGCGAGGGCGACGCGCTCGACTGTTTCGTGTCCGCCTATGCCCGCTCACACGGCACACGTGACACTCCAGGCTTCCGGCACCATCTCGCCGGGGTGCTCGCGGAGGATCCCCGTATCGACCGGTACTGGCAGCTCGTCGCCGAGGTGGCCGGCCCGTCGCAGCCGACGGCGGGCGCCGCCCACGACTGGCTCCTCGACGCCCTGGGCACTCAGGCCGGACGGGCCGGGGGTACGCCCTCGATCTCGAAGGACACCTGGTCGACGTAGCACCACCACCAGCCCTCACCCGGCTCGTAGGAGCGGATGAGCGGGTGGCCGTCGGCGGCGAAGTGGGCGCTGGCGTGCTTGTTCTTCGAAGAGTCGCAGCACCTGATCATTCCGCAGTTCTGGCACTGCCGCAGATGCACCCAGGTGTCGCCCTGCGCCACGCATTCGGGGCAGGAGTCCGGGCTGTCGGGTGTCACAGGCTGTACCTGGTCGAGGTGCTCGCAGATCCGGAACGTCTCGTCGTCCTTCATCGTCCGTCCTCCTTCGCGTCGCTCGCTCGGGCATCACGTTGCCGGGCACGGCAGCGGACCGGCACATCGACAACCCTCCCACCCGGCCACCGCATGTCAAACGGAACCGGAGCCCACCCGTCCGATACGGGCTTCATCGGAAGCCTCGGGCTCGGCGCTGCGGGGGCCCGGCACCCGGGCTCCGTACGGCACGCTCCGGTCGCGGCGGACGAGCAGTGTGCCGATCACGCACGCGATGGCCACCAGCACGAAGCCGTAGGGCGGGGTGCTGCCGGTGGGGTGCGTCTCGTACACGAGCGCAGCCGACAGCACGGCCACCGCCGTGCCGGCGCGGCCGTGCGAGGCGGTGGCGGCGACGACCGCCATGCCCCACAGCAGGTACCAGGGCTGCACCATCGGCGAGAGGGCCACGAGAACGAGCAGGGCGAGGCCGAGGGCGTGCACCGGTTCCACGCGCCCGCGAAGGGCCCGCCAGGCCAGGTGGAGGATCAGTGCGACCGCCGCCGCGAGGCCCAGGGTCTGGACGACGGACTTGACGGTGGCCGGTTCGGTGCCGATGACCAGGTGCAGGAGGTGGCCCAGGCCGAGCCCGATGTCGCTGGTGACGGACAGCGCGGTGTGGATGGTGCTCGCGACGTTCTGCGTGCCGAGCCAGCCGAAGCCCGTGCCGGCGAGGAAGGTGGCCGCCACGGCGACCGCCGCCGCCACCAGGCCGGGTGCCAGCAGGCCCTTCGCCAGCCTGCGCGCGTACGGGCCGGTGGCGGCCCTCGTCACGAGGACGCCGATGAACAGCAGCGCGACGGCTGCCGGGGACTTGACCATCATGGCGAGCCCGACGAGCACACTGCCCGTGATCCAGCGGTCCCGCAGAGCGAGGACCACGCCCGCCAGCATCAGGCCGATCATCAGCCCGTCGTTGTGCATGCCACCGATCACGTGCATGAGCAGGAGCGGATTGAGCGCCCCCAGCCAGAGAGCGGCGCTCTCGCTCCTGCCGTGTTCGCGCGCGAGGCGCAGCAGCGCCCATACGGTCAGCGCGAGCGCGCCCACGGCGATGAGCCGCATGCCCAGCACGGCGGGCACGATCGTCCCGCCCGTCAGCCAGACCACGCCGCGGGCCAGCACGAGGAAGAACGGGCCGTACGGTGCGGGGGTGTCCGTCCAGTGGCCTCCCACGCTCGCGGCGGCGTCGCCGCCGAGTCCGCCGGGGTCGAGGACCGAGGGCCCGACGGCGTAGACGTCGTGCCCTTCGATGACCATGGCGCCCTGCGCGATGTAGCTGTACACGTCGGCGCTGTACAGGGGCGGTGCCAGCAGCATCGGGGCCGTCCACCAGACGAGGGTGACGAGCGACTCGCGTACCGAGGCCCCCGCCCTGCCGTACTGCCACCAGGCGACGACGAGGAGGGTCAGACCGGCGTACGCCAGGACGGCGGCCGACGTGGTCAGCAGGGACCCGTGGCTCACCCAGAGGCCCCAGGGGTCGCGGGCCGGCAGCTTTCCGGCGGCCCAGCCCCCCGCGACGACCGCGACGGAGCCCGCCGTGCCGAGCCGACGGTATGCGACAGCGCTCAATGCCCACATGACCGGTCAACCTATCGAACGGGTGAACGGCTCCCCAGTGAATTCCGTTCAGGCCGGGTACTGAGCGGTCAGGCGGATGTGGCCGGGATCACCGGAATGCCACCGGCGCACGGAGGTCGCTGAAGTCGATCGCGCGTTCCGCGTCGCGGAGAGCCTGCTCGGCCACCCGGCGCACCTCGGCCAGGACATCGCCGTGCTCCTGCACGAGACTGGCGTAGATGGGTGCGTCGGACCTGTCTGCGGAACTCATGTCGAACTTCTCCGTCAATCAGTTGCGTACACTCCCCGCCGGTGGGCGCAAGTGCGGGCCGAGTGTACGTGCTCCGCTCCGCACGCCGCAGCCCGTATCGCGAGAACGGAGTCCCGACGGCCGAGGTCATGTGCCCGGAGCGGGCCCCTCGGGTGGGCCGGAGCCGCGCGGCGGCGGGCCGGACGAGGAGCCGGTGCCGGCCTCGCCCACCGGCGCATCCCCGGCCGGCGCGAGCGCCTCGGCGCCGTCGCCGCGCAGACGCTCCAGGTCGGCGGGGCGCACCTGGATGACCACGAGCGCGATCAGTGCCGCGATGACCGCCAGGACGGCGGCGCCGATGAAGGCTTTCGAAATGCCCGATGCGAGCACCTGGTCGCCCCAGGATCCCGGCAGCTCGCCCGTCCTGCGGAATTCCAGCACTTCGGCCGGGGTCGCCTCCGCCATGAAGCTCGGGATCTGATCGGTGGCCTCGTTGCGGCTGGCCGTACCGAAGATCGTGACCAGGATGGACAGGCCCAGTGAGCCGCCCACCTGCTGGGTGGCGTTGAGGATGCCGGATGCCGCCCCGGATTCACGCGAGGCCACGCCCGATACGGCCATCAGGGTCAGCGAGACGAACTGCATGCCCATGCCGAGGCCGAAGACCAGCATCGGGCCGAGGATGCTCCCCAGGTAGGTGCTGTCGATGTCCGTCAGCGTCAGCCAGGCGAGTCCCACCGCCGCCAGGATCGCGCCCACCACCATGAACGGCTTGGGGCCCCACCTGGGCAGCAGCTGCGAGGCGATTCCCGCGCCGATCGCGATGATCACGCTCACCGGCAGGAAGGCGAGACCGGCCTGCAGGGGGCTGAACGCGAGGATGTTCTGGACGAAGAGCGTCAGGAAGAAGAACATTCCGAACATCGCCGCCGCGAGGCTCAGCATCATGCCGTAGGAACCGGCGCGGTTGCGGTCGCGGAACATCCACAGGGGTGTGATGGGCTGTCTCGACCTGTTCTCGATCACCAGGAACAGGGCGAGCAGTACGAGGGCGGCGCCGAAGGCGGCGAGGGTCACGCTGTCGCGCCAGCCGTCCTCGGATGCGCGGATGAAGCCGTAAACCAGCAGCACCATGCCCGCGGTCGAGGTGAGCGCGCCGAGGATGTCGAAGTGTCCCGGGTGCCGTTCCGACTCACGGATGTAGCGGGGCGTCGCGAAGGCGATCAGCAGGCCGATCGGCACGTTCACGAACAGGATCCAGCGCCAGTCGAGCCACTCCACGAGCAGCCCGCCCGCGAGCAGCCCGATCGCGCTGCCGCCCGCCGATACGGCGGCGAACACACCGAACGCCCGGTTCCGCTCGGGTCCTTCGCGGAACGTCGTGGTGATGAGCGCGAGGGCCGTGGGCGAAGCGATGGCGCCACCGACGCCCTGGAGCGAGCGTGCGGCGAGCAGTTGCCAGGATTCCTGCGAGAGACCACCGAGCAGGGAGGCGAAGACGAACAGCAGGATGCCGAACATGAAGACTCTGCGGCGGCCGAGGATGTCGCCCAGCCTGCCGCCGAGCAGCAGCAGGCCGCCGAAGGTCAGCGTGTACGCGTTGATCACCCACGACAGGTTCTCGGTGGAGAAGCCCAGCGATGTCTGGATGTGGGGCAGCGCGATGTTCACGATGGTGATGTCGAGGACCACCATCAGCTGGCAGGAGGCGATGACGAACAGCGCCATCCCACTGCCGCGGCCCCGCTCCGGGGCGTCGGCTGTTCGGGAGGGTTTCTCGTGGGAGCTCGTCATGGCATTGCTTGCGTCTCGAGTCGGCGGTCAAGGCAATCGCTCACCCAACCGACGTTAAGCCTCGCCACCCGGCCCCGCGACTCGATCATCCCTGCTCAGTCACCCACCGCCGCCCCGTGCAGAATCGCTGCCAGCTCGCGCGGCCGGGAGAACATCGGCCAGTGCCCGGTGTCCATCGTGACCAGGTTCCAGTGCTCGCTCTTCAGCAGTTCGGCGACGTCCTCGCTGGGGTCGGGGCCGTCGAGCAGGCACTTGATGTACGTCGCGGGAAGCTCGCCGAGGGAGCGAGAGAGCGTGGCCGGTTCGGTGAGCGCGGCGCCCGGGTGCGGGGTCGCGCCGGCCACGAACCGTGCGATCTGCCCGTCGGTCAGGTCCTGGCCCTCGAAGTCGGCGGCGGTGAGCGGCGCCCAGAAGCCCCCGTTCTCCCTGATCGGGGTCTCCAGTTTCTCCCGGCCCTCCCACCACACGGAGGCGAACGACTCACCGTCGGCCGGGACGCCGGCGTCGACGAAGACCACGCGGGTCAGCCGGTCCGCCAGCCGCTCTGCGGCTTGGCCGACCGGAATGCCCGCGTAGCTGTGGCCGACCAGGACGACATCGCGCAGGCCGAGGCGCTCCACCTCGTCGACGATGTCCTGGACGTGGGTCTGCTGTCCGGCTGCCAGATCCTTCTTCTCGGCGAGGCCGGTCAGTGTCAACGGGTGCGCGCCGTGCCCCGCGGCCCGCAGCTCGGGCGCCACCTCGTCCCATGCCCAGGATCCCAGCCACGCGCCTGCCACCAGTACGAATTCGCTCATGGCTGCAACATAGCGGCTGGGATCCCGGAATCAGGTGGGGTTCAGCTCACTTGCAGGGCGACGTCGTCCACGACGTAGGAGGTCTGGAGCGACTGGTCCTCCACGCCGTTGAACTTCAGGGTGACGGTCTGGCCGGCGAACTGCGAGACGTCGTAGGACTTGAGCGCGTATCCGGTGTTCGCGTCCAGGTTGGACAGCGTCGCCAGGGTCTGGCCGCCGACCGACACGGTGAAGCTGTCGTAGGCGACGTTCTCGGTCTCGTCGGTGTCGATGTGCAGATAGAAGGAGAGCTGGTGCTTGGCGCAGCCCGACGGGATGGTCAGCGACTGCGAGGCGCTGTCCGTGCGTGCGGAGCCCCACCCGTTCAGCCATGCCTTGTAGGTGCCGCCGTGCGGCGGTTGTCCGGCCTGGTTGGTGATGACGCCCGAGGTGGTGGTCCATGGGCTGGTGCCGCTCTCGAATCCGCCGTTGGCGACGAGCTGGCGCGGGGTGCAGGTGCCGCCGCCACCGCCGACGGTGAGCGTGTAGGTGGTGCTGTGGCTGACCGTTCCGGTGCCGGTGACCGTGAGGGTGTAGGTGCCCTGGGGGACGCCGGTGCCGATCTGGACGGAGAGCGTCGAGGAGTTGCCGGACTGTACGGAGGTGGGGCTCAGGCTCGCGGTCACGCCACTCGGCGCGCCGGAGACCGACAGGGCGACGGTCTGCGCGCCGCCGCTCAGGGTGGTGGTGTTCACCGTCGAGGTGACCGTGGAGCCCGGTTGGGCGCTGCCGGAGGCCGGGCTGGTGGAGAGGGAGAAGTCCTGCGACGGGGTGTCGCTGCCGACGGCCTGCTTCCAGACGGCGTAGGCAACGCCGTCGGCGCTGCGGTTCAGGACGGTCGCGTTGATGTTGTTGGTCGTGTCGCAGGAGCTGTGGTAGCAGGGGTCGTAGGCGGCGTTGGCTGTGCCGCCCCACTTGGCCGCCTGCGCCGAGGTCTTGCGGGCGCTCGCTCCGGCCGCGTACCCGGAGGTGGGAATGGAGACGGCCTGGAAGGAAGCGTCGTCGCTGCGGCCCTGGCCCTCGACGTTCTCCTCGGGTGCGAGGTTCAGTGAGGTCCAGTAGGCCTTGAGCGGGGCCGCGGTGCTGGAGTTGACGTTGTTGATGAAGTAGCCGGCGTTGGTGGAGCCGACCATGTCGAAGTTGTAGTAGCCCTTGATGGCGCTGCGCTGGGCGCTGGTGAGCTGGCCGACGTAGAACTCGGAGCCGTTGAGACCCTGTTCCTCGTCCGTCCACCAGGCGAAGCGCACGTGCTTCGTCATGGTGGGGTTCTTCTGCGCGAGGACGAGCGCGTTCTCCAGCAGGGTCGCGGAGCCCGAGGCGTTGTCGTTGATGCCCGGGCCCGCCGATACGCCGTCGAGGTGCGCCCCGAACATGACGGTCTGGTCGGCGGGGCCGCCGGGCCAGTCGGCGATCAGGTTGTTGGACGGGTAGGTGCAGGTCGAGCAGTACTGCTCGGTGACGGTGTATCCGGCGGCCTGCAGCTTGCCCTTCACATAGGCGAGCGACTGGGTGTAACCGGCACTGCCCGCACGGCGGTTGCCGCCGTTCTGCGAGGCGATCGTGCCGAACTGCGTCAGATGGGCCTGGACGTTGGCGACGGCGATGTCCGGCGGGTCGGTGCCGGGCTGGGTTCCGCCGACGTTGAGTGTGTAGTCGACGGTGTGGGAGAGGGCGGCGCCCTGCCCCTTGACGACGATCTGGGAGGCGCCGGGCGCGGCGTTGGAGGTGGCGGAGAGGGTCAGTACGGATGACTGGCCCGACTGGACGGTTGCCGGGTCGAAGGAGGCGGTCACCCCGGACGGCAGACCGGTGGCGGTGAGGGTCACCGACTGCGCCGTGCCGGTGGTGGTGTTGGTGGCGACCGTGGTGGTGACCGAGCCGCCCTGCTGGACGGTGCCGGCCGACGGGTTCAGCGCCAGTGAGAAGTCGTTGTTCTGGCCGGTCGGCGTACAGGTCGGGTCACCGGCCTGGGCGGGCACGCTGATCGCGTCCCAGGCGGCCTTGGTCTTCAGGAAGAGCCCACAGGTGGCGAGGTCGAGCGACTTCGCCGAACTGAGTGTCGCCGTACGGTACTTCTTGTACGACATGCTGCTGGTCTTGAGCAGCATGCCACCGTAGAAGATCTTGCCGGCGTTCTGGATGCCGACGCCCGTCAGAGTGGTCTGGTTGCAGGTGGTGCTGTTCGGCTTCCCGCCGCCCGGGCTGGTGCCCTCGGCCAGCAGGTAGAACCAGTGGTTCAGCGGTCCAGCGGCTGCGTGCACCTCGGTGCCGGGTATCGCGGAGCTGTAGCAGGCCGGGTCGTTGTTGACGGCCGGCGGGTTGTACATGTTCCGGATCGGTCCGCGGCCCTGGAGATTGATCACTTCGCCGACCGTGTAGTCGGGGACGTCGTACGGGGAGGGCTGGTTCATGTACGCCTCGGTCAGCGCGCCGAAGATGTCACCGGTGCCCTCGCCGAGTCCGGACTCCTGACCGCTGGTGCCGCCGGGGGTGTTGGTGTCGATGGCGTGCCCGTACTCGTGCGCCACCACGTCCGCTCCGGCTATCCACTCGTTGGCGCTGTTGCGGCCGATGGTGACCTGGCTGCCGTCCCAGTACGCGTTGAGTTCGGGCAGTCCGACCTTGGCGGGGAAGCTGCGGCCACTGCCGTTGACCCCGTTGCGGCCGAGCCACTGGCCGAGCATGTCCCACTGCTTCTGCGCGGCGAACATGAGGTCCACACAGCCGGTTTCCTTGGATGTGGGGTTCCCCGTGCCCCAGGAGTCCGAGGACTTCGTGAAGACCGTGCCCGTGCTGTAGTCGGCGCAGCTCAGTCCGGCGCGGTTCGGGTCGCGCAGGCTGTAACTGCCGCCCGAGTTCGTGGTGTCGATGGTGAGCGGTCCCGGACCGTTCCACTTGCTGTTCCCGCTGCCCGCCGCGACCTCGTCGTGGGTGTCGACGACCTTGCCGGTCCGGGCGTCCACGAAGACGTGGAGCCTGCTGGGCGCCTTCTCCGTTCGGCCGGAGAGCACGGTCTCCCAGGCCAGGGTCTGTTCGGCGCCGTCGAGTTTCACGACGAGCCGGCTGCTGCGGACCTTGTCGACCTTCGCCAGTTTCGACCGCGAGACGGTTTCGGCCTTCTTCGCCGTCACGGCAGGATCGGTCGCCACGTCGATCCGGGTGGAGGAGGCGGACTGAAGGGCGCGGACGTCACCGTCGCCGTCGGCGAGGACGACCGCGTCGCCGCCGACGACCGGCAGGCCGCGGTAGCTGCGCTCGTACGCCACGGAGTAGAGGCCCTTCACCCAGGGGGTGACGAGGCGTCGTTCGTACTGTTCCTGCGAGGAGTTGACCAGGGAGTCGAGACCGCTGTCGACGGCCCGGTCGGCCGCGGCGACCGCGCGCGAGAGCGGGGTCTTGCGGGCGTCGGCGGTGGTTTCCGGGGAACTGCCGGGCTGGGCGACCGAAGTACCTGTCAGCCCTGCGATCACGGCCAGTGTCAGACCGGCCGTCACCGTTCTTCGTTTCATCGGGGCTCCAAGACGTGGGGGAGGCTGGTTCGTCGCCGCCGAGTATGGGCGTGAGCATGACGAGTGGGGACATCCCGCCGGGCATAAGACGCGAGTTATGGTGCGGCGAAGGCACGCTGCGTACGCTGCTGAAATGCAGCTGGAACTGAGGCATCTGCAAGCCGTCTGCCGGATAGCGGAAGCGGGCAGTCTGGGTCTGGCCGCGCGCCGGCTCGGGGTGTCCCAGCCCGCGCTCTCCGCTCAGCTGCGCCGCATCGAGCGGGTCGCGGGCGGCGAACTGTTCGTCCGCACCAGGCACGGCGTGGAGCCCACGGCGCTGGGCCAGTTCGTGCTGGGCAAGGCGCGCCGGGTGCTCACGGAGATGGACGCGCTGGGCGCGGAGTCACGTGCCTTCGTCACCGGGGCGCCACTGCGGCTCGGCTGCATCCTGCTGGTGCTGGTCGACGGGCTGCTGGAGCAGACGGATCTGGCCATGTCGGGCCAGGAGATCACCGTGGACCTCGAACACTCGGCGACCGCGCTGCTCCGGATGCTCGGCGCGGGGCAGTACGACGCCGTGGTGTACGGGGAGGTCAACGAGCACGAAGTCCCGCTCCCGGACGGGGTCCTGGCCAGGACGCTGATTCCCAAGGAGCCGTTCTGCATACGGATGTCGGCGAAGCATCCGCTGGCCGACCGGGAGTGCATCGATCTCGCGGACCTGGCCGAGGAGTCGTGGATGACCCTCGTCGAGGACGACGACGGCGGTCCCGAGGCGCTCGTCGAGGCGTGCGCGAAGGCCGGGTTCGTCCCGTCGCTGCGCTACCGGATCACCGACCGCAAGATGCACTACGGTCTGATCGCCGCGGGGCGCGCGGTCTCCCTCAGCCAGCCGACGGCGCCGTACGCGTACGGCACTGTCCTGCGTCCGCTCGTCGGCACACCGGTCACCGGCCGGATCCGCCTGGCCTGGAACCGCTCGACGGTCTCCACCGGGCAGGCGGACCTCCTGTACCGCGCGGCGGCCCGTGCCTATCTGGCCAACGTGGACAACAACCCGTTCCACCGCGCCTGGTGGGACGCCCGCCCGGAGCTGCATCCGGCACTGGAATAGGGTGCCTCCGTGTCCATGGCAGGGGCACCCGAGCGAGAGAAGACCATGAACGACGTCACCGGGTTCCAGAGCATCTCCCCGACCACCCTCGCCGACGTTCTCGGACGCGAACAGGTCATGGACATCGGCATCCGGCCGCTCTGGCAGCCGATGCCACGGATCGCGGGCCCGGCCTTCACCGTACGGTGCCCCCCGGGTGGCAACCTGATGCTGCACGCCGCCATCTACCGCGCCGAGCCCGGCTCGGTCGTCGTCGTCGAAGCCGGTGACGTGGACTTCGCGGTGGCCGGAGGAAACGTCTGCGCCGTCGCCAGGCGCCGGGGCATCGCGGCGTTCGTGGTCGACGGAGTGATCCGTGACCTGGCGGAGGTACGCGAGATGGGCTTCCCGGTCTTCGCCAGGGGGGTCATTCCCGTGCCGGGCACCAAGACGGGCGTGGCGCCGCTCAACGGCCTGGTGCGATGCGGCGGTGTGCGGGTGAGCGCGGGCGACATCGTGGTCGCGGACGAGGAGGGCATCGTCGTCACTCCGGCCACCCGCCGGGAGCAGGTGCTCGCCGACGCGCGGGCGAAGCTGGCCAAGGAGGCGGACGAGTCCCTCGACGCCTGGGAGAAGGCGCACCGGGCCCGTATCGACACGATCCTGGGCGAGAGTGGCTTCGAGGGCTGATCAGGACGCTCTCCGCACAAGAACGCCTGGGAAATCGGGCACCAGCGGGTTTATGGTTTGACCAGGGTCATAACGACATACCCGGGAATGCTATGAAACAACGCCGCCACGCGTCCGACAGCACCCAGGAGCTCCTTAACACCCTTGGGCGTCTTGTCGATCAGGCCCTGGAGAACATCCGGCTCCAGCGGGCCCAGGCGGACTTCGGTCTGGCGCTGCAGCGGCACATGCTTCCGTCTGCGCTGCCCGAGTTTCCGGGCCTTCGGCTGGCGACGCGGTACTCGCCCAGTCAGGACGGGCTGGCCATCGGTGGTGACTTCTACGATGCCTTCGCGATGCGGAACGGAGTGGCGGGCATCGCCATAGGTGATGTGCAGGGCCACGGAGTGGAGGCCGCCGCCTTCATGGGTGAGGCCCGTGCCAGCCTGCGGGCCCTCGCCAGTGTCACGGCCGACCCCGGTGAGGTGCTGACCTGCACCAACGACCTGCTGATCGCTCTCGGCTGTGACCTCTTCACCACCTGTTGCCTGGTGAGTTTCGTCCCGGAGAGCGGCGATCTCGGTATCGCGCGGGCCGGACACGTCCCCATGGTGTGGGGCACCGACTCCGGCGCGTCCGGTGTCTCCCTGGACGCCGGCGGGCTACCTCTGGGGATTCTGCCCGACCAGACATACCCGGTGGTGCGTCGCCGGGTGACCGAGCCCGGCTACCTCGTCCTGGTGACCGATGGCGTGGTCGAGGGGCCGTCCTACCCGATCGACGAGGGGCTGGCAGAGGTTGCCAGGCTGGTGGGCTCGGCTGCCGGAGCGGCTCCCGAGGTGCTCGCGTCGAAGGTGATCCAGGTCGCCGATCTCACCGGGCACGACGACGATGCCGCCGTGCTCGTCGCCCGTTACGACGGGCCGCCGGGCACCGCGTAACGGAGGCAGGGCAGGGACCCGCGGGCACCGGCCTCGGCGCGTCCGACCGAGCGGGGCGACCGGGTGTGGTGTCTGATGCTGCTGTGGTGGACAGCGCATGGTTCCGGCAGCACAAGGTCACTGCCCTCACGATTCTGGCGGTCGCCGTGCTCTACTACGCGACCGCCCGCCTCGGGCTGCTTCAGCAACTGGTGCGCGACCAGGTCACGCCCCTGTGGCCGCCGACCGGGATCGCGGTCGCGGCCCTCCTGCTGTTCGGTCTGCGGATCTGGCCCGGGATCGCCGTCGGCGCCCTCGCCGTGAATATCTCCATCGGCCCCACGACCGCGTCCGTCCTCGCGATCGTGGCGGGCAACACTCTTGCCCCCGTCTGCTCGTACCTGCTGCTGCGCCGTTCCGGTTTCCGCAACGATCTCGACCGGCTGCGCGATGCGCTGGCCCTGGTCTTCCTCGGCGCCCTGGGCCCCATGCTGATCAGCGCGACCGTCGGCAGCAGCACCCTGGTCCTGTCGGGGGCGCTCCCGGCCGACGGCTTCTGGCCGGCCTGGTCGGTCTGGTGGACGGGCGACGCCACGGGTGTCCTGCTCGTCACCCCGTTCCTGCTCATGCTCCGGCGGGCCCGGTGGCCGCACGACGTCGGCCGCGCCCAATGGGCCGAGGCGGCGGCGCTGGCGGCGTGCACGCTGACCGTGACCCTCCTGGCGACCGGCAGCAGCAGCTCGTCCCTGCTCTTTTTGGTGTTCCCCTTCCTGATCTGGGCCGCGTTCCGCTTCGAACGTGCCGGGGCCGCGCCGTGCGCCCTGGCCGTGTCCGTGCTCGCGATCCTCGCCGCCGGCCGGGAGACCGGCCCCTTCGCGCATCACGATCTGCTGACCAACATGGTCACCCTCCAGGCGTTCAACGGGGCCCTCTCCCTCACCGCCCTGCTTCTCGCCGCGGTCATCACCGAACGCAACCGCACGCACGAGGAGATCCAGCGGTTGTGCGCCCAGCTCGCGGACACGGTCACGCGGCAGGACAAGGCGCAGTGATCACGACGGCATGCAACCCTCCTGCAACGTCCGGGCGGGTTCACTGGGGCGGCGCAGCTGTCCTCGGCGTCGGCGAAGGGGCCCGCAGGTGAACACGTACGAGACGAACCATCCCCCTGGCGACGCGCCTGCTCCCGTCGTGGAGCTCACTCCCGCGGCCGACGTTCTGCTGCGCAGGCTGCGGGCCGATCACGGTCCGCTGATGTTCCACCAGTCCGGCGGCTGCTGCGACGGCAGTGCGCCCATGTGCTACCCCGCCGGTGAGTTCCGGACGGGGAACTCGGACGTGCTGCTCGCCTCCCTCGACGTCACCGGTGTCGCCGAACCCGTCCAGTTCTGGATGTCGAAGAGCCAGTACGAGGTGTGGGCGCACACCCGGCTGATCGTCGACGTGGTCGAGGGGCGCGGCAGCGGCTTCTCGCTGGAGGCCCCCGAAGGGGTGCGGTTCCTGATCCGCTCGCGGCTCGTCGGCACCTGAGAGCCGACGAGCCGGGCCGGACGGGTCACACCGTGTCGCGTACCGCCACGATGCCGTTGAACACTCCCGCGTACGCCGTGCCGTCGGGGCCGATGGTCAGGGGCGCCCAGTTGTTGTCGTACGCAGGTCCTGTGCCCGTCAGCTTCTTCCAACGGCGTTCGCCGGTACGGAAGTCGACGGCGGTCAGATACCAGGCGTCGATGCCGAGGACGTTGGGCTCCTTCTCGTAGAAGTACAGCAGTCCGTTCGCGGTGGAGAGTTTGGGGACGGTGGAGGGCGAGCGGACGTCGCTCTCCCACACGGTGTCGCAGCCGCTGCCGTCGGCCCGTACGTCGATGCGGGTGACGCCGCCCACGACGCTGCGGCCGAGCAGGAGCGTGCTCGGGTTCTCGTAGCCGTAGTTGTTCTCGACGACGAGGCTGTTGCCCCAGCTGATCAGGGAGTTGTCGGTGGTGGAGCTGCCGGAGCGGAAGACCGGGACCTTGCAGACGAGGCGCCGGTCGTCCGGGGTGGCGGTGGATCGGCGGTAGACGAGGACGTTCATCCGGTCGTCGGCGTTGTCGGTGATCGCGACGTACGCGTGACCCTGGCCGAAGAGGTCGGGTGTGGTCCCCGAGCCCTGGTTCACCGAACCGGGTTTGGTGCCGGTCCCCCGGTCGTACGTCTGCCGCCACTGGACCGTCGGGGTGCCGTCCGCCGCGGCGGTGAAGCTGTACAGGGCGTGGTCGGAGACGATGGAGACGCCGTCCCGGGCCACGGAGAAGGAGTTCTGGATCTCCTCACCCGCGAGCCGGACCGAGCGGATGACCGAAGTCCGCGGGTCGACGGTGCCGACCCTGCCGAGCCGGGTCACCCACCAGATACGCCCGTCCCAGTCGGGCATCACGGAGGTGACCGGATCGCAGATGCCGCTGGGGAAGAGATTGGTCCAGCTCGCGCAGTCGTGCGGGACCTGGCCGGTGAGGTCCCAGTCGTTCTCGACGGTGAAGCGCCAGGCACCGTCCGCGCCCTGTGCGTGCGCGATGCGCAGGATGTGCTGACGGGAGTCGGCGAGGACGACCCGGTCCTGGTTGTCGAGGTAGAAGTAGGCGCCGCCGGAGGTGTCCTTGAAGATCCGCGAGAAGTCGAGGTGGGTGATCGCCTCGACGGTCGACGAGCGCTGCGGAAGCTTGTACTCGGCGAGGGTGTCCAGGGTGCGGGGGTCCAGGAGTTTGAGCAGGAAGCCGGTGAACGTACCGCAGACGGTGATCAGCCGGCCCGCCGAGTCGAAGGTGGCCGTGGCGCATTCGCCGCCGACCGGGGCGATCTTCTCGCTGATGACCTCGGGCGCGCGGCCGAGCGGTCCCGGGAACGGATGGGTGCCGCTGCCCGCCGCGTCCGCGTGCATACCGCTCCGGCCGTTGGCGGCGAGGAAGGGGTGCTGCGGGGGCGCCTGGCCGGGGACGGGCACCGCGGTGGCGGGTGCGCCTTCGTAGCCGCTGACCAGCCGGTGGCCGGGGACCTTCGGGATGTCGTCGGCCGCCGCCGGGGCGACCGGCACCAGGAGGGTGAGGGCGCAGAGGGCGAGTAACAGCGTCGGCGTGCGCGCGTGCACGCGGCGGGAGAGCAGGGCCAGCGGAGACAATGGGACTCCTCGGTTACGTACGGGGGTCGCGCCGTCGCCCGACGTTAGGGCGAGCCCCTTGAGGTGTCCATGGAAGTGCGAGTGGTTTCATGACCGCTTCACACCGCCGCAACGATCAGCGCTGCGGCCTCTGCGGAGGCTTCGGATGCTGCTTGCGGGAGCGGTTGTCCAGCATGGCCCGTCTGATCTCCGCCGCGGTGGCCCGGGCGTGCGCGGTGGTCGCCGTGTGGTCGGCCACCGCGGTGACGAACCGGTGCGTGGGGTGCTGGCACCGCCCGCACGGAGTGTCGGTGGTGACCAGGTAGCCGTCCTCGCAACTCGGGTCGGAGCAGTGGCCGGGCCGCAGCAGCTGCTCCGCGATCGCCTCGACGCTCCAGCGGCGACGGCCGTCCTCGTCCTTCTCGTGCACGGCGTGGGACCAGCGCGTGTTCCACCGGCGTTCCATCCGGTCCACCAGCTGGGCGGGCGTGCGGCGGCCCAGCTCCTGATGGATCAGCTCGTGGATCTCCTGCGGCATGCGGCGGCCGAGAGCCTGCGTGAGCGGCTGCGGAATGGCGCGCAGCACGTATCCGACCGGGTCCGCGCCCGCCCTTTGGTGCCAGGTCCGGCATCCGCATTCGCCCTCGGGCGGCATCGGGGTGTGGCAGCGCCCGCACAGACCGCGGCACTCTCCGCAGAGTCCGTCGTTCAGCCCGTCCAGGTGGGGGGCGGGAGACCTGCCGCATTCGCGGCAGCAGGCGGCGCACAGCCCGCAGAGGCGCTCGTTGCCGAGCTTCGTGGTCCAGGTCCGCTGCTGGCAGCGGCAGCAGAGCCCTGTGTTGCAGTACTCGTGGTGCGCGGCGCCCGACTGCCGTCCGGGGGGTGGGAAGGACATTGCCCCATTGTCCCGTATCGAGCGGGGTCGCAGCGCTGAAAGGGGTGGTTACGGGGAAGCGGGGCAGGTCAGGGGTGCAGGCTGCTCACGACATTCGTCGTGGCGGTGATTCCCTCCTTGATGGTCGGCGCCATGCTCGTGCCCGCGAGGAAGAACCCGAGCAGGGCGCAGACCAGGGCGTGCGAGACCTTCAGCCCTCCGTTGCGCAGGAAGATCACTGCGAGGATCAGCAGGAGCAGCACCAGTGAGATCGAAATGGCCATGGCCAACCTCCTCCGCCGCGCCGGAATTGCGGCATTCGGCGGCCAGTGTGGCGTAGCGGAGGGGCCATCCGGCGCACTGGCGTGTCCGCCGAACGGGTGTTGACTGGGTGTGACCGTTACGAGGCCGCGTGGCCGGTCAGACCGTGGTGCGGCCGTCCCTCGCACGGTCGCGCAGGAACTTCTCGAGTCCGGCCAGGTCATCGGTGTTGAGGTGGTCGACCCCCGCCGCGAGGAGCTCCGTCCACAGGGCGTCGCGGGCCGGGCCCGGTACGTCGGGCGTCGCCCAGAACCGGACGCGCCTGCCCTGCCGGTGCGCGGTGTCGACGAGAGTGCGGAGCCTGTCCCGCTCGGCCGCGGGGAAGGGACCGGCGCCCTGCCAGCTGAAGCTGTGGGTCCAGTTGCTGCTGATGAGCGGGATGAAGGAGGCTGCCGCCGGTCCCGCGAGGTCGTCGAGCCGGCCGTCGTAGAAGGCGTACCTGGTGCGCTGGGCCTCCATGGGCAGGCGGGCGGCGCGGTCCCCGGAGATGACCGGGGTGACCGCACCGGTGTGGACGCGGCCGTTCCTGTAGCGGGTCAGGATCTTGCGGTACGGCTGGAGCTGCCGGTCGAGTTCGGCGTAGGCGGCCGCACCCTCGTTCTTGATGTCGATCAGCAGTTGCAGCGGGGCGCGGTGGCCTGGGTGCACGGCGCCGTGGTTCGCCGTGACGCGCGCCAGCAGCGGGTCGAGATAGAGCGAGGCGAGCGTGCGGGTGGGGTCGAGCTGGGCGGGTTCGTGGGCCACGAGCAGTTCACCGTCGACGAGGAAGATGTCCGCTTCCACGCTGGTGAATCCGTGGTCGAGCGCGTCGTGCAGCGGGCGCGGGTGCAGGTAGTCGTTGTGCGCGTGGGCCTGGGCGAGCGGGCGGGGGCCCGGCCGGCCGGTGGAGGCCGCTGCCGCCTGCGCGGGTATCACCACGCCCACGGCCGCGGTGGCGAGTGCGGTGGTGACGACTCGGCGACGGGTCAGGTATGCCATGGGGTCTCCCTGAAGCGAAGGGGCTGCGTCCGGAGGGGCGGACGCGACCGAGTATGGGGCCGCCACAGCCTCTACAGGCAGGTACCTGCCAAGAGTTGGACGCGTCGTCGCCCACCCGTCGACTTCCTCGCGCCTGTTGTTACCCCGCTTCGCCCCGAATCTCCCGACAGGCCCTGTTTCAGCCGGCCGGACTCACCGCTTCCGCGAGCCCGCGCTGCCGGTCCAACTCGCCCCAGCCCACCGTCCGGTCGCACCAGCGCTCCAGGAGCACCCGGTCGTGGCCCACGGCCAGCAGCGCCGCTCCGGACTCCTTGCGGTACGCCTCCACGACCGCGACCAGGGCCGCCGTGGTCGAGGCGTCGAGCATCGCCGTCATCTCGTCGCAGATCAGCAGCCTTGGGCGGAGCACCAGCGCGCGGGCGAGGCAGGCCCGTTGCAACTGGCCGTCGCTGACCGCGTGCGGGCGGCGCTCCAGCAGTTCTTCGGTGAGTCCGACCTCCCGCGCCAACTCCCTTACCTGCTCGACCACTTCACGTCGGCGGCCGGTGGATCTCAGCGGCTGGGCGATGAGCTCGCGCAGGCTCAGCCTGGGGTCGGCGGAGAGCCGCGGCTGCTGGAAGACGACGCCCACGGCCGTTCGCTGCGCCTGCGGAGCGCGGTGGCGCCAGCCCCGTACCGGAGTGCCGTCCAGGGTGACCGAGCCGGCGTCGGGGCGGTGCAGCAGCGCGGCGACCCGCGCCAGGGTCGACTTTCCGCAGCCGCTGGGGCCGAGCAGCCCGACGGACTCCCCCGGGCCAACGCTCAGAGAGACGTCACGTACGACGGGGTCGCGCCGGTCGTATCCGGCGGTGATACGGCTGAGCTCAAGCATCGGCGGGCTCCTCGGCTCGGCGGATCACGTCGCCGAGTTCGTGGTGGCAGGCCACTGCGCCGTCGAACGACGGCTGCTGTCCGCACAGTTCGTCGGCGCGGGCACAGCGGGCGGCGAAGGCGCACCCTTCGGGCAGGGCGCCGAGCTCCGGCGGCATTCCGGGGATCGGGGTGAACTCCCGTTCCGGGAGGGCGTCCAGCAGTCCTCGCGCGTACGGGTGGCGGGGCCCCGGGCGCCCGAAGAAGCGGTCCGCGTCCGAGAGTTCGACGATGCGGCCCGCGTACATCACGGCGACGCGGTCGGCGATCCGCTCGGCCGCCGCCAGGTCGTGGGTGATGATCAGCAGCGCCCTGCCCCCGTCGGCATGGCGCCGCAGTTCGTCGACGGTCCGCTCGACGAGCTCCCGGTCCAGGCCCGTGGTGGGTTCGTCGGCGAGGAGCAGCGGCGCGTCGCCGATGAGGGCGAGCGCGGTCGCGGCGCGCTGGGCGAGGCCGCCGGAGAGTTCGTACGGGTAGCGGTCGAGGTGGTCGGCGGGGAACGCGGCACGTTCGGCAGCGGCCTGCGCCGCCGGCCGTACCGCGGGTCCCCGTACACCGGTCAGCTCGCGGAGGGTCTCCTCCAGCTGGGCGCGGACCGTCCGTACGGGCGTGAGGTGGGCGGCGGGGCTCTGCGGTACGAGTCCGATCCTGCGCCCCCGCACGGTGCGGGCGAGGGTGCGTTCACCGGCGGTGAGCAGATCGAGGCCGCCTTCGAGCACCGCGGCCCCCGAGGTCTCGGCGTTCGCGGGCAGCAGTCCGAGCAGCGCCGACGCGAGCACGGACTTGCCGCAGCCGCTCTCGCCGACCAGGGCGAGGCACTCCCCCGCCACGAGGTCGAAGGTGGCGTCGGTGACCGCGGCGACGTGCCGGCCGCCGCGCATCCGGAAACGGACGGAGAGCCCCGCGACGGAGAGCACGGGTGGTGTGGCGGATGTCTTCTTCACAGCATCAGCTCCGATCGGCGGCGCGGGTTGATCCGCTCGCGCCAGGCGCCGGCGAGCCCCGCGAGGGCGAGAGTCGGAATGATCAGGAAGAGGCCGGGGAAGAGCGTGGGCCACCAGTCCCCTGCCAGCAGCGAACCGCGCGCCGACTGCACGAGGTTGCCGAGGCTCGCCTGATGGGTGGGCAGGCCGAGGCCCAGGAAGGACAGCGCGGATTCGTGCCACATCGCGTGCGGCACCATGAGCACGGCCGCGAGACCGGCCTGCGGCAGCACTCCGGGCAGCAGGTGGCGCACGATGACCCGGCCGCGTGAGGCGCCGCCGGAGATCGCCGCGTCGATGAACGGCCGCGAGCGCAGTGACAGCACCTCCGAGCGGACGATCCGGGCGGTCGACAGCCAGTGGGTCAGCGCCACGGAGACGATGACGGGCCAGACGCCCGGCCGGAACATCGCCACGATGAAGATGCCGAGCAGCAGGTGCGGGATGGACGAGAACGTGTCGACGAGCCGCATGACGACCCGGTCGGTCCAGCCGCCGAACGCCGCGGCGAGCGCGCCGACCGCCGTGCCGATGACGGTGGCGGTGAGTGCGGCGACGAGTCCGACGAGCAGCGAGACCCGCAGGCCGTACACACAGCGCAGCAGCAGGTCCCGGCCCACGTCGTCCGTGCCGAACGGGTGGGCGAGGGAGGGCGGTCGGAGCTTGGCCGAGAGGTCGACGGCCTGCTGGTCGAGCTGGACCAGCGGGGGTACGAGGAGGACGGCGAGCGCGACGGCCACGAGGATGGCGGCCGAGGTGACCACGCGGGTGCGGCGCGCGGCGCCGCGTGCGGGCCGGAGTGCGAGGTCAGCCATCGAAGCCCACTCTCGGGTCGGCGAGTCCGTACAGCAGGTCGGAGAGAAGGTTCCCGAGGAGTACGGCGGCGGTGGCGAGCACGGTGAGGGCGGCGAGCAGTGAGAAGTCCACGGAGGTGGCGGCCTCCACGGTGGCCGCGGCGATGCCCGGCCAGCTGAAGACCGTCTCGACGAGCAGGGCGCCGGTGATGAGTTCGGGGACGCGGGAGCCGATGAGCGTGAGCATCGGCAGCATTCCGGAGCGCAGGGCGTGGCCCAGCAGTACGGTGCGTTCGCGCAGTCCGCGGGCGCGGGCGCCGCGTACTGGGTCCTCGTCGAGGGCGTCGGTGACTCCCTGGCGTACGTACAGGAAGAACCAGGGCAGTTGGGAGATGCCGAGGACGGCCGCGGGCAGTACCAGGTGTGTGGCGACCTGGCCGAAGGTGACGGTGTCGGTCCCGGCGTCGGTGAGGCCGCCGGCCGGAAGCACGTCCAGCTCGACGGCGAAGAACCAGATGGCGAGCAGTCCGAGCCAGAAGGCGGGGGCCGCCTCCAGGGTGTACGCGGCTGAGCTGACGCAACGGTCGAGCGCGCCGCCGGGGCGGCGGGCCGCCAGTACGCCGAGTGCGGTGCCGAGCAGGATGGCGACGACGAACGCGCAGGTGGCGAGGAGCAGGGACCAGCCGACGCGTTCGCCGATGACGTCGGCGACGGGCATACGCATCACGCTGGAGTCGCCGAGATCGCCCTGGAGGGCGGACGTCAGCCAGTCCCACCAGCGGGTGACCAGTGGCTGGTCGACGCCGAGGTTGGCCCGGAGCTGGTCGAGGTTCTCCTGCGAGGCGGTGAGGCCGGCCGTGCCCGCGTACGCCTTGACGGGGTCGAAGGGGGAGGCGGCGGCGACGGCGAAGACACCGAAGGTGACGGCGATCAGGACGGGCACGGCGGACAGGGCCCGCCGTGCCGTCATCCGTGCCATCGGCCCCCAGGGGAGGCGCCGGCTCACTTGTCCGCGCCCTCGGGGGCCCACTTCTCGACGTTCCACCACGGGCCGGAGGCCAGGCCGTGGTCGTGCGGCTCGACCTGGGTCGTGAGGTCGCCGAAGCGGCTGCCGACGACGTACACATGGTCGATGTGGGTGAGGAAGGTGTAGCCGGGGTCCTTGGCGAGCTCGCGCTGAACGGTGTCGTACGCGGCCTTGCGGGCGGCCGGGTCACCGCTCCTGCGGCCCGCTTCGACGGCCGTGTCGACGGCCTTGTTGTCGTACCAGGCCATGTTATTGAAGCCGTCGCCCGCAAGGGTCGACTTCAGCAGGGTGTACTGGTCGAAGTCGGGGTCGGCGGGTGATCCGCCGCCCGCGAGGACGGCGTCCTGCTTCATCCGGGGCTGGATGACCTCCCACGTGCCGGCCTCGGTGGTGATGTCGATGCCCGCCTTCCTGGCGTCGGATGCGTAGGCGAGCGCGTGTTCCTGGCGGAGCTTGTCGCCGGTGAGGTACCAGAGCGGGAAGGCGGCGCGCACACCGTCCTTGGTGCGGACGCCGTCCTTGCCGGGCTTCCAGCCGGCCTCGTCGAGGATCTTCTTCGCCGCGTCGAGGTCGTGGGCACGCTCGGTGCCCTTGGCGAACCACTCGCTGTCGGTGGGGACGGGGCCGTACGCGGGCTTGCCCGCACCGTTGAGGATGGCGTCGACCATGGCCTCGCGGTCGACGGCGACATCGAGGGCGCGCCGGACCGCGCGGTCACCGGCGACCTTGTTGTGGGTCGGGAGGGTCACGGTGCGGTAGTCGTACGTCTTCGCGGTGTACGTGCTCAGCCCGCTGCCGTCCTTGAAGCCCTCGGCGAGGTTGGGCGGGAGTATGGCGCCGTCGAGGTCGCCGGAGCGAAGCCGTGTGGCGCGCACGTCGTCGTCCTTGATGATCGCCATGGTGAACTTCTTCACCTTCGGCGCACCGCCCCAGTAGCCGGGGTTGGCCCTGAAGCTCAGCTTCTCGCCCTTGGACCACTTGGTGAGGAGATAGGGGCCCGTGCCGATGGGCCGCGTGGTGAAGCTGCCACTGTTGACGTCCTGCTTGCCCGCGACGTGTTCGGGGGCGATGGGCAGGACGGTGCGCTGGGCGAAGGGCGCGTACGGGTACTTGAGCGTGAAGACGACGGTGTCGTCGCCGACGGCCTTGACGTCCTCGACGGCGTCCAGCTCGGTGCGCGAGGGGTTGTTCGTCTTCTCGTCCAGGATGGTCCGGTAGGTGAAGACGACGTCCTTGGCACCGAACGGCTTGCCGTCGCTGAACTTCACGCCCTGGCGGAGCTTGTACGTGTACGTGAGCCCGTCGTCGGCCACGTCGGGCAGCGCGGTGGCGAGCGTGGGCTTCAGCTCCATGTTCCCGTCGAGGGCGAGCAGCCCGTCGAATATCTTGGAGTTGCCGTCCTTGCCGTAACCGAGCAGAGGGCTGAGGCTGTCGGGCTCGTACGCGATCCCCACGACCGCGGAGTCCGCGGAGCCGGACCCCTTGTCCGAACTGCCCGGATTCGAGCAAGCTGCGGCGGTGATCGAGAGCGCGGTCGCCAGCGCGAGCGCGACCCCTCCCCGTACCGATCGGGCCCTCATACGCTGCACACCCCTATTGAAGATCAACCGTTATTGCGAAAGCTTCGCAATTAAACCGCACGGTCGGGGGGTCGCGGTACCCGGCCTCGGCGGACATGGCGGGGGGGGGGCACGCGTGCGCGTACCCCCGCCCGTAATTCCTTTGTGCGGTCGGCCCGTTCGGTTACGGCGCCGGCAGATCGACCAGTTCCGCGATGACCTCACGATGCCGGCCGGCCGTCCCGTACGCGATCGAGTCGGCCTTGGCCCGCTTCAGATACAGATGCGCGGGGTGCTCCCACGTCATGCCGATCCCGCCGTGCAGTTGCACGCACTCCTCGGCCGCGTGGACCGCGACTCCCGAGCAGTAGGCCTGGGCCACGGCGACCGCGAGCGGTGCGTCGTGGCTGTTGTCGGCCAGCGCGCCCGCCGCGTTGCGGGCCGCGGCCCGGGCGGAGACGACCTCCAGCCAGAGCTGCGCCATCCGGTGCTTGAGCGACTGGAAGGAGCCCACCGGCCGGTTGAACTGGTGGCGTTCACGGGTGTACCGGACGGTCTCGGCCAGACACCACTCGGCGATTCCGAGCTGTTCGGAGGCGAGCAGCCCGGCGCCCACGAGCAGTCCGCGCCGCACCGCGGGGACCGCGTCGGCGGCGTTTGCGACACGGACACCGACCGCGCCGTTCAGGTGGACGGTGGCGAGCGGCCGGGTCAGGTCAAGGGCGACGAGGGGTTCGACGGTGACCCCTTCCGCGGCCGTCTCGACCGCGTACAGACCATCGGTGGTGGGGACGAGCAGCACATCGGCGGTGGCCGCGTCGGCGACACCCGTGACGGTCCCCTCCAGCCTGCCGGTCACCGCGCTCGCCGGCTGCGCCTCGTCGGCGGCCGGTGCGGAGAACGGCACGGCGAGGGCCGCAGTCCTGCGCCCGGCGGCCAGTTCACCGAGCAGTTCGATGACGGCGCCGTCGTGCACGGTCAGCGCGAGCAGCGTCTCGGTCGCGACGACGGAACTCGTCAGATACGGCGTGGGGGCGACGCTGCGGCCGAGCTCCTCCAGGACCACGGCGGCCTCACGGTGCGAGGCACCCTGACCGCCGAGCTTCTCCGGTACGAGGAGTCCGGCGGCTCCGATGTCGGCGGCGAGCGCCTTCCAGAGCCGGGGGTCGTACGGCGTGTCGGACTCGACGCGGGCGATGACGCCCGGCGCGTCGGCACGGTCGGCGAGCAGCGCGCGCACGGCGGCGCGCAGGTCCTCCTCGTCCTCGGAGTAGAGGAGGACGGGCATCGGAGCCGGTTCGTTCTGCCCCGACTGTGCGGTCTGTGCGGTCATCGGGAGAGGTCCTTCCAGGCGACGTCCTTGTCGTTGCGCGGTTCCGCGGGCAGTCCGAGCACGCGCTCGGCGACGATGTTCAGCAGTACCTCGCTCGTACCGCCCTCGATCGAGTTGCCCTTGGAGCGCAGATACCGGTAGCCGGCGTCGCGTCCGGTGAAGTCGACCAGTTCGGGGCGGCGCATGGTCCAGTCGCCGTACAACAGGCCCTCCTGGCCGAGGAGTTCGACTTCGAGGCCGCTGATCTCCTGGTTGAGGCGGGCGAAGGCCAGCTTCATGGCCGACCCCTCGGGTCCTGGCTGTCCGGCGACGAGCTGCTGGCGCAGCCGTTCGCCGCTGAGCCTGGCGACCTCGGCCTCCACCCAGAGGGTGAGGAGGCGCTGATGGAGGTCGTGGGTGCGCAGTTCGGGGCGTTCGCGCCACGTCCCCGTGACGGTGCCGATCATGCCGCCCTCGCGCGGGATACGGGCTCCGCCGATCGAGACGCGCTCGTTCATGAGGGTGGTCTGGGCGACCTTCCAGCCGTCGCCGACCGGGCCGAGCCGCCTGCTGTCCGGGATGCGTACGCCGGTCAGGAAGACCTCGTTGAACTCGGCCTCGCCGGTGATCTGCCGCAGCGGCCGTACCTCGACGCCGGGGTCGGTCATGTCGCAGATGAAGTAGCTGATGCCCCGGTGCTTGGGCAGGTCCGGGTCGGTGCGGGCGATCAGGATGGCCCAGCGGGCCACATGGGCGCTGGACGTCCAGACCTTCTGGCCGTCCACGACCCATTCGTCGCCATCTCTGACCGCGCGCGTGCCCAGTGCCGCAAGGTCGGAGCCGGCGCCCGGCTCGCTGAAGAGCTGGCACCAGACCTCCTCGCCGACCCACAGGGGACGCAGGAAGCGCTGTTTCTGCTCGTCGCTCCCGTAGCCGAGGATGGTCGGGGCCGCCATGCCCAGGCCGATGCCGATGCGGCGCGGATCGTTGTCGGGGGCCCCGGCCGCGGCGAGTTCGGTGTCCACGACCTGCTGGAGGGAGCGGGGCGCGTCGAGTCCGCCGAGGCCGGCCGGGTAGTGCACCCAGGCGAGCCCGGCGTCGAAGCGGGCCTTCAGGAAGTCGGTGCGGTCCGTGGTCGCCGGGGGGTGGGCGGCGAGCAACTCGTTGGTGCGGCGGCGGACTTCGGCCGCGTCGACGGGGGCGGTCACCGGGCACCTCCCGCCGGGAGGACGACGATGCGGCCGGTGCTCGTGCCGTCGGCGACACGCTGGACGGCACTCGCCGCGCCGGCCATGGCGACACGCTCGCTGATCAGCGGTTTGACGACACCCTGCGCGGCGAGCTTGGTGAGTTCGTCGTGGCAGGCGCGTACGGCCGCGGGGTCCTTGGTGTTGTACAGGCCCCAGTGGAGGCCGACGATCGAGTAGTTCTTCACCAGGGCGTGGTTCAGCCCCGGGGCGGGGATGGTGCCGCTCGCGAAGCCCACGACGACGACACGCCCCTCGAAGGCGATGCACTTCACGGACTTGGCGTAGGCGTCGCCTCCGACCGGGTCGTAGACGACATCGGCGCCGCGTCCGCCGGTGACTTCCTTGACGACCGCGACGATGTCCTCGGTGCGCCGGTCGATGACCACGTCGCAGCCCAGCTCGCGGGCGATGCGGGCCTTCTCCGGGCCGCCGACGACTCCGATGACCGTGGCGCCGGCGGCCTTGCCGAGCTGGACGGCCGCGCTGCCGACCCCGCCCGCCGCCGCGTGCACGAGCAGCGTCTCGCCCGCCTGGAGGTGGGCGCGCCGGTGAAGTCCGAACCAGCCCGTCTGGTAGCCGATGTGCAGCGCCGCGGCTTCGGCGTCGTCCAGCGTGTCGGGGGCGGGCAACAGGGCCGCCTCGGCCGCGACGACGTACTCGGCGAAGCCGCCGTCGGGCAGGGCGGGGGTGGCGAGCACCCTGCGCCCGTCCTCGGTCTCACCGCAGATCTCCACGCCCGGCGTGAACGGCAGCGGGGGCCGTACCTGGTACTGCCCCCGGCAGAGCAGCGCGTCGGGGAAGTTGATGTTCGCCGCGCGCACCCTGAGCAGCACCTGCCCGTCCCCGGGGGTGGGGCGGTCCGTCTCTTCGAGCTCCATCACCTCGCTCGGCTCGCCGTTCCGGTGCACTCGCCATGCCTGCATGAGGGGCCTCCACAACACTGTCGGCATTACCACTGCTCCGGCGCATACTAAGCGGTCGCTTGCTGATCTGGGAACACCTCCGGCGGCTCGGTGACAGCCCCTTCACGCTCGTTTCGGCCGGGCCTTGACATGCATGCGCTCTCCCTGCGGCCCGAACAGGCTCAGATACTCCACCGGCTGCTCCCCCACCGGCCCGAACCAGTGCGGCAGCCGGGTATCGAACTCGGCCGCCTCCCCCGGACCGATGACCAGGTCGTGCTCGGCCAGCAGGAGCCGCAGCTGCCCGGAGAGCACGTACAGCCACTCGTAGCCCTCGTGCGTGCGCTGCTCGACAACCTCCGCACTGCCGGCCCGGTGCACCACCTTGTACGCCTGGAGCCCGCCCGGCCTGGCGGTCAGCGGCAGCACGGTCTTCCCGCCGTGGACGATCGCCTTGGCCCTGACCCGGGGATCACCCACGGGTGGCGCCCCGACGAGATCGTCGAGCGGCACCTCGTGGGCACGGGCGATCGGGAGCAGCAGCTCCAGACTGGGGCGGCGGCCACCGGACTCCAGCCGGGAGAGCGTGGACACGGAGATTCCCGTGGCCTCGGAGAGAGCGGCGAGCGTGACGTCGCGCTCCTTGCGCAGTCGGCGCAGCCGGGGTCCTACGCCGGTGAGCACGGCGTCCAGGTCCGGGTCGTCCCGGTGCTGTTCGTTCATACCGACCATTGCAGGATCAGCAAACGGCTTTGTCAATCAGGTACGAACCCGCGCCTTACTCAGCGGGCGAGGACCTCGAACGTGACTGCGGGACGACCCCCGAACCGACTCGCGGCAGCCTGGGACATTCCGGTCAGGAATGTGCGGCAGTACGTCTCGGGGTCTTCGTCGGTCAGGACTTCGATGTACGTGCGGTGGGCGAGCAGCGACTCCACGGACCGTTCGAAACCCTCGCTCGCGTCCACCGCGTGGGTGGGCCTGTCGGTGCCCGCGACGGCGACCCAGCGCACCCCGTCCCACGGTTCCAGCCCCTGTTCGGTGAGCTCCGGGAAGATCCACCGGTTCCCCGCGTCGCCCGCCGCGTCCAGGGTGGCCCGGCCGACCGCGCGATGGTCGGGTGTGTTCCAGGCGACGCCGCCCCAGGTGTCACGGTGGTTGAGCGTGATGAGCAGTTCGGGACGGTGACGCCGGATGGCCGCGGCGATGTCGCGGCGCAGCCGCGTGCCGTACTCGATCACCCCGTCCTGGTGGTCCAGGAACTCCACCGTGCCGACACCGACGACGGCGGCGCTCGCACGCTGCTCGGCCTCCCGGAGCGGCGCGCACTCCTGCGGGGCGAGCGTGTCGATGCCCGCTTCGCCGCGGCTGGCGAGGAGATAGACGACGTCGCGTCCGCCGTCGGTCCAGCTCGCGACGGCCGCCGAACAGCCGTACTCCAGGTCGTCGGGGTGGGCCACGACGGCCAGCGCGCGCTGCCAGTCCGTGGGCATGGGTTCCAACTGCTGCGTCATGTGCGCAGGCTATCCGCGCGGAACCCGGATCGCTGTCAGGCCAGGGATCTGTCAGACCAGGGAGCCGTCAGGCCAGGGAGAGGAAGAGCTTCTCGAGCCGGGCGCGCATCCGCTCGCGGTCGGCGGGCTCGGCGGCACCGTCGGCCAGGCAGTTCTGCAGCCCCGTCGCGATGATCGCGAAACCGGCACGGTCGAGGGCCCGCGAGACGGCCGCCATCTGCGTGATCACGTCCTCGCAGTCGCGCCCCTCTTCGATCATCCTGATGACCGCGTTGAGCTGACCCTGGGCGCGGCGCAGACGATTGAGGACCGATCTCAGCTCGTCGGCCGCCATGTCGAGTTCCACACACCCTCCTCCGAATACCCCAGAGGGTATTCTAGCCTGTCCGGGGCAGGAGAGAACGAGTCTCCCGTCCGGCCAGGTGACCGAAAGGAATCTCAGATCGTGACCAGCCCCGCTTCCCTCTCCCCCGCGCAGGCCGCAGCCCGTCTGGAGGAGTTCACCGTCATCGATGTGAGGGCTCCCGGCGAGTACGCGTCCGGCCACGTGCCCGGTGCGCTGAACATCCCGCTCGACCGTCTCCACGAGGCCGTGCCCGCTCTCAAGGCCGCCGCCGCCCGGGGTGCCCTGCTCGTGGTGTGCGCGTCCGGCGTCCGCTCCACGCGGGCCTGCGAGATCCTTTCGGCCGCCGACATCGACTCCGCCGCACTGACCGGCGGCACGTCCGCCTGGGAAGGCGACGGCCGCGGTCTGGAGCGTCCCGAGGGTTCCCGTACGACCTGGCCCATGGAGCGTCAGGTGCGGCTCGCCGCCGGTTCGCTGGTGGTGGCGGGGCTGCTGGCCGGTACCCGCTTCCCGGCGGCCCGCTGGCTGTCGGCGGGCATCGGTTCCGGGCTCGTCTACTCCGCGGTGTCCAACACCTGCGGCATGGCGGCGGCCCTGTCGAAGCTCCCGTACAACCGGGCGCCGCGCTCGGCGACGGACCTCGGCGCCACCCTGGACGCACTCCAGAAGTGAGGCGCGCGGGCGGCCTGCGCCCGTATGTAATCCGAGGGGGCCCGCCGCATGTCATGTGCGGGGGGCCCCCCCCGGGGACCCCGAGGGGTGTGTGGGGTGTAAAAAAAAGAAACAGCCGCCCCCAAAGAAGGGGGTGAT
>NZ_JBSHFH010000015.1:82900-165068 GCF_053617235.1 Streptomyces sp. NPDC055749 | reverse complement strand
GGGCCCGGAACGCATGCGTTCCGGGCCCTCCTCCATGCTCGGTCCCGACGAGGTCAGGCTGCCGGGGGCTTGCTGCCGCCCTCGTCCTTGTGGCCCAGCCGGTCAACGGCGTCCTTGGCCTTCTGGGTGCCGGACACGATCTTGTCGCTGTACTTGCCCTTGGTCTTCTGATCGACCGTGCGTGCGGCTTTGTCGAGGCCGTGCTCGATCTTGCCCCCGTGCTGGTGCGCGAGGTCGCCGACCTTGTCCTTGGCCGGAGCGAGCTTGGCCTTCAGGTTGTCCAGGAAACCCATGGGTCACCTTCCGTGCAGTGGGGACTGTGCTCGGGCGTGCTCTGCTACTCCATTATCCGCTGTCTCACCGACGGACCAATACGGATGGGAGCTTCGAGGCAATACGTGTACTGCATATTTGTACAACATTTTACTCACGGGTGGGCGGCCCGGTAGTGGGCTTCCAGTGGCAGGTCCCGGTACCGGGCTTCGCGCACTCGGTCCGTTCGGGAACGGTCTCCGCGTTTGGGAGACTGGGCCGGTGAGAAGACCAGCTCCCAACCCCCGCGTCATCACCGTCGTAGGTCCCACCGCAGCCGGAAAGTCCGATCTGGGTGTGTTTCTCGCCCAGCAGCTCGGTGGCGAAGTGGTCAACGCGGACTCCATGCAGCTCTATCGCGGGATGGACATCGGCACGGCGAAGCTGACGATCCCCGAGCGCGGCGACATCCCGCACCGGCTGCTCGACATCTGGGACGTCACCGAGGCGGCCAGCGTCGCCGAGTACCAGCGGCTGGCCCGTGCGGAGATCGACCGGCTGCTGGCCGAGGGCCGCACACCCGTCCTGGTGGGCGGTTCCGGGCTCTACGTGAAGGGCGCCATCGACGCCCTGGAATTCCCCGGTACGGATCCCGAGGTGCGCTCCCGGCTGGAGGAGGACCTCGACCGGAGCGGCTCCGGCGCACTGCACGCCCGGCTGGCCGCCGCGGACCCCGAGGCGGCCCGCGCCATCCTGCCGAGCAACGGGCGCCGCATCGTGCGCGCACTCGAAGTAATCGAGATCACGGGCAAGCCCTTCACGGCGAACCTCCCGGGCGACGAAGCGGTCTACGACGCCGTGCAGATCGGTGTGGACGTCGGCCGCCCCGAGCTCGACGAGCGGATCGCCGTCCGAGTGGACCGCATGTGGGAGGCCGGGCTCGTCGACGAGGTGCGCGCCCTGGAGGCTCAGGGGCTGCGTGAGGGACGTACCGCCTCCCGCGCGCTGGGCTACCAGCAGGTGCTCGCGGCGCTCGCGGGCGAGTGCACCGAGGGCGAGGCGCGGGCCGAGACCGTGCGCGCCACCAAGCGGTTCGCGCGCCGCCAGGACTCCTGGTTCCGCCGCGACCCGCGTGTCCGGTGGCTGAGTGGCGCCGCCGATCACCGCACGGAACTCCCGCACCTGGCGCTGGCGTTGGTCGAACGAGCGGTTACAGCCTGATCACGTGATGGCATCGGGACGCTCTGCCCGTCATTTCGGTGCCCGGGAGCGTGCCATCATCGAGCATCGATCGACCAGTGGAGTCCGAGTTGGGAGGGCGCGTGGCGATGGAGGCCGGCCCTCGCGACACAGACCAAGACGCACCGGATACGCAGCACGAGGCGGGACGCCTGAGCCCCGACGGGCCCGACGAGCTCGATGTGACCCCCGAGGTGGAGGTCGAGCTGCGTCCCGCGCGGCGGCTGCGCATCTGGCAGCTCGCGCCGATCATCATGCTCGCCGCGGTCGGCTCCCTGATGTTCGCCTTCCCGCTCGCCTTCGAGTTCGGCGACGGCGGCGCCATCGTCGCCATGCTGGGCCTGCTCATCAGCTGCTGCGCCGCAGGCTGGGGCATGATGGCCGCCCGCCGGGTCGGCCACACCTGGCCCGGCCTGCCCGCCAGAGGCTCCGGCGAGCGCCCCGACTGGCGAGTGATCGCCCTGTACGTCGCCGTGTGCACCGGACTCGTCGCCCTCGCCGTCTGGCGCGTGGCCCGGCTCCGCTGACGCCGCGCCCCTTCTTCCGTACGATCCGCCTTCGCGGGCTGTCGGTGCTGCCTCGTACAGTTGCCCTGTGAGTACCTCGCAGATCGCTTTCCTCAAGGGCCACGGCACCGAGAACGACTTCGTGATCGTTCCCGATCCCGGCAACGACATCGACCTGCCCGCATCCGTCGTCGCCCGGCTGTGCGACCGTCGGGCCGGCATCGGCGGCGACGGTCTGCTGCACGTCGTACGGTCCGCCGCGCACCCCGAGGCGCGGGCCATGGCGCCCGAGGCCGAGTGGTTCATGGACTACCGCAACGGGGACGGCTCGATCGCCGAGATGTGCGGCAACGGGGTCCGGGTCTTCGCCCGCCACCTGCGGCAGGCAGGACTCGTCGAGGACGGCGACCTGGCCGTCGCCACACGGGGCGGCGTCAAGCAGGTCCACATCGCCAAGGGCGGCGACATCACGGTCTCCATGGGGCACGCCGTGCTCCCGGAAGAGGGCGTCACGGTCGCCGTTGACGGCCGCAGCTGGCCCGCCCGCAACGTGAACATGGGCAATCCGCACGCCGTCGCGTTCGTGGACGACCTGGCACACGCCGGCACTCTGTACTCCGCGCCGGAGTTCACCCCCGCCGCGGTCTACCCCGAGGGCGTCAACGTCGAATTCGTCGTGGACCGCGGACCGCGCCACGTCGCGATGCGCGTGCACGAGCGCGGCTCCGGCGAGACACGCTCCTGCGGTACGGGAGCCTGCGCCGTGGCCGTCGCGGCGGCGCGCAGGGACGGCGTCGACCCCGCACTCACCGGCAGCCCCGTCACGTACACGGTGGACCTGCCCGGTGGCACGCTGGTGATCACTGAGCGCCCGGACGGCGGGATCGAGATGACCGGACCGGCCGTGATCGTGGCCGAAGGCTTCATCGATCCGGCCTGGCTCGAAACAGTGATCGGCTAGAGCTTCGCTCGAATGGGTGATCCGTTTCACGCTGAGCGAGAGCCGGACTGCGCCACGTGGTGGGGTCGGTAGCATCAAGCACCGGCCCAGGGACGCATCCGCGCCTCCTCACCGCCGGTCGACGTTGCCGGAGGTGCCCCATGAGTGCAGAGGCCACCAACCCAGGTGCTCCCCCTCGCAAGCGGGGCCGCCCCCGGATCGATCTCCGCAGGATCGGACGGGTGGCGCTGCTCGGCCCGGTGTCCCGCGACCGGCTGCCCGATGCGATCGGCCATGTCGCTGACGCCCACCGCGCCCACCATCCGGACGCGGACCTCGCCATCCTGCGCAAGGCGTACGTCCTGGCGGAATCCTCGCACCGCGGCCAGATGCGCAAGAGCGGCGAGCCGTACATCACGCACCCGCTCGCCGTGACCCTGATCCTCGCCGAACTCGGCGCCGAGACCACGACATTGACCGCCTCGCTGCTCCACGACACCGTGGAGGACACCGAGGTGACCCTCGATCAGGTCCGCGAGCAGTTCGGCGAAGAGGTCTGCTACCTCGTCGACGGCGTCACCAAACTCGAGAAGGTCGACTACGGGGCGGCGGCCGAGCCCGAGACCTTCCGCAAGATGCTCGTCGCCACCGGGAACGACGTCCGGGTGATGTCGATCAAACTCGCCGACCGGCTGCACAACATGCGCACGCTCGGGGTGATGCGCCCCGAGAAACAGGCCAGGATCGCCAAGGTCACCCGTGACGTGCTCATCCCCCTCGCCGAACGTCTCGGCGTGCAGGCGCTCAAGACCGAACTGGAAGACCTCGTCTTCGCGATCCTGCACCCGGAGGAGTACGAGCACACCCGGGTTCTGATCGCCGGTTCCGGCGGTACCGAGGACCCCCTGACCGAGATCGCGGAGAACGTCAGGACGACGCTCCGGGAGGCCGACATCTCCGCCGAGGTCCTGATCAGGCCACGCCACTTCGTCTCCGTGCACCGCGTCCGGATCAAACGCGGCGAACTGCGCGGGACCGACTTCGGACGCCTGCTCGTCCTGGTCGCCGAGGACGCCGACTGCTACGCGGTCCTCGGCGAACTGCACACCTGCTTCACGCCCGTGATCTCCGAGTTCAAGGACTTCATCGCGGCCCCCAAGTTCAACCTGTACCAGTCGCTGCACACCGCAGTCGTCGGCCGGGACGGTGCGGTCGCCGAAGTGCTCATCCGTACGCACCAGATGCACAAGGTCGCAGAAGCCGGCGTCGTCGCACTCGGGAACCCGTACACCCCGGACAGTGGCTCGCCTGACAGCAGCGCGGTCCAGGCCGAACCGGTGGACGGGGAGCGCGCCGACCCGACCCGGCCCGGATGGCTCTCCCGGCTCCTCGACTGGCAGGAGTCCGCCCCCGACCCGGACACCTTCTGGACCACGCTCCACGCCGATCTGGCCCAGGACCGGGAGATCACGGTCTTCTCCACCGAGGGCGGGACGCTCGGACTCCCCGCGGGCGCCAGCTGTGTCGACGCCGCGTACGCGCAGTACGGCGACGAGGCACACGGTTGCATCGGGGCGCGCGTCAACGGCCGGCTCGCCACGCTCAGCACCGTACTGAGCGACGGCGACACCGTGCAGCCGCTGCTCAGCCAGGACGCGGCATCCGGTCCCTCGCCCGACTGGCTCGATCACGCGCGCACCGCCGCCGCCCGGATCGCGATCACCGGCTGGCTCGACGCCCACCCGGAGGACGCGCAGGGGCCCGCCGGCCAGCCCGACACCCCGAGGCAGCAGCCCCAGCCCCAGCACGCGGACGAGGCGTCGAACGGCCGGAGCAGGCAGGGCGTGCGCGCGGCGGGCGTCGCCGTGGACGGACCGGGTACAGCGGTACGGCTCGCGGGCTGCTGCACCCCCGTACCCCCGGACGAGGTCACCGGATTCACGGTGCGAGGCGGAGCCGTCACCGTCCACCGCCAGGAGTGCCCGGCGGTCGGCCGTATGCAGGCCGCCGGGCGGCCACCGGTCGGGGTCCGCTGGAACGACGAGGGCGACTGGCGGGACGCCGGGGAGTGCCGTGTCACCCTCGTCGCCGAATCCTTCGGACGGCCCAGACTCCTCGCCGACCTCACCGAAGCGATCGCCGCGGCCGACGCCGCCATCGTCTCCGCCACCGTGGAACCCCCCAGCGAGCAGCGGGTCCGGCACACCTACACCCTGCAGATCCCCGACGCCGCCGGGCTGCCCGGCCTCATGCGGGCCATGCGGGACGTGCCCGGGGTGTACGACGTGAGCCGCGCCCAGCACCGGGCGGCCACCACCTGACGCCCTCCTCCGCCGGTCCCCGGAGGATCTCGTTCGGGTGGTCCGGCGCGCGGCACACAGACGGAGCGGACGGTCGCTGGTAGCCGTAGTCCATGCCGCTCACCTCCCGTCGACTGCGCGCCGCCCTGCTGGCCACCGCCTCGGTCACCCTCGTCGCCGCCACCCTCCCCGCTCCCGAGCCGCTCGGCATCGGAGACCGACTCTTCCCCCACCTCGGCAACCCCGGGTACGACGTCCTCTCGTACGACATCGCGTTCACCTATCACGGCAGCAACACCAAGCCCCTGGACACGATCACCAAGATCGACGCCCGGACCACCGCGCCGCTGGAGCGCATCAACCTCGACTTCGCACGAGGCAAGGTCAGCGCCGTCGAAGTGAACGGACTGGCCTCCGACTTCGCAACGAAGGGCGAGGACCTGGTCGTCCAGGCGCCCGCCGCACTCCCCGCAGGAGTGCCGCTGCACATCACGGTCCGGCACACCAGCGATCCGAACGGCAGCCGCGCGGACGGCGGTTGGCTGCGCACATCCGACGGGCTGGCCATGGCCAACCAGGCCGACGCCGCGCACCGCGTCTTCCCGGGCAACGACCACCCCGCCGACAAGGCGTACTTCACCTTCCGGATCAACGCCCCCGAGCAGCTGACAGCCGTCGCCAACGGTCTGCCCGTCACCACACAGCGCCGGGGCGCCACGACCACCTGGACCTACCGCACCGAGCACCCGATGGCCACCGAGCTCGCCCAGGTGTCCATCGGCCGCTCCGCGGTCCTGCGGCGCACCGGACCCGACGGCATGGCCCTGCGCGACGTGGTGCCCGCCGCGGACCGGGAGAAGCTGGAACCCTGGCTGAAGAAGACCCCGGACCAGATGGCCTGGATGGAGCGGCAGGTCGGCCGGTACCCGTTCGAGACGTACGGGCTGCTGGTGGCCGACACGGAGACCGGCTTCGAGCTGGAGACCCAGACACTCTCGCTCTTCGAACGCTCCCTGTTCACCGAGCCCGGCTATCCCGAGTGGTACGTCGACTCGATCATGGTGCATGAACTGGCCCATCAGTGGTTCGGCAACAGCGTCTCCCCGAAGTCGTGGTCCGACCTGTGGCTCAACGAAGGACACGCCAGCTGGTACGAGGCGAGGTACGCCGAGGAGCACGCCAAGCAGCCGCTGGAACGCCGGATGCGCCAGGCGTACACCCGGTCCGACGCCTGGCGGGCGGCGGGCGGCCCGCCCGCCCACCCGGACGCCCCGTCCCCGGGCCAGAAGATCAGCCTCTTCAGGCCGGTGGTGTACGACGGAAGCGCACTCGTCCTCTACGCCCTGCGGAAGGAGATCGGCACGGCCGCGTTCGACCGGCTGGAGCGGACCTGGGTACGGCGTCACAAGGACGAATCCGCGACCACGGCCGATTTCACGGGGCTCGCCTCGCAGATCGCGGGACGCGACCTGAGCACGTTCTTCCAGGCATGGCTGTACGGGGAGAAGACACCGCCGATGCCCGGGCACCCGGAGTGGCGCAGCGAGAAGCCCCAGGCATCGTGAGCCGTGTGCGGCACGCGGAGTGCGCCGCTCCGCACCGGTAAACCCGAGTGACGGCCCCGGCGGGGTCATGCCACTATCAACGGGTCGGCGCGGGGCCGGCCGGGAATCCCGACGGGGGAATCATCCGGCGAGGTCACGCGTTGTGACTGACGTAAGCGACTTTCATCGACGTAAGGATCCAATGACCTCCTCTTCTTCCTTTCCCCAGGACGCGCAGAAGGCGCAGAGCGCTACGGAGAATGGCACCGAAAGCCTCACCGAGGGTCTTCGGGCCGACGCCCTGATGGAAGAGGACGTCGCCTGGAGCCACGAGATCGACGGAGAGCGGGACGGCGACCAGCTCGACCGCTCGGAGCGCGCCGCGCTCCGGCGTGTGGCGGGTCTGTCCACCGAGCTGGAGGACGTCACCGAGGTCGAGTACCGACAGCTGCGCCTGGAGCGCGTCGTGCTGGTCGGTGTCTGGACCTCCGGGACCGTCCACGACGCGGAGATCTCGCTCGCGGAGCTCGCGGCGCTGGCCGAGACGGCGGGCGCCCAGGTGCTGGACGCCGTGTTCCAGCGGCGCGACAAGCCCGACCCGGCGACCTACATCGGTTCCGGCAAGGCGCTCGAACTGCGCGACATCGTTCTCGAATCAGGGGCCGACACCGTCGTCTGCGACGGAGAGCTCAGCCCCGGCCAGCTGATCCACCTGGAAGACGTCGTCAAGGTCAAGGTGGTCGACCGCACCGCCCTGATCCTGGACATCTTCGCTCAGCACGCCAAGTCCCGAGAGGGTAAGGCGCAGGTGTCGCTGGCACAGATGCAGTACATGCTGCCGCGACTGCGCGGCTGGGGCGCGTCGCTCTCCCGGCAGATGGGCGGCGGCGGTTCCAGCGGTGGTGGCGGCATGGCCACCCGTGGTCCCGGTGAGACCAAGATCGAGACGGACCGGCGCCGGATCCGCGAGAAGATGGCGAAGATGCGCCGGGAGATCGCGGAGATGAAGACCGGCCGCGAGATCAAGCGGCAGGAGCGCAAGCGCAACAAGGTGCCCTCGGTCGCTATCGCCGGATACACCAACGCGGGCAAGTCCTCGCTGCTCAACCGGCTGACCGGAGCGGGCGTCCTCGTGGAGAACTCGCTGTTCGCCACCCTCGACCCGACCGTGCGCCGGGCCGAGACACCGAGCGGCCGGATCTACACGCTGGCCGACACCGTCGGGTTCGTGCGGCATCTGCCGCACCACCTCGTCGAGGCGTTCCGCTCCACCATGGAGGAGGTCGGCGAAGCCGACCTGATCGTGCATGTGGTGGACGGCTCCCACCCGGTTCCGGAGGAGCAGCTCGCCGCGGTGCGTGAGGTGATCCGCGAAGTGGGTGCGCTCGACGTGCCCGAGATCGTGGTGATCAACAAGGCGGACGCGGCCGACCCGGTCGTCCTCCAGCGGCTGCTGCGCATCGAGAAGCACGCGATCGCCGTCTCGGCGCGGACCGGTGCCGGTATCGACGAACTGCTCGCGCTGATCGATGTGGAACTGCCGCGGCCGTCCATCGAGATCGAGGCACTCGTGCCCTACACCCAGGGCGGCCTCGTCTCCCGGGTGCACGCCGAGGGCGAGGTCCTTTCCGAGGAGCACACCCCGGAGGGCACGCTGCTCAAGGCGCGAGTGCACGCGGAACTGGCCTCGGAGCTCTCGACGTTCGTCCCCGCGACGAGCTGAGGGCGTACTCACCGAACGGCCCGAAGGCCCGGCCCCTCTTCGAGAGGGACCGGGCCTTCGGCATGTCGGCGCCGTACGAGCGGGCGTCGGCCCGTCACCCGCGGCTACTGGCCGGCGAACTTCTCACTGACCGAGTCGAAGACACCCTTGGCCTCCGCACCGAGACGCGGACCGGCCAGCCAGCCGGCGGTCACCGGACCGATGGATGTGTTCGAGACCAGCGCGGGCTTGCCGTCCTGACCGGCCGCGACCCAGCCGCCGCCGGAGGAGCCGCCCGTCATCGTGCACCCGATGCGGTACATCGTCGGGTCGCCCTGGAAGACCGAGAGCCGGCCCGGCTTGTCCTTGCACTGGAGCGCCTTCTGACCGTCGAACGGCGGGGCGGCCGGGTAGCCGGTCGCCGTCATCTCGGCGATCTCGGGCACGGCCGGGGCGTTGAAGTCGACCGGCAGCGCGGAACCGACCGTCTCCTCCAGGGACTTGCCGGTCGAACCCTTCTCCGGCGTCACGTGCAGGACCGCGAAGTCGTACGGGGCACCCTGACCGCCGACCGGGGCGCCCTGGGCGATCCACTGCTCGGAGGTCTGGGCCCACTGGCCCCACCACACGCCGTACGGAGCGATCTGCTCCTTCGTCGCGTTCTCGAGCTCGGCGACCGACATGCCGCTGTTGTTGTACGCCGGGACGAAGGCGATGTTGCGGTACCAGCCGCCGTTCTTGCCCGCGTGCACGCAGTGCCCGGCAGTCCACACCATGTTGGACTTGCCGGGATTCGCGGGGTCCTTCACGACCGTCGCGGAACAGACCATCGAACCTTCGGGCCCGTCGAAGAGGAGCTTGCCGGACTCCGGCGCGTTGTCGTGGTACGGCGTCGCGACGGGTGCCGCTCTGACCGGAGCCGGCGTCGGGTCCGTCACGCCGTCGTCACCCGAGATGTCGTTGTCGACGGGCTTCTCCGGGGACTTGTCGGCATCCCGCATCCGGTCCGGGTCCCAGAGGTCCTCGATGATCGGGTTGACGTAGTCCTTCGCCTCACGCAGCCATTTGTCCTTGTCCCAGTTCTTCCATTCGCCGTCCTTCCACTGGTCCAAGTCGATCCCGTGCTCCTTGAGCCGGTCCTTCAGATCGTCCGGAATGGTGATCTTGTCGTCGGACGTCTGGCCGGCGGAGTTGCTCGGCTTGCTGCTCGCCTCGTCCTCGCCCGGGCCGCAGGCGGTGGCCGTGAGCGCCAGGACGGTGGCGAAGGATGCTGCGGCGAGCACGGGGGAGAGCTTGCGACGTGCGCTCCTCCCACGGCGTGCGGCATCGGTCGGGCGGATGGGTCGCATGTGGTGATCCCCCTGGGACTTCGTCATTCGTTACTTCGTCATTCGCTACGTCGGTAAGGCGCTTCGGCGAGTGGCATCGCGCTGCGCGCACTCGGGACGCCGGCAGGACTGCCCCGGCCCCGAGTGCGGGCCCCACTATGCCGGTGCCGATGGGGACGGCGCTCGGCAGGGCCACGGTTCCGCCTCCGCAAGGATCTTCCGATTTACCCGTGATCCTCCGCGACCGGCGTCGTTGGTACGTACGGGGGACACCCGGGCAGCGTTCACCGTCACGGCCCTTCCCCGGGGGCAACGTACTGACGTGCAACGCAACTGTTACCGCAGGAGGATCAACAGCCGTGGCCGTGACCGAACCAGCTCCGGTGGCACCGCCCGCTGCCCACGAGGGAATTCTGCGGCGCCAGGCACAACGCGAATCGGCGGCACGCACCTACGCGAGGTCGCTGCCCATCGTGCCCGTTCGCGCCCGGGGGCTGACCATCGAAGGTGCTGACGGGCGGCGCTACCTCGACTGTCTGTCAGGGGCGGGCACCCTGGCGCTCGGTCATAACCACCCGGTGGTTCTCGAGGCGATCAGGAAGGTCATCGACTCGGGTGCTCCCCTTCATGTGCTCGACCTCGCCACGCCGGTCAAGGACGCCTTCACGACCGAGCTGTTCGCCACGCTGCCGCGGCAGTTCGCGGACAACGCACGGATCCAGTTCTGCGGACCGGCCGGAACGGACGCCGTCGAGGCCGCGTTCAAGCTGGTCCGCGCCGCTACCGGGCGCACCGGGCTCCTGGCCTTCACCGGGGCGTACCACGGGATGACGGCCGGAGCGCTGGCCGCATCGGGCGGCGCCCCGGACGTACAGGTGACACGGCTCCCCTTTCCGCAGGACTACCGCTGCCCGTTCGGCGTGGGCGGGCAGCGCGGAGCGGACATCGCCGCCCACTGGACGGAGCACCTCCTCGACGACCCGAAGGCAGGAGTACCCGCTCCCGCCGGAATGATCGTGGAGCCGGTCCAGGGCGAGGGCGGAGTGAATCCCGCCCCCGACGGCTGGCTGAGGCGTATGCGTGAGATCACCGCCACGCGCGGCATTCCGCTGATCGCCGACGAAGTGCAGACCGGCGTCGGCAGGACCGGTGCCTTCTGGGCGGTCGAACACAGCGGCATCGTGCCCGATGTGATGGTGCTCTCCAAGGCCATCGGTGGCTCCCTTCCCCTCGCGGTGATCGTCTACCGGTCCGAACTGGACCTCTGGCAGCCCGGCGCGCACGCAGGCACCTTCCGAGGCAACCAACTGGCCATGGCGGCCGGCGCGGCCACGCTCAAGTACGTACGCGAGAACGGGCTCGCCGAGCGAGCCGCGACGCTGGGCGCCCGGATGCTCGCCCGTCTCCAGGCGCTGAGCGCGGACCATCCGAGCATCGGAGACGTCCGGGGCCGCGGCCTCATGATCGGGATGGAGCTGGTCGATCCCGAGGCCGCCCCGCCCGCCGGCCGGTCCGAGCACCCCGCCGCTCCGCCCACCGACCCGGTCCTCGCCGCCGCCGTCCAGCAGGAATGCCTGAGCCGCGGCCTCATCGTCGAGCTCGGCGGACGTCACTCCGCCGTCGTACGCCTGCTCCCTCCCCTGACTCTCACCGACGAACAGGCAACAGCAGTCGTCGACCGCCTCGCCGAAGCACTGGCAGCCGCGGAACGCTCGCCGCACCGTCGGGCCACTGCCGGGCCGCACCACTGATCCCGGACACCTCGTAAGGAAGACCGCCGTGAACCCCACCCCCGCGCCCGAGGCCGACGGCCCTCTCACCAGCCCTCACCCAGGGCAGGACGGACCGGACAGCCCACTGGCAGTCGAGGCGGCGACCGTGCCGCGTCAGAAGACCCCGCACCGCGGGGACCGGCGTACCCCGAACTCACCCGCCGGTACGGCGCACGAGGACCTTCTCGACCACCCGGACGCGCTCAGGGCCGCGGACGCGGCGGGCACCGAGAACCTCCTGCGCTGCTGGGCCCGCGAGACGGACCTTCCCCGACCCGACCGCGACACTCTGCGCATCCCGCTCCCCGCCAGCGGCACCGCACTGCTCGTCCCGGTCCTGTACTGGTCCGCCACCGGCTGGCACCGCTTCGGCGCACCGGCCCTGGAGACCGCACCGGAGCGCGCCCCGGCCGTCGACGCCGTCACCCTCGCGGCTCTCCTGGGCCGCGAGTCCGACCGCAACGCCGGCTCCGACCTGGTGGCCAGGGTCGCCGATTCGGTACGGCGTACCGCTGTGTTCATCGAGGAACGGCGACTCGCTCCCGCCGGCCCCGCGGACGCGGACCTGTTTCTCACCGCCGAGCAGTCACTCCTCCTCGGCCACCCGCTGCACCCCACCCCCAAGAGCCGAGAAGGTCTGTCCGAGGCCGAAGCCCGCCTCTACTCACCCGAGTTGCACGGCTCCTTCCCTCTGCACTGGATGGCTGTCGACCGGTCGGTACTGGCCACCGAATCGGCCTGGACACAGGGTGGGCGCCCGGTGTCCGCCGTAGACCTCGTCGCACCACATGCCGGCGGCCTGCACCTCCCCGACAACACCACCGCTCTCCCGCTCCACCCTTGGCAGGCCGGCGAACTGATGCGCCGCCCGGAAGTCGGCGCGCTGTTCGAGGCGGGCCTCCTCCACGATCTCGGCGCGCACGGCGAGCACTGGCACCCCACTTCCTCCGTCCGCACCGTGCACCGGCCCGGCTCCGACCTCATGCTCAAACTGTCTCTGGGCGTACGCATCACCAACTCCCGTCGTGAGAATCTCCGCAAGGAACTCCACCGGGGGGCAGAGGTCCACCGGTTGCTCCGCAGCGGCCTCGCCGAGCAGTGGCACACGGTGCATCCCGGTTTCGACATCGTTCGCGACCCCGCCTGGCTGGCCGTCGACTCCCCGGACGGCAGCCCCGTCGCCGGACTCGACGTGATGCTCCGGCACAACCCCTTCGGGCCGGGCGACGACGCGGTGTGCATCGCCGGGCTCACGGCCCCCCGCCCCTGGCCGGGCCGTGCAGGTATGCACTCGCGCCTGGCCGAATGCGTCTCCCGGCTGGCCGCCCGTACCGGCCGGACCAGGGCGGCCGTTTCCGCCGAGTGGTTCCTGCGCTACCTCGACCGAGTCGTACGGCCCGTCCTCTGGCTCGACGCGACGGCCGGAGTCGCCCTCGAAGCCCACCAGCAGAACACGCTGGTGCTGCTCGACCCCGACGGCTGGCCCACCGGCGGCCGGTACCGGGACAACCAGGGCTACTACTTCCGTGAATCCCACCGCACCGCACTGGAGCGCAGACTTCCCGGCATCGGCGCACTCAGCGACACCTTCGTCCCGGACGCCGTCACCGACGAGCGCTTCGCCTACTACCTCGGCATCAACAACGTCCTCGGCCTCATCGGAGCGTTCGGTGCTCAGCGTCTCGCGGACGAACAGGTGCTCCTCGCCGCGTTCCGCCGCTTCCTGGCCGGAGTCTCAGGACTCGGCTCCCCACTGCCCGCCTACCTGCTGGAGACACCGCAACTGCGCTGCAAAGCCAACCTGCTGACCCGGCTGCACGGCCTCGACGAGCTCGTGGGCCCGGTCGACACCCAGTCCGTCTACGTCACCATCGCCAACCCCCTTCATCCCTGAAAGACCCTGAAAGAACCTGAAAGAACCTGAACGACACCACCTGAACCCATGAGAGGAGAGCGTCACGTGCCTCCGGCCGAAGCGCACACGGACACCGGAACCGACGACGCCCCAGAATTCGGCACGGGCGCCGAAGACACCCTCGACCTGCGGCTCTCCGAGGAACTTCTCGCTCTGTTCGCCGAGGACACAGCGGTGCCCACCCTTCGGTCCACCGCCTCGGATCTGCTCGGCGACCCAGCCGGCTGGCGCCCCGTCACCACCTCCGCCGGTGTGTTCCAGCTCGTCCCGGTACGACTGGAACGCGACCTAGCGCTGATCAGCCGCTGGATGAACGACCCCGCAGTCGCCGCGTTCTGGGAACTCGCCGGAGCCGAAACCGTCACCGCCGACCACCTGCGACCGCAGCTGGAAGGAGACGGACGCAGCGTGCCCTGTCTCGGCGTTCTCGGCGGCATGCCCATGAGCTACTGGGAGATCTACCGGGCAGACCTGGATCCGCTGGCGCGCCACTACCCGGCCCGGCCCCACGACACGGGTATCCACCTCCTGATCGGCGGCGTGACCAACCGCGGCCGAGGCGTGGGAACCACTCTGCTCCGCGCCGTCTCCGACCTCGTACTCGACCATCTCCCCCTGTGCGCACGTGTGGTGGCCGAACCGGACATCCGTAACACCCCCTCCGTCTCAGCCTTCCTGAGCGCTGGCTTCCGCTTCTCGGCGGAGATCGAACTGCCTGACAAGCGAGCCGCTTTGATGGTTCGCGACCGTGCCCACCGTGCCCAGCTGTGAACAGCTCGCTGACTTGCATACACCGCTCGAACCCCATCGGTTCCACCCGGAGGAGTCCCCGTGCCGAAATATCCTGCGAGCAATGACTCGGCGGAGCCCCACGCGCTGTACAGCACTCCGGAACTGAACCGGACGGGCTGGGACCGGGCGGCGGCCCGGCTGCTCGCGAAGATGCTCGGCGAGTTCGCCTACGAGGAGGTCATCGAACCGAACGCTCTGGACGAACCGACCCGGCTGGGCGAACCGACCATGCCGGGCGAGGCGACCGACACCTACTCCCTCCCGCTCGACGACGGCGCGACACTGCGCTTCCGTGCCCGTCGCGGCGTCTACGGCAGCTGGCACGTCGACGCCGGATCGATCGTCGAGAGCGAGCCCGCGCATCCCGCCGGACCGACGGGCGAATCCCAAGCCGCGCCGCGCCCCTTCCGTGACCCCCTGCAGTTCCTCGCGCGCGCCCACCGCCTCCTGGGAATCGACGGCGCCACGCTGGGCCACCTCATCCGCGAACTCACCACCACGCTCGCCGCCGACGCCAGGCTCGACCACACCGCTCTCAGCGCGGCACGGCTGGCCGAGCTCGACTACTCCGAGCTCGAAGGCCATCAGACCGGCCATCCCTGGCTCGTCGCCAACAAGGGACGGCTCGGATTCTCCGCCGAGGACATGGCCCGCTTCGCACCCGAAGCCCGACGAGCGGTCCGCCTGCCCTGGATCGCCGTCAGCACCCGCATCGCGGGCTACCGCGCCGTGCCCCGCCTCGCCACCCCCGAGCACCTCTACGCCCAGGAGCTGGACCCGTCCGTCCGCGCGTCCTTCGCCGCCGCTCTGCGCACCCGGGGTCTCGATCCGCAGGAGTACCTGTTCCTGCCGGTGCATCCCTGGCAGTGGGACGAGTGGATCGTGCCGCACTTCGCCCCGGCGATCGCGGACGGCGACATCGTGCCCCTGCACGCCGACGACGACCTCCGGCTGCCGCAGCAGTCCATCCGTACGTTCACCAACGTGGCACGGAAGGACCGGCACACGGTCAAGCTGCCGCTGTCCATCCTCAACACCCTGGTCTGGCGCGGCCTGCCCACCGAGCGCACGCTCGCGGCGCCGGCCGTCACCGCCTGGGTTCAGGGACGGTGCGAGTCCGACCCCTTTCTCCGCGACACCTGCGGCGTCATCCTCCTCGGAGAGGTCGCATCAGTGGCCGTCGAGCACCCGCTCTACGACCGCCTTCCCGAGACGCCCTACCAGTTCAAGGAGATACTCGGCGCGATCTGGCGCGAGCCCCTGCACCCCCGGCTCGCACCCGGAGAGCGGGCCCGCACCCTGGCCTCGTTGCTGCACACCGACCCGCAGGGCCGCTCGTTCGCGGCGGAGCTGGTCACCCGTTCCGGACTCACCCCCACCGCATGGCTGACGCGGCTCTTCGCCGCCCTGCTCCCTCCGCTCCTGCACTTCCTCTACCGCTACGGCACCGTCTTCTCCCCGCACGGCGAGAACGCCATCGTGGTCTTCGACGACCAGGACGTGCCGGTACGTCTCGCGATCAAGGACTTCGTCGACGATGTGAACATCAGCGCGCAGCCCCTGCCCGAGCACGACACCATGCCGGAGGACGTACGCCGCGTCCTGCTCACGGAGAGCCCCTCCTTCCTCACCCAGTTCATCCACTCCGGACTGTTCGTCGGTGTCTTCCGCTATCTCTCCCCTCTCTGCGAGCAACAGCTGGGAGTCCCGGAGGGCGAATTCTGGTCACTTGTCCGAACGGAAATCCTCCGCCACCACGCCCGGTTCCCCGAGCTCAAGGACCGGTTCGAGATGTTCGACATGCTGACGCCCCGCATCGAGCGCCTCTGTCTCAACCGCAACCGTCTGCATCTGGACGGCTACCGGGACCGACCCCAGCGCCCGCACGCCGCCGTCCACGGCACCGTTCCCAATCCTCTCCACCCCACCGCCCGAGTCCGGGAGTGATCGCCGTTGTCAGTGGCGCGCCGTAGGGTGGTCGGGCTATGACGAAGCCATCCCTCCCCGAACTCCTCCATGCCGCCGTCACCGCCGTGGGCGGTACGGAAAGGCATGGCCAGGTCACCATGGCCGAGGCCGTTGCCGAGGCTGTCGACGACCATTCCCATCTGCTCGTCCAGGCCGGCACCGGCACGGGCAAGTCCCTCGGTTACCTGGTGCCCGCGCTGGCGCACGGGGAGCGCGTCGTGGTGGCTACGGCGACCCTCGCGCTCCAGCGGCAGCTGGTGGAGCGAGACCTTCCGCGTACGGTCGACGCGCTGCATCCGATACTGCGCCGCCGTCCCCAGTACGCCATGCTCAAGGGGCGTTCGAACTACCTCTGTCTGCACCGGCTCCACGAGGGCGTACCGCAGGAAGAGGAGGACGGGCTCTTCGACCAGTTCGAGGCGGCAGCGCCGTCCAGCAAGCTGGGGCAGGACCTGCTGCGCATGCGGGACTGGGCGGACGAAACGGAGACCGGGGACCGGGACGACCTCACCCCAGGTGTTTCGGACCGGGCGTGGGCACAGATCTCCGTCTCCTCCCGCGAGTGCCTCGGGGCGACGAAGTGCGCGTACGGCGCCGAATGCTTCGCGGAGATGGCCCGTGAGCGGGCCAAGCTCGCCGACGTGGTCGTCACCAATCACGCCCTGCTCGCCATCGACGCCATCGAGGGCGCCCCGGTGCTCCCGCAGCACGAGGTGCTGATCGTCGACGAGGCCCATGAGCTCGTTTCCCGGGTGACGGGTGTCGCCACGGGGGAGCTCACTCCCGGCCAGGTGAACCGTGCCGTGCGCCGCGCGGCCAAGCTGGTCAACGAGAAGGCGGCCGACGCGCTCCTGACCGCGTCGGAGGGCTTCGAGCGGGTCATGGAGCTGGCGCTTCCGGGGCGCCTCGAAGAAGTCCCCGAGGACCTGGGCTACGCGCTGATGGCGCTGCGGGACGCCGCGCGTACGGTGATCTCGGCCCTTGGCTCCACGCGGGACAAGTCCGTCCAGGACGAGGACGCGGTCCGTAAGCAGGCCATGGCGTCGGTCGAGACCATTCACGGTGTGGCAGAGCGCATCACCCAGGGCTCCGAGTACGACGTCGTCTGGTACGAGCGGCATGACCGCTTCGGGGCGTCCGTGCGTGTCGCTCCGCTCTCCGTCTCGGGTCTGCTCCGCGAGAAGCTCTTCGCGGACCGTTCCGTCGTCCTGACCTCCGCGACGCTGAAACTCGGCGGGGATTTCAATGGGGTCGGCGCTTCTCTGGGGCTCGCCCCGGAAGGCACCGCGGGCGATGACATTCCGCAGTGGAAGGGCCTCGACGTCGGTTCCCCCTTCGACTATCCGAAGCAGGGCATCCTCTATGTCGCCCGCCATCTGGCCACGCCGGGGCGGGAGGGTTCGCGCACCGACATGCTGGACGAGCTCGCCGAGCTGATCGAGGCGGCGGGCGGCCGGACCCTGGGGCTGTTCTCCTCGATGCGGGCGGCCCAGGCCGCGGCCGAGGAACTGCGGGGCCGGCTCGGCAAGCCGATCCTGCTGCAGGGCGAGGAGACGCTCGGCGAGCTGATCAAGAACTTCTCGGCCGATCCGGAGACGTGCCTCTTCGGCACGCTCTCGCTCTGGCAGGGCGTCGACGTCCCGGGCGCGAGCTGCCAACTCGTGATCATGGACAGGATTCCGTTCCCCCGCCCCGACGACCCGCTGATGAGTGCCCGCCAGAAGGCGGTCGAAGAGGCAGGTGGCAACGGATTCATGGCCGTCGCCGCGACGCATGCCGCGCTGCTGATGGCTCAGGGCGCGGGCCGGCTCGTACGGGCCACGGGGGACAAGGGAGTGGTCGCCGTGCTCGATCCCCGCCTGGCCAATGCGCGGTACGGAAGCTATCTGCGCGCCTCACTGCCCGATTTCTGGTACACCACGGACCGCAATCAGGCTCGGCGTTCGCTTGCGGCCATCGATGCCGCGGCCAAGGCCGACGGGCGGTAGGCATCCCGGAGACGGAACCGGAAGCAGGCCCTGGACATAGAGAGGCCCGGACAGCGGCAGAGCGGGCGGACATGGCAGGGCCCCGGGATCGGCGCAGTGAATCCCGGGGCCCGGTCGGAATCGGCGGGCTTCAGACCCGCCGCAGCACGGCCACTACCTTTCCGAGGATGGTGGCCTCGTCGCCGGGGATCGGCTGATAGGCGGAGTTGTGCGGCAGGAGCCACACGTGGCCGTCCTCGCGCTTGAACCGCTTGACCGTGGCCTCGCCGTCCAGCATGGCCGCCACGATGTCCCCGTTCTCCGCGACCGGCTGGCGCCGGACCGTGACCCAGTCGCCGTCACAGATCGCGGCCTCGATCATCGAGTCACCGACGACCTTGAGGACGAACAGCTCTCCGTCGCCCACCAGCTGGCGGGGAAGCGGGAAGACATCCTCGACGGATTCCTCGGCGAGGATCGGGCCACCGGCCGCGATCCGGCCGACCAGCGGAACGTACGAAGCGGCGGGCTTGCCCGTCGTATCGGTCGGCTGGGTGCTCGGCTGATCGGAGCCGCGGACCTCGTAGGCACGGGGGCGGTGGGGGTCGCGACGCAGGAAACCCTTGCGCTCGAGGGCCATCAGCTGATGAGCGACGGACGACGTGCTGGACAGCCCCACCGCCTGGCCGATCTCCCGCATCGAGGGCGGGTACCCTCGGCGCTGAACCGAATCGCGAATGACCTCGATCACCCGCCGCTGCCGGTCCGTGAGCCCGGAGCTGTCCGCCCGGATTCCTGGTGGGCGGCCGGGCAATGAGCGCGCGGGACGCGCGGGCTCCTGCCCCTCCGTGTTCATGACTGAGTCATTCATTGCATGCACCGGCTCAAGTCGGCTCTGGGAGCGGTGGTCCTGGGCAGTGATGGTGGCACTGTCTGCGGTGGTGGTCACGTCGGCCCCTCTCGAATGTTCTCCCTAGTTGGACAACGGTAGTAGCTTTCGAAAGGTTGCGCCAAACACACGTTCGAGTGAAAAACAAATAAAGGCCCGCCAGGGGCTTATGGCGGGGTGTATGGAGGCCCTTCCGGGCGACCGGCAATTCGGACCATTACGGTAGCGTCCGCGCTTCCCCGGCGTGCGTGCGGGGGGCCGTTTCCGGGGGGTGCGTCGCCAGTCTGCCACCCGGTGCCCCGCCATCCGGGGAGCCGCGTGTTTCGCGTACCCTCGTGCCTGGCCGTGTGCAGCCGCGGCGGTCCCGAGGCGCGACACGCGCTAGGGCCGAAAGTGCGGCGAAACCCTAGATCTAGTGGTTGGATTGCCTCAGTCGCCCAGAAGTTGTGGTCCCTGGTCCATCGGGGAGCGGCTATCGCCTATGCTTGAGCCTGCTTCGAAGGGCCCGTTTGGGGCCTGGAGGGGCTATTCAGTCGTGCTGTGAAGGAGGGTTGGGAGCCATGCACTGCCCCTTCTGCAGGCACCCCGACAGCAGGGTCGTCGACAGTCGCACCACCGACGACGGCACGTCCATCCGGCGTCGCCGCCAGTGCCCCGACTGCTCCCGCCGTTTCACGACGGTGGAGACCTGTTCGCTGATGGTGGTCAAGCGCAGCGGCGTGACGGAACCCTTCAGCCGTACCAAGGTCATTTCCGGTGTCCGTAAGGCGTGCCAAGGGCGGCCCGTCACCGAGGACGCACTCGCCAAGCTCGGCCAGCGGGTCGAAGAGGCGGTGCGTGCCACCGGCAGCGCCGAGCTGACCACCCACGACGTGGGTCTGGCCATACTCGGCCCCCTGCAGGAACTCGATCTCGTCGCGTACCTGCGCTTCGCGTCCGTGTACCGGGCGTTCAACTCACTCGAAGACTTCGAGGCCGCCATCGTGGAACTACGCCACCAGCGGCCTCCCGCGAAAGAACGCGGGAGCGGCGAGACCCTTGAGGTCCCCGCGCCCGCCATCGCCGCCGACTGATCGGCACCGGCCGGCCGGCTGAGGTCAGCCGGCCGCCGGCAGGGCGGCACCAAGACCTGCTCCCGGCGCTGCGAGCGGCGTCCGGAGCATCAGACACACACTGTGCCCTGGGAAGAACTGGGTACTTCAGGGCGTTTTTGCCCACATATGGGAGGCGGCATGACAGAGACGGCGAGCGGCCCGGCACGAGGTTCCCGCACCAAGGGCACCAAGTCGACTGCGAATCGGCAGGGTCTGCGTATCGAGCGTATTCACACCACCCCCGGCGTGCATCCGTACGACGAGGTGACGTGGGAGCGCCGAGATGTCGTCATGACCAATTGGCGCGACGGCTCGATCAACTTCGAGCAGCGTGGCGTCGAGTTCCCCGGCTTCTGGTCGGTGAACGCGGTCAACATCGTCACCAGCAAGTACTTCCGGGGCGCCGTCGGCACCCCGCAGCGCGAGACCGGTCTGCGGCAGCTGATCGACCGGATCGTGAAGACGTACCGGAAGGCCGGTGAGGACTACAACTACTTCGCCTCTCCCGCGGACGCCGAGATCTTCGAGCACGAGCTGGCGTACGCCCTCCTGCACCAGATCTTCAGCTTCAACTCGCCGGTCTGGTTCAACGTCGGAACGCCTCAGCCGCAGCAGGTCTCCGCCTGCTTCATCCTGGCCGTCGACGACTCCATGGAGTCGATCCTCGACTGGTACAAGGAAGAGGGCATGATCTTCAAGGGCGGCTCCGGCGCCGGCCTGAACCTCTCCCGTATCCGCTCCTCCAAGGAGCTGCTCTCCTCCGGTGGCAACGCCTCCGGCCCGGTCTCCTTCATGCGCGGCGCCGACGCGTCCGCCGGAACGATCAAGTCCGGTGGGGCCACCCGCCGCGCGGCCAAGATGGTCATTCTCGACGTCGACCACCCCGACATCGAGAACTTCATCGAGACCAAGGTCAAGGAGGAGGAGAAGATCCGCGCCCTGCGCGACGCGGGCTTCGACATGGACCTGGGCGGCGACGACATCACGTCCGTCCAGTACCAGAACGCCAACAACTCGGTCCGAGTGAACGACGAGTTCATGAAGGCCGTGGAGTCCGGCGGGAAGTTCGGACTGCGCGCCCGGATGACCGGTGACGTCATCGAAGAGGTCGAGGCCAAGTCCCTCTTCCGCAAGATGGCCGAAGCGGCCTGGGCCTGTGCCGACCCCGGCATCCAGTACGACGACACCATCAACCACTGGCACACCTGCCCGGAGTCGGGCCGGATCAACGGCTCGAACCCCTGCAGCGAGTACATGCACCTGGACAACACCTCGTGCAACCTGGCCTCGCTGAACCTGATGAAGTTCCTCAAGGACGACGGCGAGGGCCACCAGTCCTTCGAGTCCGAGCGCTTCTCCAAGGTCGTCGAGCTGGTCATCACCGCGATGGACATCTCGATCTGCTTCGCGGACTTCCCGACGGAGAAGATCGGCGAGAACACCCGCGCCTACCGCCAGCTGGGCATCGGTTACGCCAACCTCGGCGCCCTGCTGATGGCGACCGGCCACGCCTACGACAGTGAGGGTGGCCGCGCGCTCGCCGGTGCCATCACGTCGCTGATGACCGGCACCTCGTACAAGCGCTCCGCCGAGCTCGCCGCGGTCGTCGGCGCGTACGACGGCTACGCCCGTAACGCGGAGCCGCACCAGCGCGTCATGAAGCAGCACTCCGACGCCAACGCCGCCGCCGTGCACGTGGACGACCTTGACTCGCCGATCTGGGCCGCCGCCACGGAGGCCTGGCAGGACGTGATCCGCCTCGGAGCGAAGAACGGTTTCCGCAACGCGCAGGCGTCGGTCATCGCCCCCACCGGCACCATCGGTCTCGCGATGTCCTGCGACACCACCGGCCTCGAGCCCGACCTCGCCCTGGTCAAGTTCAAGAAGCTCGTCGGCGGCGGCTCGATGCAGATCGTCAACGGCACGGTTCCGCAGGCGCTCCGCCGCCTCGGCTACCAGCCGGAGCAGATCGAGGCGGTCGTCGCCCACATCGCCGAGAACGGCAACGTGATCGACGCCCCGGGTCTGAAGCAGGAGCACTACGAGGTCTTCGACTGCGCGATGGGTGAGCGTTCCATCTCCGCGATGGGCCACGTCCGGATGATGGCGGCCATCCAGCCGTGGATCTCCGGCGCGCTCTCCAAGACGGTGAACCTGCCGGAGACGGCCACCGTCGAGGACGTCGAAGAGGTCTACTTCGAGGCGTGGAAGATGGGCGTCAAGGCGCTCGCCATCTACCGCGACAACTGCAAGGTCGGCCAGCCCCTCTCCACGAAGAAGTGGGAGGAGAAGAAGGCCGAGGTGACCGCGAAGACCGAGGACACCATCCGTACCGCGGTGGAGAAGGTCGTCGAGTACCGCCCGGTCCGCAAGCGTCTGCCCAAGGGCCGTCCCGGCATCACCACCTCCTTCACGGTCGGTGGCGCCGAGGGTTACATGACCGCCAACTCCTACCCGGACGACGGTCTCGGTGAGGTCTTCCTGAAGATGTCCAAGCAGGGTTCGACCCTCGCGGGCATGATGGACGCCTTCTCGATCGCCGTCTCGGTCGGTCTCCAGTACGGCGTGCCGCTGGAGACGTACGTCTCGAAGTTCACCAACATGCGCTTCGAGCCGGCCGGTATGACGGACGACCCGGACGTGCGGATGGCGCAGTCGATCGTCGACTACATCTTCCGCCGCCTGGCGCTGGACTTCCTGCCGTTCGAGACGCGCTCCGCGCTCGGTATCCACTCGGCCGAGGAGCGTCAGCGTCACCTCGACACCGGTTCGTACGAGCCGTCGTTCGAGGCAGAAGGCATGGACGCCGAGAGCCTCGCCCAGTCCGCTCCTCTTCACGTGGAGCCCCTGAAGGCGGTCGCGGCTCCGCAGGAGGTGGCTGAGAAGCCGGCTCCCAAGACGGCGCACACCTCGGCCGAGCTGGTCGAGATGCAGCTCGGCATCAGCGCGGACGCGCCGCTCTGCTTCTCCTGCGGTACGAAGATGCAGCGCGCCGGTTCCTGCTACATCTGTGAGGGCTGCGGCTCGACCAGCGGCTGCAGCTGATCGCAAGGCGCCCGCTCCGGGCGTGAAGCTACTGTTCAGGGCGGTGGAGCCGATTACTCGGCGCCACCGCCCCGAGCGGTTCCGCGGGCAGGGCGTCGCATCCGCGAGGTGCGTCGGCCGCTCAGGAATCCGAGGTGCGGCTTCCCATGGCCGCCGCGAACTCATCGGGGTGGCCGTCGAAGCCACGTACGTCCGAGTGGAACACCCAGACTCCCGAGCTGTCCCGGGTGAACTCCGCCACGACCGCGGCGGTGGCCGCCGAGACGCCCGAGAAATCGCTCTCCGAGAGGTTCGTGTAACCCTCGCGGATCTGCACGCCGGTGCGCTGTATTTCCCCGAACGTCTTCCGGCCGTCCCGCTGCTGGATGGCGACCCCGACGATCACCCGGGCGTAGGTGTCGGCCAGCCGGTCCAGTTCGATCGTCATGACCTCGTCGAAGCCGAGACCCTGACCCGTCTTGCTGTCGCGGTTGAGAGTGATCGTGCCGTCCGGTGAGCGGCTGTCGAAGTGCACCAGATAGACGGGGCTTCCGTAGGGATCGTCCGTGGCGTACGTCGCGGCGATTATGTCCAGGTCATGAGCCGGCTCGCCGGTCGTGCTGGGATCCCATTTGAGACTCACCTCAACCTTGTCGATGTCCTTATTGGGAGTGCTCATCGGACTTCCCTTCTCGCGCCGGGCCGGCGGACCGCTCTCACCGCCCGATCATTGCCGTAACTGTCCGTGAATCCAACCGCCTTGGACTCCGGCGATGCAATCGGGCCACCGTCGTGTGTTCTCGATGAGGCCGGCGCGCAGGCAATGCGGGCAGGTCCGTCGTAGCGTGACCCGCGCCACTCCTGGCGCCGTACGATGGCGCGGTGCTGGTGAAGTGGATTCGCTGCACCGTGGTGGACCGTCATGGGTTCGAGCGGGGGCAGCGGAAGTGGGCGGGGCTGCTGGGTGAGCCGGGGTTCAGGGGACAGAGCGGAGGGTGGAGCCGGGCGCGTCCGGACGTGGCTCATGTCTTCGCGTTCTGGGAGAACCGCGTCTTCTACGACTCCTTCATGGCGCGTGGGCACGACCGGCTGGCCGCCGCGCAGTCCGGTATGTGCCGGGACATGCAGGTGAAGCTCTTCGATTTCCGGTTCGACGTGAAGACCGGATTCGAGCCGCACTTCACCGACGCGGACGTCGTCCGGGTGGCCCACAGCCGGGTGCACGAGGACCGCGTGGAGCATTTCGCGCTCATGCAGCGGACGGTGTGGAATCCGGCGATGGCCGGATCACCCGGGATGCTGCGCGGGATGTTCGGCGAAGCGCCGGGGCAGGAGTTTCTGGTGCTGTCCATGTGGCAGTCGAGCGCCGAGCGGGGCAAGTACCGGCCGCAGGGTGTGGAGCGGCTCTCGGACCGGGCACAGACCGAGACGGATGTCGCGGAGCTGGCCGGGGACGTGGTGGATCTCCAGCCATTGTGGACGGTGTGACCTGGACGGTGTGACCGGCTCCTTCGGAGCCGTTTCGTTGGTCACATACGCCGGGACGGAGCCCGTACAACTGCTCGATCGAGGCGCACTGGGCCTAGGGTCGAGACATGGCACGACCGCAGCGCATTGTTCTCGTCCGGCACGGTGAGTCCGAAGGCAATGCCGACGACACGGTGTACGAGCGGGAGCCCGACCACGCGCTGAGGCTCACGGCGAAGGGACTGCGGCAGGCCGAAGAGACGGGGAGCCGGCTGCGCGAGCTGTTCGACGGGCAACGGGTCAGCGTCTACGTCTCGCCCTACCGCAGGACCCACGAAACGTTCGGAGCGTTCGGTCTCGACCCGGACAAGGTGCGGGTGCGGGAAGAGCCCAGGCTGCGCGAGCAGGACTGGGGGAACTGGCAGGACCGGGACGACGTACGTCTGCAGAAGGCGTACCGCGACGCGTACGGCCACTTCTTCTACCGCTTCGCCCAGGGAGAGTCCGGTGCCGACGTGTACGACCGGGTCGGGGCGTTCCTGGAGAGTCTGTACCGGAGCTTCGAGGATCCCGGCCACCCGGAGAACGTCCTGCTGGTCACTCACGGGCTGACGATGAGGCTGTTCTGCATGCGCTGGTTCCACTGGTCGGTGGCGGAATTCGAGTCGCTGTCCAACCCGGGCAACGCGGAGACGCGGTCACTGCTGCTGGGAGAGGACGGCCGCTACGCGCTTGACCGGCCGTTCGAGCACTGGCGCACCCCGGAACCGTACGGCACCACCGGATAGAGTGGCAGAGCGATGACCGCTGACTCTACTTCCGACCGGCGCTTCGAACGCGCCCTGGCCAGCCTGCGTGGGCTGTCCGTGGGAGACGCCCTGGGCTCCCAGTTCTTCGTCCCCGTCAACTATCCGCTGCTCAAACGGCGTGCTCTGCCGCCCGGTCCCTGGCAGTGGACCGACGACACCGAGATGGCCGCATCCGTACTCGCCGTGCTCGGCGAGCACGGCCGTATCGACCAGGACGCTCTCGCTCACTCCTTCGCCGATCACCACGATTTCGACCGTGGATACGGGCCCGCCGTGAACAGGCTGCTCAGGCTGGTCCGGGAGGGCGGCGACTGGCGCGAGCTGGCGTCCGCGCTCTTCAACGGGCAGGGCTCCTGGGGCAACGGGTCGGCCATGCGGATCGCGCCGCTCGGCGCCTGGTACGCGGATGACCCGGAGCAGGCCACTCACCAGGCCGAGATCTCCTCGTACACGACGCACCAGCACCGCGAGGGCGTCGTCGGCGCGATGGCGGTTGCCGCCGCCGCCTCGCTGGCTGCCGCGCCCGGTGGTCCGCCGACGCCGGGTGATCTTCTCGACGGTGTCATCGCTCTCGTACCGCGCAGTGCGGTCGGGGCGGGGCTTCGCCGGGCGCGCGACATGCTCGACTACCGCGATGCCGGGACGGTGGCGGCGGTCCTCGGCAACGGGCGCCGTACAAGTGCACATGACACCGTGCCGTTCGCCCTGTGGTCGGCGGCGCGCAGCCTCGGCGACTTCGAGCAGGCCTTCTGGGTGACGGCCCAGGCCGGCGGTGATGTCGACACGACCTGCGCGATCGTCGGAGGCGTGGTCTCGGCGGGCAGGGCGGGAGCGCCGCCGGCTGACTGGCTGGCACAGACGGAAGCGCCGCCGCACTGGCTCGACGTGACGCGCAGCTGACAACGCGCCGGGCCGTGTCCACTGTCACGGTCCTGCCACAGCACGGTCCACAGCTGCTCGGGCGACTGCGGGGGGAATACTCTTTCGGCCACACCGCCACTCATTGATCTTGTAGTGGCATGCGCCGAATGAGACGCCGGGGCGATCGTGTGGCCTCCTGACCGTGCGAGCGGGCCCCGGTGGGGGAGGGGTCCCATGCCCGATCAACCGTCCGAGGCTTCGCGCCGACCCGATACGTCGACGCCGGCCGGCGGGTCCGCGCCGGCCGATGCGACCGGTTCGCCCGATGCAGCCGCGTCCGGTCCCGCCGGGGCGCACCCGGCGGCGGAGAAGACCGGCACTGCGCCGGTAACCGCCGGCGGCTCCGCCGAGCCGCCGCCGGGGCAGCCTGTGCCGGGGCAGCGGCAGCCTGTGCCCGGGCAGCGGCAGCAGACCGACCCGTGGCAGCCGGCCGGACAGCCGCCGGGTGCGCGGTCCCGGATGCGCCCGCTTCCATCGGCCGCCATCCCGGCCGCCACGCTCTGGTCCGTCCTCGCCACCGCGCTGCTCAGCGCGATCCTGCTGGGGGAGGGCCTGGGCCCGAACCTCCTGATCGTCGCGGTGCCGGCATCTCTCGCGGCCTTCTTCGCCGCACGCGCCGCAGGTCGGCGGCTGCGCCCCTGGACGCTCACCTGGGCGGTCGGAGGGCTGGCGCTTCTCGCGGTACCGGCCCTCAGGGACGCAGGCTGGCCGACCTTCCTCGCCATGGTGTCGGCCCTCGCGCTGGGTTCCCTGGCACTGCACGGCAGCCGCAGCTGGCTGGGCATCTTCCTCGGTTCGCTGGGCCTGGTCGGCTCGACGGCACCTGGCCTGCGGTGGGGGTGGCGAGGTATGCGGTCCCAGGCGGAGTCCTCGCGTGCCCGCTGGGGCACGGCTGTCCGTACGACCGCGGTGGCCGTCGTCCTGCTCATCGTGTTCGGCGCGCTCTTCGCCGGAGCGGACGCCGCCTTCGCCGATCTGCTGAGCAACCTCATCCCCGATGTGTCGATCGGGGACGGCCCGTGGCGGTTCTTCCTGTTCCTGCTGGGACTCGTGGGCGCACTGGCCGCCGCGTACGCCGCTGCCGCCCCGGCCCGGTGGGACGAGGTCACCATCCCTCCAGGACCGGCCCGCGGACGGGTGGAGTGGGCGCTTCCGCTCATCGTCCTCAATCTGCTCTTCGCGGCGTTCATCGCGCTCCAGCTCGCCGTCCTGTTCGGCGGATACGACAAGGTGCTGGAGGAGACCGACCTCTCCTACGCCGAGTACGCCCGCCAGGGCTTCTGGCAGCTGCTGTGGGCCACCCTGCTCACACTCCTCGTGATCGCCCTCGCTCTGCGCTGGGCGCCGCGAGGCGGGGCCCGCGACCGGACGCTGGTACGTGGAGTGCTCGGCGCCCTGTGCGTACTCACGCTCGTGGTCGTGGCCTCGGCGCTCCGCCGCATGGACCTGTACGTGGACGCGTACGGCCTGACCAGGCTGCGGATCTCCGTCGCCGCCATGGAACTCTGGCTCGGGGTGGTGCTCGTCCTGATCATCGCCGCGGGTGTGTTCGGCGCGCGGCTGCTGCCGCGCGCCGTTGCCGTGAGCGCTGCCGTCGGCGTCCTCGCTTTCGGCCTGCTCTCGCCGGACGCGATGATCGCGGAGCAGAGCGTTCAGCGGTACGAGAGCGAAAAGCGCATCGACACCGACTACCTCAAGACGCTCTCGGCCGATGCCGTACCGGCGCTGGACAAGCTGCCGGAACCGCTGCGGTCCTGCGCGCTGGGCAGGATCGAGCGCAATCTCGACGACTCGGACGAGCCCTGGTACGCCACCAGCTGGGGAGTGGCGCGGGCCCGCGACATCCTGGCGGAGCGCAGTGCGCTGGACGGTGCGCACGACTGCGGCAGATCGGGCCGCTACGGGACGGGCAGCGAACGGGACGATGTCGACGGGGAGTTCTACGACCCGTACGACCCGTACTGATCCGCTGATCCTTCCCGTGCGGACGCGAGTGCGGACGCGGGTGCGGACGCGGACGCGGGTGCGGGTGCGGTCGCCTGAAGGCGTATCCCGCACCCGCGTCGGCGCGTTGGCGCTACGCGGCCGGACCGGCCGCCGCGGACTTTCCGCTCAGTGCTTCCAGGTCGCTCTTGCGTACCCGGATGACCAGCATCGCGGTGAGCAGTGCGACAGCGGCCATGGCGACCCCGGCTGTGAACGCCGTGGAGATGCCCTGGGTGAGGACCTCGTCGGCCCATGGCGCGGGTAGTTCCTGGGTTCTTGCGAACTCCGCCTGCTGTTCCGGTGTCGCCTGCGCCATGAACAGCGGGATCTGCTTCTCCGCCTCGTTGCGGCTTGCCGTACCGAAGACGGTGACCAGGATGGAGAGGCCCAGCGAACCGCCCACCTGCTGGCTCGCGTTGAGCAGACTGGACGCCGCGCCCGCCTCGTGCGGCTCGACGCCGGACACAGCTGTCAGCGTCAGCGTGACGAAGTTCAGTCCCATTCCGAAGCCGAACAGGAGCATGGGCCCGAGCACACCGCTCACATAGGAGCTGTCCGGCGAGATGAGGGTCTGCCAGAAGAGGCCGAGCCCGGTGATCGTCGAACCGGTGACCATGAAGGGTTTGGGCCCGAGTACCGGCAGCAGACGTTGCGAGAGTCCGGCGCCGGTGATGATCGCGACGGTCACCGGCAGGAACGCGAGGCCGGCCTCGATGGGGCTGTAGTCCAGGACGTTCTGCACGAACAGCACGATGAAGAAGAACATGCCGAACATCGCCGCGGCCAAGCTGAGCATGATCACGTAGGTGCCCGAGCGGTTGCGGTCGGCGAACATCCGCAGGGGAGTGATCGGTTCCTTCGCGCGGGATTCGATGAGTACGAATGCGGCGAGCAGCAGCACCGCCGCACCGAAGGACGACAGGGTGAGCGTGTCGCGCCAGCCCTCCTCGGAGGCACGGATGAACCCGTACACCAGCGAGGCCATACCGACCGTCGAGGTCAGCGCCCCGGAGACGTCGAAACGGCCCGGGTGCTTCTCCGACTCGCTGATGTAGACGGGCGCGAGGGCCGCGATCAGCACACCGATCGGTACGTTGACGAAGAGGACCCAGCGCCAGTCGAGCCACTCGGTGAGCATGCCGCCGGTCAGGAGCCCGATCGCGCCACCGCCCGCCGAGACCGCGGCGAACACACCGAACGCGCGGTTGCGCTCGGGCCCTTCGCGGAACGTGGTGGTGATCAGGGCCAGCGAGGTCGGTGAGGCGATGGCGCCACCGACACCCTGCAGTGCCCGCGCGGCCAGCAACTGCCAGGGCTCCTGGGCGAGTCCGCCCAGCAGCGAGGCAAAGGTGAAGACGATGATTCCGGTCATGAAGACCCGGCGGCGGCCCAGGATGTCACCGGCCCGGCCACCGAGCAGCAGCAGACCGCCGAACGTGAGCGTGTAGGCGCTCAGAACCCAGGAGAGATCGGTCGTCGAGAAGCTGAGCGCGTCCTGGATGTGGGGAAGCGCGATGTTGACGATGGTGGCATCGAGCACGACCATCAGCTGACATGCGGCAATGACGGCGAGTGCGATCCCCGGGCGCCCCTCCCGGCGGGCCGCGCCCGGTGTGCCCTTTTTTCTTAACTGAGAGGTTGTCACTATGAGTCCCCCACAAATGAATTAGTGAACGGAACCGTTCACTGTCTCGTCACGGTAGTGAGTCCCCATTAGTGAACGCAAGCGTTCACTGAGCCTGTCGTCGACGAGATGTCCATCGCTGTCGGCCGTGTCCGCCCCGGACCGCGCCGATCCGCTCCTCTCCCCGTCGTGATGGAGATCGACTGATGGCTACTTCACACCTGGCTGCCGCCGCACATCCCCGCCCGGTGTCCCTGCGCCGCCGCGGCCCCGTTCTGGAACGGGCGATCCTCGCCGCCGCCCTTGAGCAACTCAGCACCGTCGGCTGGAGCGGGCTGACGATGGAAGGCGTGGCGGCCGGTGCTCAGACCGGCAAGGCCGCCGTGTACCGGCGCTGGCCGTCCAAGGAGGATCTGGTCGCGGACGCACTGCGCGCGGGACTGCCTTCGATGGGCGAAGCCCGTGACTGCGGCGGGATTCGCGAGGACCTGTACGAGGTCTGCCGACGGCTTCGCGACGCGATGCTTTCGGCGCCGGGTGTCGCACTGCGGTCGGTGCTTCACGAATGCGATGTGCGTGCGGCCGACCGCTTCCACGGGGTGATCATGGATGGCGTGGTCGGCCCCTCGACCGAGCTCTTTCGCGAGGTCGTCGGCCGAGGTGTGGGCCGTGGTGAGGTGCGTCCGGAGGCGGCGAACGACATGGCGTTCGACGTCATCCCGGCCATGATGATGTACCGGTCGAAGGTGTGCGGCAGCGAATGGCCGGACGAGGAGATCGCCCGGATGATCGACCAGGTCATGATGCCGATCCTGCGCACCTGTCACCGCTGACGTCCCTCTTCCCCGCCCGGTCCGCGACACTCCGGCCGCCGGAGTGCTCGGGAGCGGCACGCACCCGGCGCCCCGGGGTGTTCTTGCGGTGGTCATCGGCGTACGCTTGCTGGCGCCATGCCGTACGAACCACCCACGCACACCGTCGAGCGCTCACTGCGCGCTACCACTGGTGCCAGGACCGTCGCCGGTGTCGACGAGGTCGGACGCGGAGCGTGGGCCGGCCCCGTCACCGTCTGCGCTGCCGTCACCGGGCTCCGTCGACCCCCGGAGGGGCTCACGGACTCGAAGCTGATCAGTCCCAGGCGCCGCGCCGAACTGGCTCCGCTGCTGGAGGACTGGGTCACGGCCTACGGGCTGGGACACGCCTCGCCGCAGGAGATCGACGACCTCGGCATGACCGCGGCCCTTCGGCTGGCGGCGGTGAGGGCCCTCGATCGCCTGCCGGTGCGGCCGGACGCCGTGATCCTCGACGGCAAGCACGACTACCTGGGCGCGCCCTGGCAGGTCCGCACCGTGATCAAGGGGGACCAGTCGTGTATCGCGGTCGCCGCCGCTTCGGTGATCGCGAAGGTCCACCGGGACACGATGATGGCCGAACTGGGTGCGGAATCAGGGGAGTACACAGACTTTGCCTTCGGCGCCAACGCGGGATACCCGTCGCCGGTACACAGGGCCGCACTGGAGGAGCGGGGGCCCACGCCCCATCACCGTCTCTCCTGGTCCTATCTTGATGCGTTGCCCAGGTGGCAGCACCTGAAGAAGGTCCGATTCTCCGCCGAGGCGGTTGCACTGGAAAGCGGGGGCCAGCTCGGCTTCGACTTCTGATCGCGCACGTATCCACCCGTCGCGCACACGTACCCACCCGCCGACTCCCGAAGCGTCGGCGCTCGAAAGTCCACCATTCATGCCTCTCATCCCCGAGGAGCCTCAGATTCACGAGAGCGCCCAGGGTCCCCGCGTTACTCCGGCCGCCGGCCGCACCGCGCCGACCCCCCGTCCCGTACCAGGTCCGCGTTCCGCGGCCATGCCGCGTCCCGGGCGTCCGGGCCCCGGCCCCGCGCGCCCTGCGCCCCCGGCGCAGCGCCCGCACTCCACACCCACTCCCGCCGCCTCCGCTCAGGGCCCGGCCCAGGCGGAGAATCGTTCCGCGCCGCAGCTCCAGCTGATCCCGGCCCCGGCCGGCGGCGCACTCGACGCGGCCGACGAGGCAGTCGACCTGCTGCTCGACACGGGGCGCGCACCGGGCGACATCCTGGTCCTCACCAGCGGTGAGGTGCACCCCTGGGCCGCGCACGAGATCTCCTTCGGAGAGGCCGCCTACTGGGCGCAGCACGACGCCGGCGACGACGTCTTCTTCGCCCACCTCGCGGCGGCCGGCCGTGCGAAGTCCCGCCCGGTGGTCGTGGTCGCGGTCAACGGGGACGTCGACGACGCCACCGCCCGCGCACTCACCGCGGCGCGGGAGCGCGCCGGAGTGCTGCTGATCGTGTGCGGGGACCCGCAGAAGATCAACTCCGTGCTCGGCGCGACAGTCTGAGCCGTACGCCGTAGGGTCCCGGCCGCCCGCGAGGGTGGCCGGGACCGTGTGCGTCTCAGCGGGCCGCGGTCCGCCGCAGAGCATCGAGCGCGCCGCCGCCGGTGCGCTGGGGCGCCGGATCGAGATCCACGAATGCCTCGGACAGCTTCGAGGCCGGCGATATGGAACTGGGCCGACGGCCTCCCCGGCCCTCGCCGAGCACCTGCCAGCCTCCGCGTGTCAGCGTGATGTAGGCGCCGCACCGCAGGCCGTGCAGCGTGCAGGCGTCCCGCAGCCCCCACATCCACGCGCCGTCCTCCTCCGTCCAACGCTCGTCGCCCTCGCGGCAGTAGAGCAGCACCGCCGTACGGATCGGAGCGCGGCGGCGCAGATCGTGCGGGATGACCCGGCGCAGATGAGCCAGCAGCGCGTTGCGGAACTCCCACCCGTCCGCGGCCACGGTCGTCCGCCGGGCGAACGAGGCGCTGGCCGTCAGCCGTTCCTCGTGGTCCAGAACGGCCACGACGGCGGTCGCCGGAGCCGGCCTGTGGCGGGCGTGGAGGCCACTGACGACGTCACGCGGGCTCCGCAGCAGAGGTATGCCGGCCGATGCCCATTCGGCTGGTTCGAGTGTCCTGGCAAGGTTGTTGACGGAGCCTGCGGACGCCGAGGACGTTGGCATCGAAGAGGCTTGGGACGGAGCGAATCCGAAGGTCACGGTCCTCCCTTCGCTACGAGCCCACGGTGCGGGCAGGGTCGAGTGAGGGCGCGCCGCGGCACAGCCCTTCCGGGCCGCGAAAGGACCGTGCGGGGAGCGAGTCCAATTCTTCCTGGCGCATCGGCAGGCGGCAACGAGCAATTGGCCCGGCTGACGGGAATCAGCCGGAATGACACTGATATCCCTGCCCAGACCGCGCCCCCGCGACGCCACCTGTCACGCCTGAACAGCGAGGACCAGCGGAAACACCCCGTCCGCTCCCGCCCTGCGGAGCAGTCGCGAAGCAACGGCGAGCGTCCATCCCGTATCGGAGAGATCGTCCACGAGCAGCACGGGGCCGCCCGCGGAGGCGATCGCTTCCGCCAGCCCGGGCTCCACGACGAGCGCTTCGTGCAGCGCCCGCACCCGCTGTGCGCTGTTCGTCTGCGAGATTCGTACGTCCTCGGTCCCGGGCGCGTACGTAACCGTGCCGAGGAACGGCATTCGGCCCACCTCGGCGATACGGCTGCCGAGGGACTGGACGAGCTGCGGCCTGCGGCGCGAGGCGACCGTCACGACACCCACGGGGCGCGGGGAGGCGTCAGGGGAGCCCGAGGCCCAACCACCGGGCCCCTTGGCCCAGTCCGCGAGGACGGTGACCACCGCGGTCGCCACATCGTCCGGGACCGGGACGTCCGGTGCCTGCGCCGCCAGCATGGGACGCAGCCTGTTGCCCCAGCCGATGTCGGAGAGCCGGCCGAGCGCCCGGCCCGTGAAGGACTGCTCGCCCACCGGGATCCGGCCCTTGAGGTCCACTCCCACGGCGGGGAGTCCGGTCGGCCACATCTTCCGGGGCTCCACGTCCACACCGGGACGGCCGAGTTCACCGCGTGCGCCGTCCAGCGCGGCGGTGGACACCTTGTCGTCGAACCGCGCTCCCGCGCAGTTGTCGCAGCGCCCGCACGCCGTGGCCTCGTCGTCGTCCAGCTGGCGGCGGAGGAACTCCATGCGACAGGCCGTGCTGGAGGCGTAGTCACGCATGGCCTGCTGCTCAGCGGCACGCTGCCTGGCGACCCAGGCATAGCGCTCCGAGTCGTAGACCCAGGGCTCGCCCGTGGAGATCCAGCCGCCCTTGACCCGCTTGACGGCGCCGTCGACGTCCAGCACCTTGAGCATCGTCTCCAGCCGGGTGCGCCGAAGATCGACCAACGGCTCCAGGGCGGGCAGGGAGACGGGCCGGCCCGCCTGGGCGAGCACATCGATGGTCCGCCGCACCTGCTCCTCGGGAGGGAAGGCGACGGACGCGAAGTACTGCCAGATCGCCTCGTCCTCCTTGCCCGGCAGCAGCAGCACCTCCGCGTGCTCGACGCCACGCCCCGCACGCCCGACCTGCTGGTAGTACGCGATGGGGGAGGAGGGCGACCCGAGGTGCACGACGAAACCCAGGTCGGGTTTGTCGAATCCCATGCCGAGCGCGGAGGTGGCGACCAGCGCCTTGACCCGGTTGGCCAGCAGATCGTCCTCGGCCTGCTGCCGGTCGGCGTTCTCGGTCCGTCCCGTGTACGACGCGACGGTGTGTCCGCAGTGACGCAGGTAGGCGGTGATCTCCTCGGCTGCGGCGACCGTGAGCGTATAGATGATCCCCGAGCCCGGAAGCTCGCCGAGATGATCGCCCAGCCAGGCCAGCCGATGTGCGGCATTGGGCAGCTGGAGCACGCTGAGACTGAGGCTCTCCCGGTCCAGGGCGCCTCGCAGGACCAGCGCGTCGGTACCCGCGCCGGTGCCCAGCTGCTCCGCGACATCCGCGGTCACCCGGGCATTGGCGGTCGCCGTCGTCGCCAGCACCGGCACGTCCGCGGGCAGATCGGCGAGCATGGTCCGCAGACGGCGGTAGTCCGGCCGGAAGTCATGACCCCAGTCGGAGATGCAGTGCGCCTCGTCGACCACGAGCAGCCCGGTCGCGGCAGCGAGCTTCGGCAGGACCTGGTCGCGGAAGTCGGGGTTGTTGAGCCGCTCGGGACTGACCAGCAGCACATCCACCTCACCCGCTGCGACCTCGGCCTGGACCGTGTCCCACTCCTCGGTGTTCGACGAATTGATCGTGCGCGCGCTGATTCCGGCCCTGGCCGCCGCCGCGACCTGGTTGCGCATCAGAGCCAGCAGCGGCGAGACGATCACCGTCGGCCCGCTGCCCTGCGCGCGCAGCAGCGAGGTCGCGACGAAGTACACGGCGGACTTGCCCCAGCCGGTCCGCTGCACGACCAGCGCCCTGCGCTTGTCGGCGACGAGGGCCTCGATGGCCCGCCACTGGTCCTCGCGCAGCCGGGCTGTGCCGGTGGGGTCCCCGACGAGTTGGGCAAGTACGGAATCGGCCGAAGCCCTGAGCTCTGCGCGATCTGGGTTGGTCATGCCCCCATGCAACCCGATGGCTGTGACAAACCACGAACGACGGAGCCGCGCCTGTGGACAAGTTATCCACAGGGGGTTTCGGAAATCGGCGGCTCGCGGGACGGTCATGCCATGAACAAGCACCACGAATCCACCGGACCGGCCGACGAACAGCAGATCACCCTGCGCGGCCCCGCCGAACTCGCCGACGCCCTTCCGTACCTGATGGGATTCCATCCCGACGACAGCGTGGTCATGGTGGCCCTGCACGGCGGTCGCGGGCGTTTCGGCGGGCGACTCAGGCTCGGGATTCCGCGATCGCCGAATGAGTGGGAGCCCGTCGCCGACCAGCTCGCCGAGTGCCTGGTCTCGGGCAGCGAGCGGCGGGGCTCCCGGCCCGACGCGATCGTCGTCTTCCTCTGCCAGGACCCGACGGAAGGGGTGACGGGTCACCAGACCATGGAGCGGCTGCGGCCGTTCGCGCAGCTGCTGCGCACGGCCTGCGGGGCGCTCGACGTACCCGTGCTGGAAGCGCTCTGCATTTCCGGTGGCCGCTATTGGTCCTACTGCTGCCCGGACAGCAGGTGCTGCCCGCATGAGGGAAACCCACTGGCTCTGCCGGGTACGACGGTCATGGCGGCGGCAGCGGCCTATGCGGGCATTCACGTGCGCGGCTCGCTGCGCGACATGGAGGCGCGGCTCGCACCGCTGGAGACGGCGGGGGCGTGCGGTCAGCAGCAGGCGCTGGACTCGGCGGGGGCCGTGCTGGTGTCCAGGATCCTGGACACCGAGGGCCGGGCCGAAGTGGCGGGGGAGACCCTGGAGCTCGCGTACGTGCTCATGGACCGTCTGGCGGGCGCGCCCACGGGTCCGCCCTCCGCGGCGGACACGAACGACGACCGTCTGATCAGCCACGACGAGGCCGCCGCCGTGATTCTCGGGCTCCAGGACCGGGAGACGAGGGACAAGGCGGCGGAATGGATGGAAGGCCCCGAAGCGGCGTCCGCACTGCGTCTGTGGCGGGCTCTCGCCCGCCGCTGTGTCGGCCCGTACGTGGAACACGCCGCCGCACCGCTCACACTGGCCGGCTGGGTCTCCTGGTCCACCGGCGACGAGCCGGCCGCCCGGGTGGCGCTGGGGCTCGCTCTGCGCGCCGACCCCGACTACACCTTCGCTCAACTGCTTCACGAGGCGTGCAACGCGGGTCTGAATCCGGAGACCCTGCGCCGCTGTCTGCGGGGCGAGCGCACCGCGGGTGCGGGAGAGGACCGTCATGGCAGCCGCGAAGCCCAGGGAGGCGGGGACGGGCCGCGCACGGGGAGGCGGGCGAGGCCCCGCACGGTTCCCTCGCAGGTGGCCAAGCGGCGCAGGACCGCGCCCGGTGACACCGGCCCCGGATCCGTGGTGGTCCGGCGCCGGGCGCGGGAATCCAGGCGCCAGGGCAGGCGCGGTAGCAGGAGTGGGCGATGACAGCCGTGACCGGGTGGCCCGTGGAGCCGTTCACGGGGGTGGCGGAGTCGCACGACCCGTGGCGTCGCAGACACAGCTGCTGTCCGGAGCGCACGGACGGCGCAGAAAGACCACCATGGCCCTCACCGTCCCTCCGCGAGATCCCGAGCCCGCGGTCCCCTCTCCAGCTCCTCACCTCGGCCGTCCCGCATCGGCGGGCCCAGGCACCGCCGTGCCGCCCGTACGCGCAGTCGGCCGGATCGGCGACGTGGGGGCCGGTGCTGCGGGGCCCGGCGCAGTCGGACCCCTCGTGCCTGCCGGGCTCGCCGGGCCCGGGCCGCGCACGGAGCGGCGTATGCGTGAACTGCCTTCCGCGCACCTCGCGGTCATCTGCGTCGCGCTGCCGTCGATGGCTGTCTCGGCGGACCACGGCCAGCTCACGGGGCAAGGTCTGGAGGGCTTCTACCGGTCGGGCCGCCGACTGCTCTCCCGGTGCCATCTGCGCGTGGGCGGCCGCGAACCCATCGCGGTCCAGGGCGGTCTGGTCGCCTCCGACAGCGCGCGATTTCTGGGCCTGGTGCGTACGGCGGGCGACACCGGACCCGACCCCGAGATCACCGTCGAGCGAAGGCGCCAGGCCGAAGGTATCGAGCGGATCACCCTGCACAGCGCGTCGTCCCGGACCCGCCGGCTTCCCGTCGAGATCTCCCTGGCGACCGATCTCGTCGAGCTGGGCGCCATCGCGATGGGCAGCCCGGGACCCGAGCGGGTCGCCAGCGTTCATGACTCGGGACTGAGCTGGACCGCCGCCGACGGCCTCGGCTGCGCCGTCGCGGCCGACCCGCCGCCCCAGGACGCGGTGGCCTCCGCGGGGTTGCTGCGCTGGGACGTCCTGCTCGCACCCGGGGCTTCGTACGGCATCGAGCTGAGCATCCGCGCCGAGCGCCGTGGACGGACTCCGGGACGGCCCGCGAACCGGCTGTCCCCCGACGCACGGGCCGAGGCGGACGACCCCCGGGTCGAACCGCTCGTGCGGACCGGGCTCGGTGATCTCCGGGCGCTGCTGGTCAGCAGCGAGCGGAGTCCCGCCGACGGCTGGCTGGCGGCCGGGGTTCCCTGGCGCTGCGGCCCCGCTCCGGCCGAGGCGCTGTGGGCCGCGCGGATGGTGCTGCCCCTGGGAACGGGACTCGCGGCGTCCACGCTGCGCACGCTCGCCCGTTCCCAGTTACGGGGTTCCGGCTCCTATCACGGGCGTATCCCGGGGCCGCTCCGGGACGCGGGACCCCGGCTCCCGCCCAGTTGCACGGGTATCGAGGCGACACTCGCGTATCCGACCGTGCTGGCGGAGGCGCGCCGCTGGGGGCTGCCCGAACAGGAAGTGGCCGAGCTGCTTCCGGCGGCGGAGCGGTGCCTGCGATGGCTGCGTACCGCCGCGGAGGACGACGGGTTCGTCCCGGACGGCGGCCCAGACGGATACCGGCGTGCCGAGACCCAGGCCCATGCCCATCGGGCCGCTCTGCTCGGCGCCGAACTGCTCGACGAGTGCGGCCGGGGCGGCGGCGATGCGTGGCGGGAGTGGGCCGGAGCGCTGCGGAGTCGGTTCGGAGCGGAATTCTGGATCGACGACCGCGCGGGCGGCTGCCCCGCCGCAGCGCGCGGCGGTCCGGCGGGGCAGACCGTGCCGTATCCGGGCAGCGGTCTGGCGCATCTGCTGGACACCGGTCTGTCGGGCGGAGGGCGGCTCGCGACCGGCCTGCTGGACGCGGAGCGGACAGGCCGCTTGGCCAGACTCCTCGGCGGACCGGCGCTGGACTCGGGGTGGGGGCTGCGGACGCTCGGGGCGAAGGAGCCCGGCCACAATCCGTTCGGCCACCGCTCCGGTGCGGTACGGGTGCACGAGACGGCGGTCGCCTGCGTGGGACTGGCCGCCGCCGGATACGAGAAGGAGGCGAGCAGCCTGTTGCGGGGAGTTCTCGGTGCCGCCGAGACGTTCGGCTACCGCCTTCCCGAGATGTACGCGGGGGAGCAACGCCGTGCGGGCAGCGCTCCCGCGCCCCACCCGACGGCCTGTCGCCCGGCCGGCGTCGCGGCGGCGGCCGGGATCCACCTGGTCACCATGCTCGCGGGCATCCGCCCCGACGTGCCGGCCGCGACGGTCTCGCTGAGCCCGGTCCGCTGTGCCCCGCTGGGGGCCGTCCAGCTCTCCGGGCTGCGTCTGGCCGGCGAGCCGTTCGCTGTGCGGATCAGTCGGCTCGGCCTCGGAATGGTCGAGGAAGCAGCCGCCGGACTCCAGCTGGGCGGGTGACGCCGAGGGTGCCGCGAGGAGTGCGGGACGGAGTTCCGGATCACGACGGGCATGACGAAGGGACTGTTTATCGTCAGGAAGACGACTATGATCACGGCATGCCGCCCTACGACCCTTCGACCTTCCCGCCCTTCGCTGTCACCGTCGATCTGGTTGTGCTCACCGTGCGCCGTCACGCGCTCTGCGCGCTGGTCGTACGCCGTGGTGAGACACCGTTCCAGGGCAGATGGGCGCTGCCCGGCGGATTCGTCAGAGCTGATGAGGATCTCGGTGCGGCGGCAGCCCGTGAGCTCGTCGAGGAAACCGGTCTGTGCGCTCACGATCCGGCGACTCCGGCTGTGGGAAACGGCGCGCATCTCGAACAGCTCGCGACCTACGGAGACCCCAAGCGCGATCCCCGTATGCGGGTCGTCAGCGTGGCCCATCTCGCGCTGGCCCCCGACCTGCCCGCGCCGCGCGCGGGCGGCGATGCCCACAGTGCCCGCTGGGCGCCCGTCGAGGGTCTGCTCGGTCCGGAGGGAGGCTTCGGCGGTGAGGGCGAGCAGTCCGCGCCGCTGGCCTTCGACCACGCCCAAATCCTCGCGGACGGGGTCGAGCGCGCCCGTTCGAAGATCGAGTACTCCTCGCTGGCCACGGCGTTCTGCCCTCCGGAGTTCACGGTCGGTGAGCTGCGGCGGGTCTACGAGGCGGTGTGGGGCGTGGTTCTGGACCCCCGTAACTTCCACCGCAAGGTGACGGGCACGCCCGGGTTCCTGGTTCCGTCCGGAGGGACGACCACGCGGCAGGGCGGCCGTCCCGCCCAGTTGTTCCGGGCCGGCGCGGCCACCGTGCTCAACCCGCCGATGCTGAGGCCCGAAGTCTGACGTCGCGGGCGTCCCCCGGGTGTCTCGCGGGCGCCCGGAGCCCGAACGTGCGGAACGCCCGTAGGTTCACGCTGCGCGAAAAGTCGTAATTGTCGCGTTATGTTGCTGCGGTACTCACCCAGCCGCCGAGCGGTCTCACCTCCCGCGAGAGAAGCGATGCTCCAGGCCATCGGACTCACCAGCAGCCCCCGCCGCGACCTTCCGCCCGCCGTGGCCGATCTGACCTTCGAAGCAGGTCCCGGCCGTGTCACCGCCCTGCTCGGCGCCCCGGGTTCCGGCAAGACCACTGCCCTGCGCCTCATGCTCGAACTCGAACCGGGGCGGGGCGTCACCTACTTCCGGGGCCGGCCGCTGCACCGCATCGGTCATCCTCCCCGCGAGGTGGGGGTGCTCCTCGGAGACGTACCGGGCCACCCTTCCCGTACGGCCCGCGGCCAGCTCCGGATGCTCTGCGCCGCCGCGGGGGTACCCGCGTCGCGGGCGGACGAGGTGCTCGAAGTCGTCGGTCTGGCCGGGCTCGGGGACCAGCGCATCGGGACCCTCTCGGTCGGCATGGACCGCAGGCTCGGTCTCGCCTCCGCGCTGCTGGGCGACCCTCACACGCTCATTCTCGACGAGCCCGCGGAGGGGCTTTCGCCGCGTGAGATCAGCTGGTTGTACGGGCTGCTGCGCGCACACGCCGCCCAGGGCGGAACGGTCCTGCACGCCACCAGCGACCCCAAGGAAGCCGCTCGCACGGCCGACCGTGTCGTCACCATCGACGAAGGGCGTCTCGTCGCCGACCAGGACGTCGCCGACTTCTCCCGTACGCGACTGCGTCCGCGCGTCGCCGTCCGTACCCCGCACGCCGCCAGGCTCGCCGCCGTGGTCAGCCGCGAGGCGCGCGCCTCGCAGCGCTCCGTCGAGGTGGTCGCCGAGGAGAGCTGCCGGCTGTCGGTGTACGGCAGCAGCTGCGCGGAGATCGGGGACGCGGCGTTCCGGCACGGTGTCCCCGTCCATCAACTCGCCGACGAGATCGGTGACGCCGGACCCGCCGCCGCGCCAGAAGCGAAGAGCGGGAAGCGTCCGGGCTCGTCCGTCGCCCTCTCCGAACTGCCTCCTCCGATCCCGGTACGCCCGGCGCGCGGACCGCTCCGTCCGCTCCGCTACGAGCTGCGCAGACTGCTCGGTGTGCGGACAACGACCGTGATCATGGCTGCCGTTCTGGTGGTCTCCGCCGGGCTGTCCGTCCTGCTCGCCCGCTCGGGGGGAACGCCGCTGCCGAAGCTGCTGGCGGGCTGGCCGGCCCTGCTGCCCCTGCCTCCGGCCGCTCTCGGCGCCGGGCTGCTCGGCGCACTCTCGTTCGGGGACGAGTTCCGCTATCCGGCACTCGCCGCCGGACGTGGGACAGTCCCGCGCCGGATCGGCCTGCTGCTGGCCAAGCTGACGGTGTCCGCCGGGGTCGGGATCCTGCTCGCGGCCCTGGTGGTGCTGGCCGACGCGCAGGTCCTGCGGCTCGTGTACGGCGGCGACTTGGTCGAGGTCCCGGCGAATGCCGCGCCGCTCGCCGCGAGTTGGGCCGGCCTCACCGTCGGCTGCGCCTGGGCGGGACTGCTGGCCGCGGGCATCTTCCGGGTGGCGGGCGCGGGGATCGCCGCGGTCCTGGCCGTTCCCGTTCTCGTCGTCCCGCTCGTTCAGAAGGTGCTCGCGGGGCCGTCCGCCCGTTCGGTCTCCGGACTCCCGGCCAGGCTGCGCGAGCTGACCTGGCTGCAGTGGCCGTACGAGGCCGACCGCTGGGTGCTCGGTGTCGTGAGGGTGGTGGCGCAGCCCGTCGGGGCGGCACTTTCCCTGTCGTTGTCGGCCCTGATCTGCGCGTATGTGATCACCAGCCTTCGCGGAAGGGCTCGTTGGTGATCACGGGAGCCCCGGATGGCGGCAGACCGCCCCTAACTCCCTTGGAAATGCCCGTTTTATGCATATATGGCGTCAATTGTGGGGTAGGCGCCGATCACCCTTTCGTGTGCTTTTCACCAAAGACCTCAAGGGGTGAGCGAGCCGCGCCGACAAAGGATGCGTGAGTACCCTTGCGCACACCATGATGACCGCCGCCCGCTCCGTCGAACCCGGCCTCGCCGGCTCGGGTGAACTCGACCGCTACCCCTACGCGGAGGCGCCGGCCGGCGAACGCGCCGCGCTGCGTTCCTGGGGCGGCGCCGATTCCGAGTTGGGACGGGCGAGCCGACGGGGGGCCGCCAGTCGCGGCCGAGGTCTCCACGGCCAACTCGTCCAGCAGCTTGGCCAGATGATCGTTTCCGGGGACCTGGGTGCCGACCGCCCGCTCGTTCCGGAGGAGATCGGCCAGCGTTTCGAGGTCTCCCGCACCGTCGTGCGCGAGTCCCTGCGCGTTCTTGAGGCCAAGGGCCTGGTCAGTGCCCGCCCGAACGTGGGCACCAGGGTCCGTCCGGTCAGTGACTGGAATCTGCTGGACCCCGACATCATCGAATGGCGGGCGTTCGGCCCCTCGCGCGACGACCAGCGCCGGGAGCTCGGCGAGCTCCGGTGGACGATCGAGCCGCTTGCCGCCCGGCTCGCCGCGGGCCACGGCCGCGAGGACATTCAGCAGCGGCTCGGCGACATGGTCGAGATCATGGGACACGCGATGGCGCAGGGTGACGGGATCACGTTCTCCCGCGCCGACGCGGAGTTCCACGCCCTGCTGATCCAGGCCGCGGGCAACCGCATGCTGGAGCACCTCTCCGGCATCGTCTCGGCCGCGCTCCAGGTCTCCGGCGCGCCCGTCACCGGCTGTGACCGTCCGACCGAGGCGTCGCTCGGCCACCACGCGCGGATCGTCGAGGCCCTCGCGACGGGTGACTCCGTCGGCGCCGAGGCCGCGATGCGCCAGTTGCTCATGGTTCACCCGGAAGTGGAGCGAGTGGTTCCTGCGCCGCGCGAGCACTGAGCGCACACGGCCGGGGTGTACGGACCAGGTGTCGCCGGATCCTCGCGATCCGGCGGCACAATTGTGGAGAGATGTCACCTCTGGCACTGTTCGTCGCAAATGAGGTGTGACTCGGGCCACGCGGATTGGGCGTAACACTCCTCGAAACAGTGCGATGACTTAAGAGGTGACCGTCGCGGAAGGAATACAGCAGCTACCCAGTGCGCTGTGCAGTTCTGAGGCCAAGCCCGCGCCGTCGGCAACATTCCCAGCCGACGGTCGTCGGTTCCAGCCCTCCCCGGGGCCGGGCCGGAAGCCGTTTCCATCGTTCCGAGAGGTTGTTCGTGTCGGCCAGCACATCCCGTACGCTCCCGCCGGAGATCGCCGAGTCCGAGTCTGTGATGGCGCTCATCGAGCGGGGAAAGGCTGATGGGCAGATCGCCGGCGATGACGTGCGTCGGGCCTTCGAGGCTGACCAGATTCCGCCAACCCAGTGGAAGAATGTTCTGCGCAGCCTCAACCAGATCCTCGAGGAAGAGGGTGTGACGCTGATGGTCAGTGCCGCGGAGTCGCCGAAGCGCGCCCGCAAGAGCGTCGCAGCGAAGAGCCCGGTCAAGCGCACCGCCACCAAGACTGTCGCGGCCAAGACGACCGTGACGAGGACCGTCGCGGCCACTGCCGCCCCGGCGGCCGAGAGCGTGGATGCGGCGGCCGACGACGCCACCGCGACCGCTCCGGCGAAGAAGGCAGCAGCCAAGAAGACGGTTGCCAAGAAGACTGCCGTGAAGAAGACGGCAGCCAAGAAGACAGCAGCGAAGAAGGCCGGCAAGCAGGACGACGAGCACCTCGACGGCGACGAGTCGGCCGAGGACGTCAAGGCCGGCAAGGGCGAGGAAGAGGAGGGCGAGGGCGAGAACAAGGGCTTCGTCCTCTCCGACGACGACGAGGACGACGCACCTGCGCAGCAGGTCGCCGTCGCCGGCGCCACGGCCGACCCCGTCAAGGACTACCTGAAGCAGATCGGCAAGGTCCCGCTCCTCAACGCCGAGCAGGAGGTCGAGCTCGCCAAGCGCATCGAGGCGGGCCTGTTCGCCGAGGACAAGCTGGCGAATTCCGACAAGCTCGCTCCGAAGCTCAAGCGCGAGCTGGAGATCATCGCCGAGGACGGCCGCCGCGCCAAGAACCACCTGCTGGAGGCAAACCTCCGACTCGTGGTCTCCCTGGCCAAGCGCTACACCGGCCGCGGCATGCTCTTCCTGGACCTGATCCAGGAGGGCAACCTGGGTCTGATCCGCGCGGTCGAGAAGTTCGACTACACCAAGGGCTACAAGTTCTCCACGTACGCCACCTGGTGGATCCGTCAGGCGATCACCCGCGCGATGGCCGACCAGGCCCGCACCATCCGTATCCCGGTGCACATGGTCGAGGTCATCAACAAGCTCGCGCGCGTCCAGCGCCAGATGCTCCAGGACCTGGGCCGCGAGCCCACCCCGGAGGAGCTGGCCAAGGAGCTCGACATGACCCCTGAGAAGGTCATCGAGGTCCAGAAGTACGGCCGTGAGCCGATCTCCCTCCACACCCCGCTGGGTGAGGACGGCGACAGCGAGTTCGGAGACCTGATCGAGGACTCCGAGGCGGTCGTGCCGGCCGACGCGGTCAGCTTCACGCTGCTCCAGGAGCAGCTGCACTCGGTGCTCGACACGCTCTCCGAGCGTGAGGCCGGCGTGGTCTCGATGCGCTTCGGTCTCACCGACGGTCAGCCGAAGACGCTCGACGAGATCGGCAAGGTCTACGGCGTGACGCGTGAGCGCATCCGTCAGATCGAGTCGAAGACCATGTCGAAGCTGCGCCACCCGTCGCGTTCGCAGGTGCTGCGCGACTACCTCGACTAAATCGCAGGCGTACGGAGGCCGAGGGCCCGGACCCCATGGGGGATGCCGGGCCCTCGGCCTTTTGCGCGCGTGCGGCACGGGGCGGACTGGATGACTCTGGGTGGGACTTGTTCGACGCAGCGTCAGGAGCCCCCATGCCCCGTACCGTCCTCCGTGCCGTGACCGGGGCTCTCGCCCTGACGGCTGCCGCCGCCGTGCTGCCCCTGGGGGCACCCGCTCCGGCGGCCGCGGACAGCATCGTCATCGGTGGGGAGCCGGCCCACGTCGCGGACAGCCCGTGGGCCGTCGCGCTGTCGAGCCGTGACCGGTTCGGAGGAACCAGGGCCGGTCAGTTCTGCGGTGCTGTGGTGATTGCGCCGTCCAAGGTCCTCACGGCGGCGCACTGTCTCGGGTACGAGGTCCTCGGCGCCGATGTGAGCCGGATCCGCGACCTCCGGGTCATCGCCGGACGTGACGAGCTGCTCGGGTCCGGGGGGCAGGAGATCGCCGTACGGGACGCCTGGATCAATCCCGGTTACGACCCCGATGCGAACGCGGGTGACCTGGCGGTGCTCACGCTGGCGGGGAAACTGCCGGCGAGCAGTGTGATCCCGATGGCGAAGGCCGGTGACGCGGCCTACGGGCCGGGCACGCGCGCGGCCGTCTACGGGTGGGGTGACACCACGGGAGGCGGGGCCTACGCGTCCGCCCTGCGCTCGGCGCCGGTGCAGGTGCTGCCGGACGTCATGTGCGAGCAGGCGTACCCGGGCGGCCTGGAGGGCACGTACGACGCCGCGACGATGCTCTGCGCGGGCGATCCCCAGGGCGGGCACGACGCGTGCCAGGGGGACAGCGGAGGGCCGCTGGTGGCCCGTGGGCGGCTTGTGGGCCTGGTCTCCTGGGGCAGCGGGTGCGGGCAGGCGGGCAGCCCGGGTGTGTACACGCGGATCTCCGCGGCCATCGGCTGGATGGCAGCTCAGAACTGACGGCCCCCGACAGAGGGCATGTGAGGGCATGAGAACGGGCGGCACCCCCCTCGCGGGGGATGCCGCCCGTCGGCCGATTCAGGAACCGGACCCTGGCTCGTCGTGGATGCGAGGTGTCAGTGTTGTTCCTCGTCGGCGGCACTTGCCTGCACGGCAGTGAGCCGATCCGTCTCATCCTGTATTTCCGCGGCGATCTTCTTGAGTTCCGGCTCGAACTTGCGACCGTGGTGGGCGCAGAAGAGCAGTTCACCGCCGCTGATCAGGACGACGCGCAGGTATGCCTGGGCGCCGCAACGGTCACAGCGGTCTGCTGCGGTCAGCGGGCTCGCGGGGGTCAGAACAGTAGTCACGTCGCCTCTTCTCTAGCTCGACGAGCTGTCGTACCAGGGTCAACATCCAACCAGGCCGAAAACGTTCCCGCTCGTGGCTTTTCTTCGAAACTTCTTCTCAAGATGGCTGTCTGTTGCCGGTTGGCGGCGAATGTGCCGTATTGCGTAGCGCTACGGTTTCGCGTTGCTTGTCTTGGTGGGGTGCGTCCGCCCGGCCGGCTTGCCGGGTTGTTCATGAGGACGTGCCCGGAGCCTAAATGGTTCATGCCTCGAAGGGAACGTGATGTCCACGTCACTCCAACGAATGATCGAACGTGTATGCGACGCTGCACTAGCATAAGGATTCCCCGTGGGTGGCGTTACAACCGTTCTACCAGGGCTCTGTAGGCTCTCAGCGGCTACCGAAGCCGAGCCCGTTACCCAGTGGGCCCCAAATGAAATTCAGCGAGGAGCGAACCGCGTGACCGCCGATACGTCCGTGCCGTCCACTGCGCTGCTGACCGGAGCAGGCGGCGTCGTAGACAGGGACAGCTCCAACTACACCGCGCGGCACCTTCTGGTCCTTGAGGGGCTGGAGGCGGTTCGCAAGCGCCCGGGGATGTACATCGGGTCCACCGACAGCCGCGGCCTCATGCACTGCGTCTGGGAGATCATCGACAACTCGGTCGACGAGGCCCTCGGTGGCCACTGCGACGCCATCGAGGTCATCCTCCACGACGACGGCTCCGTCGAGGTCCGGGACAACGGCCGGGGCATCCCGGTCGACGTCGAGCCCAAGACGGGGCTCTCCGGCATCGAGGTCGTCATGACCAAGCTGCACGCAGGCGGCAAGTTCGGCGGCGGCTCGTACGCGGCCTCCGGCGGCCTGCACGGCGTGGGCGCCTCCGTCGTCAACGCGCTCTCCGCCCGGCTGGACGTCGAGGTCGACAGGAACAGCTCGACCCACTCGATCAGCTTCCGGCGCGGGGTCCCCGGGATGTTCACGGAGCAGGGCCCGGACAGCCCGTTCGATCCGGCCAACGGGCTGCGCAAGGGGAAGCGGGTTCCGAAGAACCGTACCGGTACCCGGGTGCGGTACTGGGCGGACCGGCAGATCTTCCTCAAGGACGCCAAGCTCAACCTGGAGACGCTCTACCAGCGGGCCCGGCAGACGGCCTTCCTCGTCCCCGGCCTCACCATCGTCGTCCGCGACGAGCGGGGCATAGACGGCGAGGGCAAGACGGAAGAGACGTTCCGCTTCGACGGCGGTATCAGCGAGTTCTGTGAGTACCTCGCCCAGGACAAGGCCGTCTGCGACATCCAGCGTCTGACGGGCACGGGGACGTTCAAGGAGACCGTGCCGGTCCTCGACGAGCGCGGCCACATGACGCCCACCGAGGTCACCCGCGAACTCGGCGTCGACATCGCGCTGCGCTGGGGCACCGGGTACGACACCAACGTCAAGTCCTTCGTCAACATCATCGCCACCCCCAAGGGCGGCACGCACGTGTCCGGGTTCGAACGCTCCGTGACCAAGACGGTCAACGAGGTGCTCCGCTCCGCCAAGGTGCTGCGCGTCGCCGAGGACGACATCGTCAAGGACGACGCCCTGGAGGGCCTCACGGCGGTCGTCACCGTACGCCTCGCGGAGCCGCAGTTCGAAGGGCAGACCAAGGAGGTGCTCGGCACCTCGGCGGCCAACCGGATCGTCTCCAACGTGGTGGCCAAGGAGCTCAAGGCTTTCCTGACCGACACCAAGCGGGACGCCAAGGCGCAGGCCAGGGCGGTGCTGGACAAGGCGGTGGCCGCGGCCCGTACCCGGATCGCCGCCCGCCAGCACAAGGACGCGCAGCGCCGCAAGACCGCGCTCGAGTCCTCCTCGCTGCCCGCGAAGCTCGCCGACTGCCGCAGCGACGACGTGGGCCGCAGCGAGCTCTTCATCGTGGAGGGCGACTCGGCGCTCGGTACGGCCAAGCTGGCCCGGAACAGTGAGTTCCAGGCGCTGCTGCCGATCCGGGGCAAGATCCTCAACGTTCAGAAGTCGTCCGTGTCGGACATGCTCAAGAACGCCGAGTGCGGCGCCATCATCCAGGTCATAGGAGCCGGGTCCGGGCGGACCTTCGACATCGACGCCGCCCGCTACGGCAAGATCGTCCTGCTGGTGGACGCCGACGTCGACGGCGCTCACATCCGGTGTCTGCTTCTGACCCTCTTCCAGCGGTATATGCGGCCCATGGTCGAGGCGGGCCGGGTCTTCGCCGCCGTGCCCCCGCTGCACCGGATCGAACTCGTCCAGCCCAAGAAGGGCCAGGACAAGTACATCTACACGTACTCCGACGGCGAGCTGCGGCAGACGCTGCTGGAGCTCCAGCGGAAGAACGTCCGGATCAAGGACTCGATCCAGCGTTACAAGGGTCTCGGCGAAATGGACGCGGACCAGCTCGCGGAGACCACGATGGACCCGCGGCACCGCACCCTGCGGCGGATCAACATCGGTGACCTCGAATCCTCCGAGCAGGTCTTCGATCTGCTGATGGGCAACGAGGTCGCGCCCCGCAAGGAGTTCATCACCAGCTCGGCCGCCACGCTCGACCGGTCGCGCATCGACGTCTGACCGCGCAGGGGCCTCTCACGGGGTCTATCGGTGGTCCGCTCAGGGGTCCTCCCGTACATGGGGAGGGCCCCTGACGCATGCGGTACACGCACATTCGGGCCACCGCACGACCGACCAGGGCATACATCACCTGAATAGGTGAAGCCCGGCGATGAAGTGCCCGGGATCTTCCCGATCTGCCCATTCTTGGCTACGCGGCCGAAAAGGTCCGTGGACAAGGGAGTTGTTCGGTGGAGAAGGAAGCAGGGTCCGAGGCTGCCGCAGCGGTGCGTCCGGACGACCCGTGGTACGACGAGCCGCCCCCGGGCTGGGACGAGCTGGACGGTACGGGCAGCGGCGTGCCCGCGGGACCGCCCGGGGCCGCGCTGCCGCAGCAGGGCCACAGCGCGGCGGACATCTACCTGGAAGTGCAGAACAGCGAGGCGTTCCGCGAAGTCCGCCGCCGGTACCGGCGCTTCGTGGTCCCGGCGGCCGTGGCCTTCCTCCTCTGGTACGTCGCCTACGTCGTCGCGGCCACCACGGCACACGAACTGATGGCCCGTCCGGTGATCGGCGCCGTCAACGTCGCGATGGTCGCCGGCCTCGGGCAGTTCTTCACCACCTTCCTCCTCACCTGGGCCTACGCGCGGCACGCGCGGCTGCGCAGGGACCGGGCGGCGCTCGATCTGCGCTGGGACATCCAGGAGCTGACGAGAGGGATCGGGCGTTGAGCGCGGACGAGTGGGGCGGCGATCACCAGACGCTGGCGCTCCTGCTGTTCAGCGCGTTCATCGCGGTGACACTCGGCATCACGACCTGGGTGGGCCGCAACCGGCAGGGCTCGCCGGAGGAGTTCTACGCGGGCGGGCGGCTGTTCTCCCCCATGGAGAACGGATTCGCCATCGCGGGTGACTACATGTCGGCTGCGTCCTTCCTCGGCATCTCCGGGCTGATCGCCCTCTTCGGCTACGACGGCATGCTCTACTCGGTCGGCTTCCTCGTCGCCTGGCTGGTCGTCCTGCTCCTCGTGGCCGAACTCGTCCGCAACTGCGGCCGGTTCACCCTCGCCGACGTGGTCGCCGCGCGCATGGCGGAGCGGCCGGTTCGCACCGCGGTGGGCACCTCGTCCGTCACCGTCTCCGTGCTCTACCTGGTGGCGCAGATGGTGGGTGCGGGCAGTCTCGTGGCGCTGCTCCTCGGCGGTACGAGCGAGGCCGCACGCTCCTGGACCGTCGTGGGGGTCGGGGCACTGATGGTGGTCTACGTGTCGCTGGGCGGCATGCGGGCCACCACCTGGATCCAGATCGTCAAGGCCGTCCTGCTGATGGCGGGAGCGGTCACCCTCACGGTGCTCGTCCTGGTCCATTTCCACGGCAACGTCAACGCGCTGCTCAACTCCGCCGCCGAACGCAGCGGCCACGGAGAGGACTTCCTCGCACCCGGGCTGCGGTACGGCGGCAGCTGGACGGCCCGGTTCGACTTCATCAGCCTGGGCCTGGCGCTCGTGCTCGGCACGGCCGGACTGCCGCACATCCTCTCGCGCTTCTACACCGTGCCCACGGCCCGGGCCGCCCGCCGGTCGGTCGTCTGGTCGATCGGGCTCATCGGCAGCTTCTATCTGATGACGATCGTGCTCGGGTTCGGTGCGGCGGCGCTGGTCGGCTCCGCGGAGGTTCGGGCGTCGAACGCCTCCGGGAACACGGCTGTTCCGCTGCTGGCCCTGGTGCTCGGCGGCGGTGAGGGTTCCACCGGCGGAACGGTTCTCTTCGCCGTGGTCGCGGCCATCGCCTTCGCCACCATCCTGGCGGTCGTCGCCGGGATCACGCTCGCCTCGTCGGCGTCCGTGGCCCACGACCTGTACGCCTCGCTCAGGCGTCCGGGCGCGAAGCAGCACAGCGAGGTGGCGGTCGCACGGGTCGCCGCCGCGGGCGTCGGGGTGGTCGCCATCGGGCTGGGTCTTCTCGCCCAGGACCTGAATGTCGCGTTCCTGGTCGGGCTGGCCTTCGCCGTGGCGGCATCGGCGAATCTGCCGGCCCTGCTCTACTCGTTGTTCTGGCGGAACTTCACCACGCGCGGAGCCGTCTGGGCGGTCTACGGCGGTCTGATCCCCGCCGTGCTGCTCGTCCTGCTCTCGCCGGTCGTCTCGGGGAGCCCCACCTCGCTGTTCCCGGGCGTGGACTTCCAGCTCTTCCCGCTGGAGAATCCCGGACTCGTCTCCATCCCGCTGGGTTTCCTGGCCGGCTGGCTGGGCACGGTGACCTCGCCGGAACCGCCCGACGGGGCGAAGCACGCGGAGACAGAGGTCCGCTCGCTGACCGGGGCGGGAGCGGCGTGACGGGTCAGCTGCCGGCGGCCCAGGTGTAGCGGTGTTCCGGGCGGCCCGTCTCGCCGTATCTCAGGGTCAGCCGGACCCGCCCGGTGCGCTCCAGCAGTTTCAGATAGCGCTGTGCGGTCTGCCGGCTCATCCCCGCGCTGTCCGCGATCTCCTGCGCGGAGAGTGGCTGTTCGGCGGTCCGCAGGGCGTGCCGGACGAGCTCCGCGGTGGTCGGCGAATGCCCCTTGGGGAGGTCGGGCTCGCCGACGGTCCACAGGGCGCCGAAGAGCCGGTCCACCTCGGTCTGTTCGGCCTCACCGCCGCTTTCCAGCGTGCGGTGCAGGGCCGCGTACGCCTCCAGCTTTGTGCGAAGGCCCGCGTACGTGAACGGCTTCACCAGGTACTGGAGCGCGCCGTGCCGCATCGCGGCCTGGACGGTGGCGACATCGCGTGCCGCGGTCACCATGATCACGTCCGTGTGGTGTCCGAGCGCGCGGAGTTCCCGGACCACGGAGAGACCGTTGCGGTCGGGCAGGTAGTGGTCGAGCAGGACGAGATCGACGGGCATCTCCGCGATCCTGGCGAGCGCCTCGGCGGCGGTGTGGGCCTGGGCGGCCACCCGGAAGCCGGGCACCTTGGAGACGTACGCCGCGTTGATCTGTGCGACGCGGACGTCGTCGTCGACGATCAGCACCTCGATCACGGGGTCTCTCCTGTCGTGGCGAGCGGGGTGCCCGCGGTGTCCGGGGCGGGGGCATCGGGCTGGTGCAGGGCCTCCGGGAGGACGACCGTGAACACCGCCCCGCCTTCCTCGGCCGTGGCGACGGCCACGCTTCCGCCCTGGCGTTCGGCCAGCCGTCGTACCAGCGGGAGCCCCAGACCGCGCTTGCCGTGCGCCGGGAGCTCCTTGGTGGACCAGCCCTCCGTAAAGATCGATTCGCGCTGGTCGGACGGGACGCCGGCGCCGCTGTCCCGTACCCGGAGAATCACCGCACGGTCCTCCGCCCACAGCCCGACCTCGATGAGGGCGTCCGCCGACCCGGCCGCGGCGTCCAGCGCGTTGTCGACGAGGTTGCCGACGACCGTGACCAGGCCGCGCGGGTCCACCAGGCGGTCCGGGAGCAGGGTGCCCGGAGCCATGCGCAGCGAGACCCCGCGCTCGGCGGACACCGTGGCCTTGCCGACCAGGAGCGCGGCCAGCAGCGGATCGTGGACGCGCTCGGTGACCTGTTCCGCGGTCGCGCGGTGGACGCCCACGACCTCGGTGACGAACTCCATGGCGTCGTCGTGCATCTCCAGCTCCAGCAGCCCGAGGAGGGTGTGCAGCCGGTTGGCGTGTTCGTGGTCCTGGGCGCGCAGGGCGTCGATCAGACCGCGGGTGGAGTCGAGCTCGCGGCCCAGGTGTTCGAGTTCCGTGCGGTCGCGGAGGGTGGCCACGGCGCCGCCGTCGTCGGTGGGCATCCGGTTGGCGAGCAGGACGCGGCTGCCGCACACGGTCAGCAGGTCGTCGCCGACCACCCGGCCTGCCAGCACATCCGCGGTCCTGCCCTCGCCCAGCGCCTCGTCGAGCGGCCGGCCCGCGGCGTCGGGACCGAGGCCGAGCAGGCGCTGCGCCTCGTCGTTCAGCAGCCGGATGCGGCCGGTCCTGTCGAGGGCGACGACTCCTTCGCGAATGCTGTGGAGCATGGCCTCGCGCTCCGTGAGCAGCGCCGAGATATCGGAGAAGGCCAGGTCATGGGTCTGCCGCTGGAGCCGGCGTGAGATCAGATACGCGGCGAGCGCGCCGACGGCCAGCGCTCCGCCCGCAAGGGCGAGCAGCCCGGGAATCGCCGCCAGCAGCCGGGCGCGGACGCTGTCGTAGGCGATGCCGACGGAGACCGCCCCCACGATCCGGTCGGAGGCGTCGTGGAGGGGCACCTTCCCGCGGGCCGAGCGGCCGAGCGTACCGCTGTCGATCTCCATGACGTCCCGGCCCGCGAGCGCCTCACTGGGGTCCGTGGACACGACCCTGCCGATCTGCCGGCTGTCGGTGTGCGACCAGCGCACCCCGCGCCTGTCCATCACCACGACGTACTCGGCGCCGGTGGCCTTCCGGATCCGTTCGGCCGCTGTCTGCACGGGTCCGCCCGGGGTCGGCTCCGTGGCCAGCAAGGACGTCGTGATCTGGGACTGGGCGGCGGTGCTCTGGGCTATGGCGAGGGCGCGGCGCATCGCCTGGTCGTCCAGCTGGGCGCTGAGCGGGGCCAGGAAGAGGCCGGTGACCAGCACCGTCACTCCGGTGATGATGGTCAGCTGGATCAGGAGGACCTGCGAGAAGACCCGTTTCGGCCAGCCGAGCCGGCGGGGTCCCCGGGCGGTGGTCGGCGGGGTGTTCACCGTACGAACGGTAAAGGGCGTCCGGGCCTTTCCGAAATTTCCGCTTCCGGAATCTCCGCGACGGACCGGGCTAGGCGGAGGCCAGGGGCAGGGGCTGCGGCGGACGTGGGCCTTCGTACTGACCGATGGGCCGCATCCGCAGCGGACGTTCCGCGTACTCCTCCAGCGCGTGAGCGATCCAGCCCGCCGTACGGGACACCGCGAACACGGTCTCGCCCGCCTCCGCGGGCATGCCGCACGCGACGGAGAGCACCGCGAGCGCCAGGTCGACGTTGGCGTGCAGCGGGGTGTGGCGGGCGGTCGTGGTGACCACGTCACGGGCCGCCGCCAGCACCGGGACCGCTTGCGGTACCTCCGCGAGCAGGGCGAACAGGGCCGTCGCGCGCGGGTCCTCGCCCGTGTAGAGGCGGTGCCCCAGGCCCGGGACCCGGCGGCCGGTACGGAGATGGTCGGCGACGACCGGGGCCGCGCCGCCGCGGTCCACGACCTCGGCCAGCACGCGGTGGGCCAGACCGCTCGCGGCGCCGTGCAGCGGTCCCTCCAGGACGCCGAGGCCCGCGGAGACCACGGCGTACGGATGGGCGTGGGCGGAGGCGGCGACCCGCGCGGCCAGCGTCGATGCGGCGAGGTCGTGGTCGGCCAGCAGGGCGAGGGCGGTGTCCAGGACGGTGAGCGATGCGGCGTCGGCCGGTTGTGTGGTGAGCCTCGGCCACAGCTGACGGGCGATGCCCGTGCCGGCTTCCTCCACGGGGAGCGCCTGCCCTCCGGCCATCGGCAGGGCGCCCACGAGGGTGGGGATCAGGCCGCGCGCGCTGTTGAGGACGCCCCGCGGGCTGAGGTCGAAGCGCAGCGGATCGGCGGCTGCCGCGGCGACGAGCGCGACCCGCAGGCGGTCCGTGGAGCCGCTGTGCGCGGGCAGCGCGCCAACCGTCCGCCGCGCCGCCGCGAGGGACTCGGGGGGTGCGGTGAAGCGGACGCCCGGCCGGAACTCGCCGGTCCAGATCCACTCGGCGACCTCCTCGTAGCCGTGGTGACGGGCCAGCTCCGTCGCGTCGACGCCGCGGAACCAGAACCGGTCGCCGTCGATGAGAGTGATGCCGGTACGGAAGACCAGACCGTCGTCCGCGGGTGCGGGTTCCCGCCGTCCCGTACGCCTGACCAGCGCTTCGACCTCGGCGGCGTCGAATGTGCTGCCGCGTCCCCCGGGGGCGCGCCTGCTGCTCAGCTGGCCCCGGCTGACGTAGGCGTACACGGTTTCGGGCTTCACGCCCAGCAGTTCCGCGGTCTCCCGCGTCGTGAGCCGTGGGCCCTCCACCGCGTCTCCCGTGCCCGGGCGCTGCGCTGCTTGATCCGTCATGGTGTCCACTGTATCCATCGAGGCATGTATTGATTCAATCAATATTGACAGAATGAAAGTCAAGCATGGACAGTCGAATCAATACATGGAGATCCCATGGATCACGGAAGAGGGTCCCGACATGTCTGCCATGGCCACTGACACCGCACCGCTCGACGTACCCCGCGGCCTCGCGGGCGTCGTCGTCACCGAAACCGCTCTCGGCGACGTCCGGGGGCGTGAGGGCTTCTACCACTACCGGCAGTACTCGGCGATCGAGCTGGCGCAGAGCCGCAGCTTCGAGGACATCTGGTACCTGATGTTCTACGGAGAGCTGCCCGACCGGGCCGCCCTCGCCGGCTTCACGGCCCGCACCGCGGCGCTGCGCCACCTGCCCGACGAGGTAACACAGGCCCTGCCCGCAATCGCCAGGGCGGGCGCCGTGTCAGGACCGCTCGCCGGGTTGCGTACGGCCCTCTCGCTGCTCGGCGCCTCGGCCGGATTCCGTCCGGTGTACGACATCGACGCCGAGCGCCGCCGCGACGACGCCCTCGCGGCCTGCGCCGCCGTCCCGACCGTGCTCACCGCCCTGCACCGGCTCGGCCAGGGACTCGAACCCGTCGAGCCGCGCGACGACCTGCCCTACGCCGCGAACTACCTGTACATGCTCACCGGCTCGGAACCGGACACCGCACGGGTCAGGGCCGTCGAGCAGTACCTCATCTCCACCGTCGACCACGGCTTCAACGCCTCGACGTTCACCGGCCGGGTCGTCGCCTCCACCGGCGCCGACATCGCCGCCTGCCTGGTCGCCTCGGTCGGCGCGCTCTCCGGACCGCTGCACGGCGGCGCCCCCAGCCGCGCCCTGGACACGCTGGACGCGATCGGCACCCCCGACCGCATCGACGGCTGGATCCGGGAGCGCGTCCTCGCGGGCGAGCGGATCATGGGCTTCGGGCACCCCGTGTACCGCACCGAGGACCCTCGTTCGCGGATGCTGCGTTCCCTCGCGCAGAGCTTCGGCGGACCGCTCGTCGACTTCGCGGTCGAGGTCGAACAGCAGGTGGAGGCGATCCTCGCCGAGCTCAAGCCGGGGCGCGAGCTGCACACCAACGTCGAGTTCTACGCGGGCGTCGTCATGGAGCTCTGCGGTCTGCCGCGCGAGATGTTCACGCCCACCTTCTGCGCGGCGCGGGTGATCGGCTGGAGCGCCAATATCCTGGAGCAGGCGGAGGACTCGAAGATCATCCGCCCGGCGGCCCGCTATGTCGGCACGCCGCCGCCCCAGCCGGTCCCGGCACCCTGACAGGCCACGAGAAAGGCCCCCGTTGACCCCGCCCCGTACCCCTCAGATCCCGGTCATCGTCCTGGCGGGCTTCCTGGGTTCCGGAAAGACGACGCTGCTCAACCACCTCCTCCAGCACCGCGCGGGCAACCGGATCGGTGTGATCGTCAATGACTTCGGTTCCATCGAGATCGACGCCATGACCGTCGCGGGGCAGGTCGGCTCGACGGTCTCGCTGGGCAACGGCTGTCTGTGCTGCGCCGTCGACGCGAGCGAACTCGACACCTATCTGGACACCCTGACCAGGCCCGCCGCCCGTCTCGATGTGATCGTCATCGAGGCGAGCGGCCTCGCCGAACCCCAGGAGCTCGTACGCATGCTCCTGGCCAGCGGCAACCCGCGCATCCGGTACGGGGGACTGGTCGAGGTCGTCGACGCGGCCGAATTCGAAGGCACCCGGGAGCGCCATCCGGAGATCGACCGCCATCTCGCGGTCGCCGACCTCGTCGTGCTGAACAAGACCGACCGGGTCGACGAGGCGGAACACGCGCGGCTGCGGGAGGCGGTCGAGGCGGCGGGCAGCCGGGCGGCCGTCGTCTCCGCCGCGTACGGCCGGATCGATCCCGGACTGCTCTTCGATCCCGTCCTGCGGCACGACGAGGACGAGCAGGCCCGTCAGCTCACCTTCGAGGATCTCTTCCTGGAGGAGCGGGCGGCACGGGACGGTGCGGAGCACCCGGGGCATCTCCACACGGCGTACGAGAGCGTCTCCTTCACCGCCGACGTCCCGATGGACCCCCGCCGCCTGATGAGTTTCCTCGACTCCAGGCCCGAGGGGCTCTACCGGATCAAGGGCTTCGCCGATTTCGGCGCGGGGGACCCCGACAACCGGTACGCCCTGCACGCGGTCGGCCGGTTCCTGCGCTTCGTTCCGCAGGAGTGGGGGCGGGGCGAGCAGCGGCTCACCCAGCTCGTGCTGATCGGTTCGGGCATCGACGCGGAGGCGCTGCACAAGGAGCTCTCCGACTGCCGCGAGAGCGGCCCACCGGCGCCGGACGTCTCCGTTGCCGGTGAGCACGAGCGGAGCATGTGGGGCGTCCTGCGGTACGTGAGGCAACCGGACGACGACGCGTAGCCGTTGGGCCGACCCGCGCCGTCGTCCGGAAGGGTGCCTACACCGGTCCGGCGATCACCGAGACAGGGCTTGTCAGCGGGGTGCCCGAACCGTCACGGCGCGGATCGGGCTCCGGCAGCTGCGCCGGTGTCCCGTTCTTCTGCGCCGCCCGTGCCGGGACCGCGCCGGCCCAGGCGAAGACGAGGACGTCCTCGCCCTTGAGGAAGCGCTGACAGCGCACACCGCCGGTGGCCCGGCCCTTGCGCGGGTACTGGTCGAACGGGGTGAGCTTCGACGTCAGCTCCGAATCGTCGAGCGTGCCGTGCGAGCCCGCCACCGTGAACACCATCGCGTCCACCGCCGGGTCCACCGCGGCGAACGAGAGCACCTCGGCCCCAGCCGCGAGCTTGACGCCCGCCATACCGCCCGCCGGGCGGCCCTGGGGACGCACCTGAGCGGCCGGGTAACGCAGCAGCTGGGCATCGGACGTGATGAAGACCAGGTCTTCCTCACCCGTACGCAGCTCGACCGCGCCGACGATCCGGTCACCGTCCTTGAGCGTGATGACCTCCAACTCGTCCTTGTTGGGCGGGTAGTCGGGCACCACACGCTTCACCACCCCCTGCAGGGTGCCGATCGCCAGACCGGGCGACTCCTCGTCCAGTGTGGTGAGACAGACAAGCTCCTCGTCCGTCTCCAGCGAAAGGAACTCCGAGACCGGCGCCCCTCCCGACAGGTTGGGGGCCGCATGCGTGTCCGGGAGCCGCGGCAGGTCGATCACCGACAGCCGCAGCAGCCGGCCGGTCGAGGTGACCGCGCCCACGTCGCCGCGCGCCGTCGCGGGGACGGACGACACGATCACGTCGTGCTTGGCACGCTTCGCGTCCTCGCCGATGACGATCGGGTCGGCGTTGGCCGTACGGGCGAGCAGCCCGGTGGAGGAGAGCAGCACCCGGCACGGGTCGTCCGCCACCTCCAGCGGCACGGAGGCGACCTGCGAACCCGCCGACTCCAGGAGCACCGTACGGCGGTCGGTGCCGAACTTCTTCGCCACCGCGGCCAGTTCGCCGGAGACGAGCTTGCGCAGCTCCGCGTCCGAGTCGAGGATCGCGGACAGCTGGTCGATCTCGGTGTTGAGCCGGTCGCGCTCGCTCTCCAGCTCGATCCGGTCGAACCGGGTGAGCCTGCGCAGGGGAGTGTCCAGGATGTACTGCGTCTGGATCTCGCTCAGCGAGAAGCGCTCCATGAGCCGCTCCTTCGCCTGCGCCGAGTTGTCACTGTCCCGGATGAGACGGATGACCTCGTCGATGTCGACGAGCGCGACGAGCAGACCCTCGACCAGGTGCAGCCGGTCGCGGCGCTTGGTCCTGCGGAACTCGCTGCGTCTGCGCACCACCTCGAAGCGGTGGTCGAGGTAGACCTCCAGGAGCTCCTTGAGCCCCAGGGTGAGCGGCTGGCCGTCGACCAGAGCCACGTTGTTGATGCCGAAGGACTCCTCCATCGGCGTCAGCTTGTAGAGCTGTTCGAGCACCGCCTCCGGTACGAAGCCGTTCTTGACCTCGATCACCAGACGCAGGCCGTGCGAGCGGTCGGTGAGGTCCTTGACGTCCGCGATGCCCTGGAGCTTCTTCGCCGAGACCAGGTCCTTGATCTTGGCGATCACCTTCTCCGGGCCGACGGTGAAGGGCAGTTCGGTGACGACGAGGCCCTTGCGGCGGGCCGTGACGTCCTCCACGGCGACCGTGGCGCGGATCTTGAACGTGCCGCGGCCTGCCGCGTACGCGTCCTTGATCCCGCCGAGGCCGACGATCCGGCCCCCGGTCGGCAGGTCCGGACCCGGGACGAACCGCATCAGGGTCTCCAGGTCCGCGCCCGGGTGCCTGATGAGGTGGCGGGCGGCGGCGATGACCTCGCCCAGGTTGTGCGGCGGCATGTTGGTCGCCATGCCGACCGCGATCCCGGTCGTGCCGTTGACCAGGAGGTTCGGGTACGCCGCGGGGAGGACGACGGGCTCCCGCTCCTGGCCGTCGTAGTTCGACTGGTAGTCGACGGTGTCCTCGTCGATCGACTCCGTCATCAGCGACGTGGCGTCGGCCATACGGCATTCGGTGTACCGCATGGCGGCGGGCGGGTCGTCGTTACCCAGCGAGCCGAAGTTTCCGTGTCCGTCGACGAGCGGGAGGCGCATCGAGAACGGCTGCGCCATGCGCACCAGCGCGTCGTAGATCGACGCGTCGCCGTGCGGGTGCAGCTTGCCCATGACTTCGCCGACGACGCGGGCGCACTTCACATAGCCGCGGTCGGGGCGCAGCCCCATCTCGTTCATCTGGGACACGATGCGGCGGTGCACCGGCTTCATGCCGTCGCGGGCGTCGGGCAGGGCCCTGGAGTAGATCACCGAGTAGGCGTACTCGAGGAAGGAGCCCTGCATTTCGTCGACAACGTCGATATCGAGGATCCTCTCCTCGAAGTCGTCCGGCGGCGGGGTCTTCGTGCTGCGGCGGGCCATCGCTGCTGCGACTCCTTCACGGATTCTGTTCGGGCAACCTCAGGTTCTGACGCGGACCATTGTGGACCGCCGCACTGACAACGCCGACCTCGACCCGTCCGAAGCGGTCCTGCGGGCCCCGCGGGAGGCCCGGTTTACGGCAGCATCTACGACAACATCCACGGAAACATCCACGGAACGGGAACTTCGCCAGGTGTCGGTGCGCTTGCTTAGAGTGGCAGGTCTGGCAGGAAAACCTGTATCGCGATCGAAGGGACGTACATGCCCATGGGTCACACGGCCACAGCTCAGGCCGGCTCCGGCGGCAGAACAGCGACCGAGCACCGCCTGGCCAACGGCCTGCGTGTGGTGCTCTCCGAGGACCATCTGACCCCGGTCGCCGCGGTCTGCCTCTGGTACGACGTCGGTTCCCGCCACGAGGTCAAGGGGCGCACCGGTCTGGCTCACCTCTTCGAGCACCTGATGTTCCAGGGCTCGGGCCAGGTCAAGGGGAACGGGCACTTCGAGCTCGTACAGGGAGCCGGCGGTTCGCTGAACGGCACGACCAGCTTCGAGCGGACCAACTACTTCGAGGTCATGCCCACGCATCAGCTGGAGCTGGCGCTCTGGCTCGAGGCCGACCGCATGGGCTCACTTCTCGCCGCTCTTGACGAGGAGTCCATGGAGAACCAGCGCGACGTCGTGAAGAACGAGCGTCGCCAGCGGTACGACAACGTTCCGTACGGCACGGCCTTCGAGAAGCTGACGGCCCTCGCCTACCCGGAAGGCCACCCGTACCACCACACCCCGATCGGCTCGATGGCCGACCTGGACGCCGCGACCCTGGAGGACGCGCGCACGTTCTTCCGTACGTACTACGCGCCCAACAACGCGGTGCTCTCGGTGGTCGGCGACATCGACCCGGAGGAGACCCTCGCCTGGGTCGAGAAGTACTTCGGTTCCATCCCGTCCCACGACGGCAAGCAGCCGCCGCGTGACGGCACGCTGCCCGGCATCATCGGCGAGCAGCTGCGCGAAGTGGTCCACGCCGAGGTCCCGGCGCGCGCCCTGATGGCGGCCTACCGGCTGCCGCACGACGGCACCCGGGAGTGCGACGCCGCGGATCTGGCGCTGACCGTGCTCGGCGGCGGCGAGTCCTCCCGGCTGCACAACCGGCTGGTCCGCCGCGACCGTACGGCGGTGGCCGCCGGCTTCGGGCTGCTGAGGCTGTCCGGAGCGCCCTCGCTCGGCTGGCTGGACGTCAAGACGTCCGGCGGCGTCGAGGTGCCGCAGATCGAGGCCGCGGTCGACGAGGAGCTGGCCAGGTTCGCCGCCGAGGGCCCCACGCCCGAGGAAATGGAGCGGGCCCAGGCACAGTTGGAGCGCGAGTGGCTGGACCGGCTCGGTACGGTCGAGGGCCGCGCCGATGAACTGTGCCGGTACGCCGTGCTGTTCGGCGACCCGCAGCTGGCCCTGACGGCCGTGCAGCGGGTGCTCGACGTCACCGCCGAGGAGGTCCAGGCGGCCGCCAAGGCCGCTCTGCGCCCCGACAACCGGGCGGTCCTGGTCTATGAACCGCTCGAATCGCCGGACGACGCCGGTACAGATGCCGACGCGGGCACCGACACGCACGAAGGGGCGGAGCAGTGAGCGACGCCGCTGTGACTGGAGTAGCGATGGAGTACCACCCGCAGCCGACCGCGGGCGTGGCCAGGCCCTGGGCCTTCCCCGCACCCGAGCGTGGCGCCCTGCCCAACGGTCTCACCGTGCTGCGCTGCCACCGCCCCGGCCAGCAGGTGGTCGCGGTGGAGATCTTCCTCGACGCGCCGCTGGACGCGGAGCCCGAGGGTCTCGACGGCGTGGCCACGATCATGGCGCGCGCCCTTTCCGAGGGCACGGACAAGCACTCCGCCGAGGAGTTCGCCGCCGAGCTGGAGCGCTGCGGCGCGACGCTCGACGCGCACGCCGACCACCCCGGCGTCCGGGTCTCCCTGGAGGTCCCGGTCTCCCGGCTGACCAAGGCGCTCGGGCTTGTCGCCGAAGCGCTGCGGGCGCCCGCCTTCTCCGAGAGCGAGATCGAGCGGCTCGTCGGCAACCGGCTCGACGAGATCCCGCACGAGCAGGCCAACCCCGCCCGCAGGGCGGCCAAGCAGCTCTCCAAGGAGCTCTTCCCCGCCACGGCTCGGATGTCGCGTCCGCGCCAGGGCACCGAGGAGACGGTGAAGCGGATCGACGCGGCGGCCGTGCGCGCCTTCTACGACGCGCACATCCGTCCGTCCACCGCCACGGCGGTCGTCGTCGGCGACCTCACCGGGGTCGACGTGGACGCGCTCCTCGCCGAGACCGTCGGTGACTGGTCGGGCAACGCCGCCGAGCCCCGCCCCGTCCCGCCCATCACCGCCGACGACCGCGGCCGGGTGGTGATCGTGGACCGTCCCGGCGCGGTCCAGACACAGCTGCTGATCGGCCGCATCGGCGCAGACCGGCACGACAGCGTCTGGCCGGCCCAGGTCCTCGGCACGTACTGCCTGGGCGGCACCCTCACCTCGCGTCTCGACCGCGTGCTGCGCGAGGAGAAGGGCTACACCTACGGGGTACGCGCCTTCGGGCAGGTGCTGCGCTCGACGGGCCCCGGCTCCCCCTCGGGGCGTACGGGCGCTGCCATGCTGGCCATCAGCGGTTCGGTGGACACGGAGTCCACGGGACCGGCGCTGGAGGACCTCTGGAAGGTCCTGCGGACGCTGGCCGCCGAGGGGCTCACCGACGCCGAGCGCGAGACGGCCGTGCAGAACCTCGTGGGCGTCGCCCCGCTGAAGTTCGAGACGGCGGCGTCGGTGGCGGGCACCCTCGCCGACCAGGTCGAGCAGCACCTCCCGGACGACTACCAGGCCCAGCTGTACGCCCGCCTGGCCGAGACGGGCACCGTCGAGGCGACGGCCGCGGTCGTCAACGCCTTCCCGGTGGACCGGCTGGTCACGGTGCTCGTCGGTGACGCCTCGCAGATCGCGGACCCCGTCCGCGCACTGGACATCGGAGAGGTGTCGGTCGTCAGCGGCTGACGATCGGTCTGTTCAGCTTCGTACGTACAAAAGCGCGCAAAAGGGACCCCGGTGGGCAACTTCCCATCGGGGTCCTTCCCTTTTGTCCCCTTTGGTGGGGGAGTCTGCCTGTCTGCCCTGTGGGATGAACTACAAAACAGCCTGTCCGTTTGGTGATTGAAAGTTGTCCCGTTTAGCGTCGGCTCCGCTGTCCGTCACGTGCATGCCGCGTCCGCGGCGCCGGGCAGCCATCGCCGAGTCCCCGTCAGGCGCGAGCCTGGGGAGCCGGGGACCCACGAAGTCCCTGGGGTGAATCGGACGTCTGCGTTCCTTCGGGGACGGAGAGGCCCGTAGGAGACCTTCCTGCTCCGAACCCGTCAGCTAACCCGGTAGGCGAGAAGGAAGGAAAGGATCAGCCCCTCCATGGCGTTCACCCGTGCCACCGGGAAGCACCGTGCCCCGAGCCGCCTGACGCGCAAGAGCGCCCGGGTCGCCGGTATCGCGGCTCTGGCCACCACAGGCGTCATCGGCACGATGGCCTCCCCGGCCCTCGCCGCGGACGAGGCCCGTACCGTCAGCGACACCGGCCTGACCCAGGCCGTCGCCATCGACGGAACCCTCGCCGACCAGATCGCCGCCCAGGCGAAGGCTCAGGAGCAGCAGGCCGAGGCCGTCGCCAAGGCGAAGGCCAAGGTCGCCGCGGAAGCGAAGGCGAAGGCGGAGGCCAAGGCCAGGGCGAAGGCGGAGGCGAAGCGCAAGGCGGAGGCCCGCGCCGAGGAGATCCGCGAGGCCGAGGCCCGCGCCGCCCGTGCGGCCGAGCGCAAGCGGCTGAACTCCTTCCACCTCCCGGTCGCCGGTTCGTCCGTCAGCACCGGCTACAAGTCCAGCGGTTCCCTCTGGTCCTCCGGCAGCCACTCCGGCGTGGACTTCCGCGCCGCGTCCGGCTCCTCCGTCGTCGCCGTCGGCGCCGGCACGGTCGTCGAGGCCGGCTGGGGCGGCGCCTACGGCAACAACATCGTGCTCCGGATGACGGACGGCACGTACACCCAGTACGGCCACCTCTCCTCGATCGGCGTCTCCGTCGGCCAGAGCGTCACCTCGGGTCAGCAGATAGGCATCTCCGGCTCGACCGGCAACTCCACCGGACCGCACCTGCACTTCGAGGCCCGGACCACTCCGGAGTACGGCTCCGACATCGACCCCGTCGCGTACCTGCGCTCGCACGGCCTGAACGTCTGAGCCGCGCGCCCCACCCCAGCGTTTCCAGAAGGCCCCGGCTCCCCGCCGGGGCCTTCGGCGTATCACCCGACGCCTTCACCGACGTGTATCGCCCGGTGCATATCGTCCGAAGCCCGTCCGCCGAAGGCTTCCGTGGCCAGAAGATATCCCTTGATTCCGTCCTGCCGTCGGAAATTCGGGCTCATTGCAATAGAGTCACGGAACAGGCGTCGATCGGCCGCGTTTCGCGGGGATTAAGGCGGAGGTTCGGACATGCGCATTCCCGCGCATTCGGTATGCACGGCAATCCGTGATGACATCGTCTCCGGTGTCTTCGATCGCGGCAGCCGCCTCACCGAGGAGTTGCTCGCGCGTCGTTACGGGGTCTCGCGCGTCCCGGTGCGCGAGGCCCTGCGCACTCTGGAGTCCGAGGGGTTCGTCGTCACGCGCCGCCACGCCGGCGCGTGCGTGGCCGAGCCCACCGAGCAGGAGGCCGCCGATCTCCTGGAGGTCCGGATGCTGCTGGAGCCGCTCGGCGCCGCGCGTGCCGCGCAGCGGCGCACCGAGGCGCATCTCAAGGTGCTGCGTGGCCTGGTCAGGCTGGGGCAGGAGCGGGTGCGGCGGGGTGAGGGGGAGGATCTGCGTTCGCTGGGCGGCTGGTTCCACGAGACGCTCGCTCAGGCTTCGGGCAGCCCCGGCCTCATCGCGCTGCTCACCCAGCTCCGGCACAAGGTCGCCTGGATGTACGTGGTCGAGCAGCCCGTACGCCCTGCGGAGTCCTGGGCCGAGCACGGCGCGATCGTGGACGCGGTCGCCCGCGGTGACGCGGACCGGGCCAGGGCGCTGGCCGTCCAGCACGCCGAGCGGGCCACCGCGGCTCACCGGCTCCGCCGCCCGGACCGCCCCGGACGCACCCCCGCGCCGCCCCGGGTGAGCTCTTCGCAACACGCCGTAAACATCGGGGGCGTCCGCCATTAACAATTACGCCGTATACAAAGAAGGCTAATTCCGCAGGGCTTTCTTTGCGCTGCCTGAATTCGAGGCGCTCGGTGCATTTCCGGAAACGAAAAAGTCGCGGCCCCCGGTCGGGGGAGCCGCGACTCGATCGCAGAAATAATTCCGGCCGGAATCGGCTGGAATCAGACGGTCTCCGGAAGCTCCTCGAGCCCCTCGGCGACCAGCTTGGCCAGGCGGTCCAGGGCGGCTTCGGAGTTGTCCGCCTCGGACGCGAGCACGATCTCCTCGCCGCCGGTGGCGCCCAGGCCGAGCACCGCGAGCATCGACGCGGCGTTCACCGGGTTGCCGTCGGCCTTGGAGATCGTCACGGGGACGCCGGAGGCCGTGGCGGCACGGACGAAGATGGAAGCGGGGCGGGCGTGCAGGCCCTCGGCCCAACCGACGTTGACGCGGCGCTCAGCCATGGTTCTGCCCTTCACGAATCAATGGTTGTCTAGACCAGTCTCTCATGCAGTGCGCACTGCTGTGCCCGGTCCCCGGCCCGGCCGCTCGGCCGGGCGAGCACCCTCAGACTGCCCCGGCCCCGATCCCTCCGCGACCGGTGCGTCGGCCGTAGGCTTTGCCCATGCAGCCCACGCCGGAGCAGAGTCCGCATCACGCGTACCCCGACCACTGGGAAGCGGACGTGGTGCTCCGCGACGGTGGTACCGCGCGCATCAGGCCGATCACCACCGACGACGCCGAGCGGCTGGTCAGCTTCTACGAGCAGGTCTCCGACGAGTCGAAGTACTACCGCTTCTTCGCCCCGTACCCGCGCCTCTCCGCCAAGGACGTGCACCGCTTCACCCATCACGACTACGTCGACCGGGTCGGTCTCGCCGTCACGACCGGGGGCGAGTTCATCGCCACCGTCCGCTACGACCGGATCGACGACCGGGGCAGGCCCGCCCCCGCCCCCGCCGACGAGGCCGAGGTCGCCTTCCTCGTCCAGGACGCCCACCAGGGCCGCGGAGTGGCCTCCGCACTCCTCGAACACATCGCGGCGGTCGCCAGGGAGCGGGGCATCCGCCGGTTCGCGGCCGAGGTGCTGCCCGCCAACAACAAGATGATCAAGGTGTTCCGGGACGCCGGCTACACCCAGCAGCGCAGCTTCGAGGACGGCTCCGTCCACCTCATGCTCGACCTCGAACCCACCGCCGAATCCCTCGCCGTCCAGCGCGGCCGTGAACAGCGCGCCGAGTCGCGGTCGGTGCAGCGGCTCCTCGCCCCCGGCTCCGTCGCCGTCGTCGGAACCGGCCGCACTCCCGGCGGGGTCGGCCGCACCGTGCTGCGCAACCTCCTCGGCTCCGGCTACACCGGACGTACGTACGCCGTGAACCGGGCCTTCGACGCCGACCTGACCGAGATCGACGGCGTCCCCGCGCACCGGTCCGTCGGCGATATCGAGGAGCAGGTCGACCTCGCGGTCCTCGCCGTGCCCGCCGACCGGGTGCCCGAGGCCGTCGCGGACTGCGGCGAGCACGGCGTCCAGGGACTCGTCGTCCTCTCCGCCGGATACGCCGAGCGGGGCGCCGAAGGGCGGGAGCGGCAGCGCGAACTCGTCCGCCAGGCACGCTCGTACGGCATGCGGATCATCGGCCCGAACGCCTTCGGCATCATCAACACCTCCGAAGCCGTCCGGCTGAACGCCTCCCTCGCCCCCGAGTCGCCCGCCGCAGGCCGCATCGGGCTCTTCACCCAGTCGGGAGCGATCGGGATCGCGCTGCTCTCCGGACTCCACCGGCGCGGCGCCGGTCTGTCCACGTTCATCTCGGCGGGCAACCGGGCCGACGTCTCCGGCAACGACTTCCTCCAGTACTGGTACGAGGACCAGGACACCGATGTCGCCCTCCTCTACCTCGAATCGCTCGGCAACCCGCGAAAGTTCACCCGCCTCGCCCGGCGGACGGCGGCCGTGAAGCCCGTGGTCGTGGTGAAGGGCGCCCGGCACAGCGGTTCCAACCCGCCGGGTCACGCCGTGCCGGTCAGCCGCATTCCCGACGCGACGGTCTCCGCGCTGATGCGGCAGGCGGGCGTGATCCGCGTCGACACGGTGACGGAGATGGTCGACGCGGGCCTGCTCCTCGCCGGTCAGCCGCTCCCGGAAGGCCCCAGGGTCGCGATCCTCGGCAACTCCGAGTCGCTCGGCCTGCTCACGTACGACGCCTGCCTCGCGGAGGGACTGCGTCCGCGTCCGCCACGCGACCTGACCACCGCGGCGAGCCCCCGGGACTTCCGCGAAGCCCTGGCCGAGGCACTCGGCGACGGGACCTGCGACGCCGTGATCGTGACCGCGATCCCCTGGGTGGGGGAGAACGGCGAGGCGGAGACGGGTGACGGCGAGGTCTTGGCCGCGGCCCTGCGCGAGGCGGCGGCCACCGGTCCCGCCAAGCCCGTCGCGGTGGTCCACGTGGAGATCGGCGGCCTGGCGGAGGCCCTGGCCGCGGCCGCCGGCACGGTCGCCCCCGCCCGGAGGGCGGCTGCCCCCGCACGGGACACCACGGCCACGCCGCCCCCCGGCGAGACCGCACCGAACCCCACCGGGAGCACCCGCGCCCCTCTCCGCACCGGGCGAATCCCCGCCTACCCGGCCGCCGAGCGGGCCGTCCGGGCGCTCGCCGAGGCGGTCAAGTACGCGCAGTGGCGCCGCCAGGCGGCCGTACCCGGCAAGGTGCCCGGCTTCGACGACACCGTCGACGAGGCCGCGGCGGCCCGCCTCATCGGCGCGCTCCTTGGCCCCGACCCCGATCCGCGGGGCCGCCCCCTCACCCACGACGAGGCCGGCGAACTGCTCGGCTCCTACGGCATCACCGTCCGGCCCACGCTGCCCGCACCCCATGCGGAGGAGGCGGTCGCCGCAGCCGAGCGGCTCGGCTACCCGGTGGCGCTCAAGACCACCGCCCCTCATCTGCGCCACCGCGCCGACCTCGGCGGCGTCCGCCTCGACCTCGCCAACGAGAGCGAGCTGCGGCGTGCGTACGGCGAGCTGACCGAGCTCCTCGGCAAACCGGCCGAGCTCCAGCCGGTCGTGCAGGCCATGGCGCCGCGCGGGGTGGACACCGTCGTCCGGGCCTCGATCGACGCGGCGGCCGGCGCCGTGCTCTCCTTCGGCCTCGCGGGCGCCCCATCCGAACTGCTCGGCGACACCGCACACCGGCTGGTCCCGGCCACCGACCGGGACGCCGCCGAGCTGATCCGCTCCATCAAGGCGGCCCCGGTCCTCTTCGGCTGGCGCGGTTCAGCCCCCGCGGACACCGCGGCGCTCGAAGAGCTGCTGCTGCGGCTGTCACGGCTGGTCGACGACCACCCGGAGGTGGTCTCCGTCGCCCTCGAACCCGTGGTCGTCGCCACCCAGGGGCTGACCGTTCTCGGCGCGAGCGTCCGGCTCGCCCCGCCCCCCGCCCGTACCGACCTCGGCCCCCGCCGCCTGCCCAGCTACTGACCGTCCCGTTTCGTCCCCGCGGGTCCGGCGGCGGGACCTGCCGCACGGCGTGCCCGGCAGCCACCGGGCCCCCGTAGGATGGTCCCTATGGCAAAGACCGGTACGACGACCCAGGGGCTGCGCGCGGCGATCGAGCGCAGCGGCTACTACCCGGCCCTCGTGGCCGAGGCGGTGGAGGCCGCCGTCGGCGGGGAGCCGGTCGCTTCGTACCTGGTGCACCAGGAGACCACCTTCGACTCCAACGAGGTGCGCCGCCATGTCACGGTGCTGGTCCTGACGGACAACCGCTTCATCGTCAGCCACACCGACGAGCAGACCGCGGACACGGATTCCCCCACACCGTTCGCCACCACCTCCACCGAGTCGGTCAAGCTCGACCGGATCTCGTCCGTCGTGCTCAGCCGCGTCGTGGCCAACCCGGAGAAGTACGTGCCGGGAACCCTGCCCCGCGAGGTCGTCCTCACCATCGGCTGGGGCGCCGTCTCCCGTATCGACCTGGAGCCCGCGGCCTGTGGCGACCCCAACTGCGAGGCCGACCACGGCTACACCGGCAGCTCCACCGCCGACGACCTGAGCCTGCGGGTCAGCGAGGCCGGTGACGGCCCGGACACCGTCCGCGAGACGCTCGCCTTCGCGCAGGCGCTCTCCGAGGCCACGGCCGCGACCGCGGCGACCGGCCGCTGATGGTCCAGCCCGCCTGGCAGGACCCTGTTCTGCTCCCCCTCGAAACCGCCCCGGTCCCCGAGTACGGGACCGGTTCGCTCTCCGACCTGCTGCCGACGCTCGTCGCGGGCCAGGGCGTACCCGGGTTCGAGGCCACGATCGCGGAGCTCGCCCCCGCCGACCGGAACTGCGTCTTCCTGATCGACGGGCTCGGCTGGGAACAGATCAAGGCCCACCCCGACGAGGCCCCGTTCCTTTACTCCCTGCTCCCTTCCTCGCGCGGCGGCACCGGCCGCCCGCTCACCGCAGGCTTCCCGTCCACCACCGCGACCTCCCTCGCCTCGGTCGGTACGGGGCTGCCGCCCGGAGAGCACGGCCTTCCCGGTTACACGGTCCGTAATCCGCAGACCGGCGACCTGATGAACCAGCTCCGCTGGCGCCCCTGGACCGAGCCGAAGATCTGGCAGCCGAACCCCACCGTCTTCAAGCTCGCCGACGCGGCGGGCGTGCGCACCGCACAGGTCTCGGCACCCACCTTCGAGCAGACCCCGCTCACCAAGGTCGCGCTCAGCGGCGGCTCCTTCATAGGCCGGCTCTCCGGCGAGGACCGGATGGACGTCGCCGCCGAACGGCTGGCCGCGGGCGACCGCTCCCTCGTCTACACGTACTACAGCGAGGTCGACGGCAAGGGGCACCGCTTCGGCGTCGACTCCGACGCCTGGCGCGGCCAGCTGATGTACGTCGACGGTCTCGCCCGGCGTCTGGCGGAACAGCTCCCGCCCCGCTCGGCCCTGTACATCACGGCCGACCACGGCATGATCGACATCCCCTTCGACGAGCAGTCCAGGATCGACTTCGACGAGGACTGGGAACTGCGCGCGGGTGTCGCCCTGCTCGGCGGCGAGGGCCGGGCCCGTCATGTGTACGCGGTCCCCGGCGCGCAGTCCGATGTGCTGACCGTCTGGCGCGAGGTGCTCGGCGAGCAGTTCTGGGTGGCGAGCCGGGACGAGGCGATCGAGGCCGGCTGGTTCGGCCCCCGGATCGACGAGCGGGTGTACGGCAGGATCGGCGACGTGGTCGCCGCTGCCCACGACGACGTGGTGATCACCGCCTCCGTCCAGGAGCCCCACGAGTCCGCGATGGTCGGCATGCACGGCTCGATGACCCCCGTCGAACAGCTCGTCCCGCTTCTCGAAGTACGCTCCTGATCCTGCGTCACCCCCCACCACCACGCCCCGCCCGAAAGGTGCTCAACCCCTCATGCCCGAGCTTGTGTTCTTCTCCGGAACGATGGACTGCGGAAAGAGCACCCTGGCGCTGCAGATCGGCCACAACCGGTCGGCGCGCGGACTGCAGGGCGTCATCTTCACCCGCGACGACCGGGCCGGGCAGGGCAAGCTCTCCTCGCGTCTCGGACTGGTCACCGAGGCCGTCGAGGCCGATGAGGGCATGGACGTGTACGGACACCTCGTCGACCGCATAAGCCGCGGAGGCAGGGCCGACTACGTGATCGTGGACGAGGCGCAGTTCCTCGCCCCCGAACAGATCGACCAGCTCGCCCGCGTCGTCGACGAACTCGAACTCGATGTCTTCGCCTTCGGCATCACCACCGATTTCCGTACGAAGCTGTTCCCCGGCTCGCAGCGGCTGATCGAACTCGCCGACCGGGTCGAGACCCTCCAGGTGGAAGCGCTCTGTTGGTGCGGCGCGCGCGCCACGCACAACGCCCGCACGGTGGACGGCGAGATGGTCGTCGAAGGCGCCCAGGTAGTGGTGGGCGACGTCGACCAGACGGCGGGCGAGGTGGGGTACGAGGTGCTGTGCCGCCGTCACCACCAACGCAGGGCGACCAGCGCGACGGCCCGTGCCGGAGTGCTGTCACCTGACGTGCTGCCCGTCTCGGCCGGCGCCCCGTAGAGCGTGTGACCGGCCGCCGGGGCTGACGAGAGTTCGCCATGGCGAGAAACCGTCACTCCGGTCCGTTGAAGTCGTACGTCCGGTCGCATTGGATCGACCGCGTGTACAGACACACCCTCACCGCATCAGCGGCACTCCTCATGCTTCCGGTCCTGCTCTCCGGCGACCCCGCGCTCGCCGCGGACGACGCCCCCGACCGGTTCGTCACCCGCATCGTCACCCTCGACAGCGCACCGGCCGCGCAACAGGCCACCCCCAAGGACCGTGCGGGCGCCCGGCGCGCGGTCGACGCATCGCAGCGGACGCTCGTCGACGCGGCGAAGGGCGCCGGCATCGACCTGACCGTCGAGCGCCACTTCCGCAACGTCGTCAACGGGCTCACCGTGAAGGTGCCCGCCTCCCAGGCCGCACTGCTGAACACCCTGCCGGGCGTCTCCCAGGTCACCGCGCCCGTGACCTTCGCCGCGCCCGAACGGCCCACGCCCGTCCCGGAGAAGGTGCTCGACAAGGCGCTCGCCCAGGCGGGACGCGAGGCGCGCGGAGCCGGGCAGCCCTCGGGCCGCGAGATCGTCACGGCCACCGAACTCACCGGCGTCCCGCAGGCTCATGACGAGGGGTACACCGGCAAGGGCGTCACCGTCGGAATCATCGACAGCGGCATCGCCTACGACCATCCGGCGCTCGGCGGCGGAGGCTTTCCCAACGCCAAGGTGCTCGGCGGCTACGACTTCGCCGACGAGGACGCCGATCCGTACGACGACAGATTCGGTCCGGCCGCCGGGCACGGCACCCATGTCGCCGGAATCGTCGCCGGCAGCGACGGCCGCATGCAAGGTGTCGCCCCGGACGCGGATCTGCGCGCCTACCGCGTCTTCGGCGAGAAGAACGAGGCCACCGACGACGTGGTCATCGCCGCACTCGACCGGGCAGCCGCCGACGGTGTGGACATCGTCAACATGAGCCTCGGTGCCACCAAGAACCGCAGCAGCAGCGTGCTCTCGCTCGCCGTCGACCGTCTCGTCGAATCCGGGGTGCCCACCGTCGTGGCGGTCGGCAACGGCGCCGCCGGTCCGTTCAACGCCGGCGCCCCCGCGATCGCGAAGGAAGCCATCGCGGTCGGCAGCACGTACAACAGCCGCTACCCGTACCTGGCCCTCACCCTCGACGACGGCTCCGCCGCGCCCGTCCCCTACGTCGACTCCGGCCGGGCCCCCGCCGCACCCTCGTCCGGCACCCACCGCATCACCCGGATCCCGTCCGCGTGCGACCCGCTGCCGGCCGGCAGCCTCACCGGACAGGTCGCCCTGTTCTCCCCGTACAAGGGGGCCGACGCGTACAAGTGCCGCGGCCTGGACGTGGCCCGTACGGCAGAGGCCGCGGGCGCCGTCGGCGCGCTGCACTACGACCCTTCGGGGACGCCCGGTCAGCTGCCGCTGTCGCTCTGCTGCGGCTCCATCGGTATCCCGGTGGCAGGCATCCGCGGGATGGACGCGGAGCGCATCCTCGCCGCCCCGGGCGGCACATCCCTGACCTGGGGGGCCTACGCGGGCTCCCCGCTGACCGCCGACGCGGCGGGGCTGATGGACCAGATCTCCTCCTGGGGTCCGGGCAACGAACTGGAGTTCAAGCCCGACGTGGCCGCGCCCGGCGGTTTCATCCTCTCCACCCTGCCGCCCTCGCAGGGCTGGTACGGCGTCAACTCCGGTACGTCGATGGCCTCCCCGCACGTCGCGGGCGTCGTGGCCCTGCTGCGCCAGGCCCGCCCCGGCCTGACCCCCGACGCGGTCCGCACCGCGCTGCAGAACACCGCGACCCCGCTCGCCATGACCGGTGACCACCAGCGCGGCAGGCAGCCGCTCGCCCAGCAGGGCGCCGGACGCGTCGACGCCGTCGCGGCGCTCACCGCCGCCTCCGGTACGACACCTTCCGCTGCTCCCGCGAAGCTGGCGCTCGGGGACCTGGAGGGGCGGCAGGAAGTCCGCCGCGTCACCCTCAGCAACCCGACAGGCCGGCCGGTGACCTATCGTGCCGGGCACACCGCGGCGATCTCGGCCGCCCCGCCGTACACCGCCTACTGGAAGCCCGCCGCCGAGGCCGGCCGCCTCACCTTCGGCGAGCAGGAGATCACCGTCCCGGCGCACGACAGCCGGTCGGTCACGGTGCAGATCCGCCAGCCCGCCGGAGTGCCCGCGGGCACGCTGTTCAGCGGCTGGGCGGAGTTCACCCGCAAGGGGGCGGACGCGCCCGAGATCCGCGTCCCGTACCTGGGCATGGCGGGCGACTACGACGCCGTCCCGGTGGCCAACGCGTCCTTCACCGAGGTCAACCCCACGCTCGACAACCCCGCCCTGCGCCCCGGCTACTACAGCTTCGGCAGGAACGAGCCCCTCACCGTCGACCTCACGGACACGGCAACCGGCAACGACAAGGCATGGGTCATGCTCTCGCACGGCTTCCCGATGCACGAGCGCATGCGGCTCCAGGTCCTCGACGCCGACGACAGGGTCATCGCCACCCCGTACGACGCGTCCTGGGTGGCCAGGAACTCCGGCGCGGGCACCGGCATGGCCTTCTACGACTGGGACACCAACCGCGCCGACGGCACCCCGGCACCCGCCGGGAGCTACCGGCTGCGCTTCGTCTTCGACAAGGCGCTCGGCGATCCGCAGGGGGCGCCCGGCACCGAGACCTGGACCTCGCCGGAGGTCACGGTCGTACGGTGAGCCGACCCGGCCCCGAGCAGACCCCCGCCGCCTGGGACAATCCCGGCAGAGCACATCTACGCGGAGGTCGGCCATGGCGCTGGAGGAACTCGGGCTCGCGGCCGACGAGGAACGCGTCTACCGCGCCCTGATCGAACGGGCCTCCGCCACCTCCGACGAGGTGGCGGAGGCCCTCGCCCTGCCCGTACCCGACGTCGCGACGGCCCTGGGCACCCTCACGGCCCGCGACCTGGTGAGCCGGCTGCCGACCCGGCCCGGACACTTCGTCGCGGCGCCGCCGTCGGTCGGCCTGGGAGCGCAGCTCGCCGCCCGCCGCGAGGGTCTGCAGCGCGCCGAACTCGCCGTCGCCGAGCTCGTCGAGACCTACCGCACCGGAAGTATGGGGCGGGCCCAGCGCGACCTGGTCGAGGTCGTCGAAGGCCACGAGGCCGTCAGACAGCGGTACGTACAGCTCCAGCTCGCCGCCCGGCGCTCCATCGACACCTTCGTCACCGGCGCGGTCCAGGTCGTCGGCCCGGCGAACACCGAGGAGTCGACCGTGATGGCACGCGGCCTCGTGGCGCGCGGAGTCATCGACCAGGGGTTCCTCGCCGAACCCCGTGCCGCGGACAATGTCGACGAATCCCTGGCCAGGGGAATGCGGATCCGTACCGTCGAGTGCATACCCTTCAAGCTCCTCGTCTGCGACGGCGAGGCGGCGATGCTGCCGCTGCACGGCCACGGCGACGGGGTCGACCCCAGCCTCGTCCTGCGCGGCGGCCTGGTCAACGTCGCCCAGGCCCTCTTCGAGGCGGTGTGGGAACGTGCCCGCCCCTACGGCGCACCGCACCACGCGATCGACGCCCTCGACACCCGGATCCTGCGCCTCCTGCTCGCCGGCCTGACCGATCACGCCGTGGCCGCGCAGGGTGGTGTGTCACCGCGCACCGTGCAGCGGCGCATCCACGGGCTCATGACCAAGGCCGGGGTCACGACCCGTATCCAGCTCGGCTGGCACGCACGCCACCACGGCTGGGTCTGACGGCACGGGCCGGGCAGATCCGGCCCGCCTCAGATCCACCCCATCTTCGCGGCGCGCCAGCCCAGCTGGAGCCGTGTCTCGGCACCCGCCAGGTCCAGCAGGCCCCGCACCCGTCGCTGCACCGTACGCAGCGAGGCGCCGAGATGGGTCGCGATGGCCTTGTCGTTCAGTCCGGCCACCAGCAGGGTCAGGATCTGGACGTCGTCCTCGTCGACCTCGGCCGTCTCGATCTCGCGCAGACCACCGGCCTCGGCCACCACGGGGTGCGACCGCGACCACGTCGTGTCGAACAGGGCGATGAGCGCGTCGAGGAGCCCGCTGCGGTGCACCATCAGCGCCCCGGGGTCCGCCGAGGCCGAGGCCGCGGCGACCGGGACCAGGGCCAGTTCCCGGTCGAAGACGAACAGTTTGAGCGGCAGCTCGTCGATGACACGGACCTCCGAGCCCATCGCGTGCAGTGTCCTGATCTCGCTCAACAGGTCCGGGCTGTCCGCGAGATAGGCGCGCTCGATGACGGCGCGGTAGGTGACGCCGCGCGCCACGGCGGAGTCCTCCGCCGTGTTCTCCTCGGGAGGGACCACCAGCATCGGCGCCTTCACGAAGGTCAGCACCTCGCGGCGTGCACCGGTCTGCAACTGCTCGAAGCGCTGCCGCATCGCGTCGGCGCCCTGCACCACGTCGACGACGTCCGCGATCGTACGGCCGCTCGCGGCGGCCCGGTACGTCTCCTCCAGGGCGTTCAGCTCCAGCTCGGCGAGCCGTATCTCGTTCTGCCGCTGCGCCAGGAACGCCCCGAGTGCCACGGCGGGCGGGGAGGCCACGAAACGCCGGGTGTCCTCGGCGCTGCGCGCGGCGAGCCCCAGCTGCTCGAGACGGTTCAGCAGACACAGCGCCTGCGCCTCCTCCAGGCCGAGTCCGGGGGCGAGCTCCCTGGGGGCGCACGAGGGCCGGGCAATCAGCGCCCGGTAGATCCGCGCCTCGTCGTCCGCCAGTCCCAGCACGTCCAAGAGCATGGCACTCCTCCGCCTCGGTGATCCGCTTCAAGAATGGCGGACTACCGACAAGTCGCATACCCGCAACCGGAGTTCTCTTGTAGAGACATCTGCGTACTTGGAATCGTCCTCCGGGATCCCGGCACACACCGCCGGACCCGAGCGGAGGACCCTGATGAGAACTGGCCCCCTGATCCGTCGAAGCAGAACGGGCCTGACAGCGGGCGTGATACTCGCCCTGCTGATCGCCGCCGTCGTCACCGCCGTCGTACCCGAACAGGCGGTGGCGGGGGAGAAGGTGGCGATGGAGCTCCGCTCCGCCATGGAGGAGGACCCGACCACCTCGTTCTGGGTCCGCTTCAAGGACCGCCCCGACCTGGACGCGGCCCGCGGCGAGAAGGGCTGGGCCCGGCGCGGCGAACTCGTCGTGAAGGAGCTCAAGGAGACGGCGGCCCGCAGCCAGGCCGGCGTGATCGAACAACTGGAGGCATCCGGCGCGGACTACAGCGCGTTCTACGTCTCCAACGCCGTCTTCGTCCGGGGCGGAACGCTGGAGGTCGCGGAGAGTCTGGCCGCCGAGGCGGAGGTCGCCTCGATCGGGGTCGACCGCTCGTACGAACTGCCCGAACCCGTCGAGACCAAGAAGCTCCCCGCCGTGCGGTCGGCGGCCGGCACGGTCGAGTGGGGCATCAAGGCCATCGGCGCGGACCGAGTCTGGGAGGAGTTCGAGGCCACCGGTGGCGGCATCGTCGTCGGCAGCATCGACAGCGGCGCCCAGTACAACCACCCGGCTCTCGCGGGCTCCTACCGGGGCAACAAGGGTGACGGCAGCTACGACCACAACCACAACTGGTTCGATCCGGCCCAGGTGTGCGACGACCCCAGCGTGCCGTGCGACAACAACGGTCACGGCACCCACACCATCGGCACCATGACCGGTGACGCCGGAGAGGCCAACCGCATCGGCGTTGCCCCCGGAGCCCAGTGGATCGCGGCCAAGGGCTGCGAGACGATCCGCTGCACCGAGGCGTCCCTCATGGCCGCGGCCCAGTGGATGCTCGCCCCCACCGACCTCAACGGCACCGACCCGCGTCCTGAGATGCGGCCCCACATCGTGAACAACTCCTGGGGCAACGACAACGGTTCCGCCACCGAGCCCTGGTTCGGCGACATCGTGAACGCCTGGTCCGCGGCGGGCATGTTCCCGATGTTCTCCAACGGCAACGCAGGCCCGGGATGCAGGACGGCCGGCAGCCCCGGTGACTACAAGTCGACATACGCGGCGGGCGCGTTCGACTCCAAGGGCGCCATCGCCCCGTTCTCCGCGCGCGGTTCGGGCGAGGAGGGCGAGGTCAAGCCCAACATCGCCGCCCCCGGTGTCGCCGTGCGCTCCGCCGCCCCCGGCAATGCCTACACGTCGATGAACGGCACCTCGATGGCCTCCCCGCACGTCGCGGGCGCCATCGCCCTGATGTGGTCGGCAGCCCCCGAACTGGTCGGGGACATCAACCGCACCCGCGCCCTGCTCGACGGCACCGCGACCGACGTGGACGACACCGTCTGCGGCGGCACCGCCGAGGACAACAACGTCTGGGGCGAGGGCAAGCTCGACGTACTGTCCGCCGTCTCCGAGGCCCCGGTCGACGGCGTCGGCACGCTGTCCGGCAAGGTCACCGACGCGAAGACCGGCGACCCGGTCGGCGGCGTCCGCGTGGCGGTCGACGGCGAGTTCGACCGCGACCTGTCCACCCGCCCCGACGGCACCTTCACGGTGCGGCTGTCGGCGGGCGACTACAAGGTCTCGGTGTCCTCGTTCGGCTACGTCGCCGAGACCGCCGACGTCACGGTCGGCGAGAACGCCACCGCCACCGCGGACTTCGCTCTGGAACCGGCCCCCAAGGCCACCCTCAAGGGCACCGTCAAGGACGGCTCCGGCCAGGGCTGGCCCCTCTACGCCAAGATCACCGCCGACGAGCTGCCCGTAGGCCCCTGGTACACCGACCCGAAGACCGGCGCCTACGAACTCACCCTCCCCGCGAGCGGCGACTACCACTTCACCGTCGAGCCCGTCGTACCCGGATACGAGCCCCTGCACCAGGCCGTCGACCTGAGCTCCTCCCGTACCGAGGACTTCTCGGCCAAGGTGAACACCGAGCGCTGCAAGGCCCCCGGCTACGCCGTCAAGGGCCTCTACGAGACCTTCGACGGCACGGAGCGGCCCGCGGGCTGGACCGTCGTCGACAAGGCCGACGGTGGAAGCTGGGAGTTCGACGACCCGGACCCGCTCGGCAACCGCACCCCGCGCGGCGAGGGCAACTTCGCCAGTGTCAACAGCAAGTACTACACCGCGGGCAAGGTCCAGGACACGTATCTGATCACCCCCGTGATCGACCTGTCCGCCACCACCGAGCCGAAGCTCGCGATGGAGACCGAGTACTTCGCGCCGACGTGGACCGGCTCCACCGCCACCATCGAGCTGTCCACGGACGGTGGGAAGACCTGGGAACAGGTGTGGCACCACAAGAGCCCGACCGTGAAGGAGTCCATGCGGCTGGCCCTGCCGCAGGCCGCGGGCAAGTCCGCCGTGCAGGTCCGCTTCCGCTACACCGGTGAGTACGACATGTGGTGGGCGATCGACGACGTCCTGATCGGCGAGCCCGCCTGCGAGCCGGTCCCCGGAAGCCTCGTCATCGGCCAGGTCACCGACCGCAACACGGACGAGCCGCTCGGCTCGACCAAGGTCCGCAGCCCCGACGGCACCTCCACGACCGGCCGTTCCGGCCCGACGCCGGACGACGACGCCGTGGCCGACGGCCTGTACTGGTCCTTCCTGCCCACCGCGGCCGAGCAGAGGCTCACCGCCACCCACGACGGCTTCACCGCCCGGACCAAGGACATCGAGGCCACCGAGGGCCAGGTCACCCAGGTCGACTTCGCGCTCGCCGCGGGACGCCTGACCGCCACGCCCGGCACGGTCGAGATCAAGCAGGGCATGGACGGGAAGACCACTCGCGAGGTCACCCTGACCAACACGGGAACCGCGCCGGTCACCACCCGCACCGCCGAGAGCGGCGGCAACCCCGCCGCAGCCCGGACGGCGACCGGCCCGGGCAAGGTGCCGTCCCTGGAGGTCGAGACCGAGGTCACCCCGAGCTGGATCGAACCCCGCACCGACGCACCGGCGCCCGCCGGCCGGCCCGACCCGGCAGCCGTCTCCGCCGCGGCCTCCGCCTCCGGTGACGACTGGTCGACGATCGCCCCGTACCCGACGAGCCTCATGGACCCGTCCATCGGTGTCCACGACGGCAAGGTGTACTCGGTCGGCGGCTTCGACGGCGCCCGCACCACGCCGAAGGGCTTCGTGTACGACAACCTCGACCAGCGCTGGGACCCCCTCCCCGACCTGCGGGCCGCCAGGCAGCGCGCATCCGCCGCGTTCATCGGCGACAAGCTCTACATCGCCGGCGGCTGGGACAACAACGGCAAGCTCGTCGGCCTCACCGAGGTCTACGACCCGAAGACCGGCACCTGGACCGGTGCCGCCACCCCGCCGCAGGGGTACGCCGCTTCCGGCACCGCCGCCCTGGACGGCAAGCTCTACATGGTCGGCGGCTGCGGCCCCGCGAACGGCACCCTGGAAGGCGACTGCGGACGCACCGACGTCCAGGTCTACGACCCGGCGTCCGACAGCTGGACGGTGGCCGCCGACTACCCCGTGTCCGCCGGCTGGGTCACCTGCGGTCCGATCGCCGGCAAGCTCTACTGCGCGGGCGGCATGAACTCCCGCAAGGGCCTGGTCAAGGATGCCTACTCCTACGACCCGGTCCACGACCACTGGTCGAAGATCGCCCCGCTCCCCGTGCCCGCCTGGGCCTCCGCCTACGGCTCCGGTGGCGGCAAGTTCATGGTCACCGGCGGTATCCGCGGCGGTCTCGTCACCGGAGTAGCCACGAACGAGGGTTACGCCTACGACCCGGCGAGCGACGCCTGGTCGCCGATGCCCAACACCAAGTACACGCTCTACCGCGCAGGCAGCGCCTGCGGCTTCCACGTCATCGGCGGCGCGTCGGGCGGCTGGCCGGGCATGACCCGCTCGCAGGTCCTGTCCGGAACCGACTCCTGCGGCGCGGGCGACGTGGACTGGCTGTCCTCCGACGGTGCGGCCACCACGATCGAACCGGGCAAGTCGGCCACCCTCACCGTCACCGCGGACACCGCGAAACTGAACCAGCCCGGCGGCTACCTCGCCGGCCTGCAGATCCTCAGCGACGCCCCGTACGCCACGACGGTCGTGGACGTCGCACTCGATGTCACGCCGCCCCGAGGCTGGACGAAGGCCGATGTGACGGTCCTGTCCGCGAAGTGCGAAGGGGAAGCGATCCCGCTCGGGGGCGCGTACCTCGAGCTCGGGCAGGGCCCGAGCGCACTGGCACGCAAGTCCGACGGCAACGGGAAGGCGAGCGTCTGGCTGCCCGGCAGGGGCGTGGAGTCCCTCCGTGTGATCGCGGGCAAGGACGGGCTGACGCCCGACATGACGCGGGTGAAACCGCAGCGGGACGGCACGACCTCCGTCGAGCTGACGCTCACCCCGGCGGGCGGGTGCACCGACCGATGACACCGCACACCACCACGAGGGAGGCCCTGATGACCATCGGAAAGAGACAACGGCGCACCGTGGCCGCCGCGGTGCTGACGGCGCTGCTGGCCACCGGCATCTCGGCACAGGCCGCGGAGGCGGAGATCACCGTCTCGCCGGGCGAGGTGACGTCCACTCAGGAGCTCGGCGCCAGGAGCACGGCGACGTTCACGGTCACCAACAACGGCTCGGCGGCCAAACAGGTCCGACTGGCCGAGACCGGCGGCGACTTCGTGATGCAGGACGTGCCCGTTACGGCTGCTGACACGGCCACACAGAAAGGGGCGGAGAAGCTGCTCGTCCCGCACAAGGACGACGGCGGCCGGCTCGGCGCGACGACGTCCGGGGCCGGGACGCCGCAGGGGTCGGCTCCCGCCGACGCCGGCACCATGGCCGGACCCTGGACCGACGTCACGCCGTTCCCCGTCCCGGTCATGGACAACCTGGTCGCCAACCACAACGGCAAGATCTACTCCGTCGCGGGCACGTCCAACAACAAGCTGCTCCAGTCGGTCCACGTCTACGACCCGGCCACCTCGGCCTGGACGACGGCCGCACCGCTGAAGCAGCAGCGGCAGAAGCCCAACGGCGCCTTTGTCGACGGCAAGCTGTACGTCGCCGGTGGCTGGCTCTACAGCGGCCTGGCCACCGACCTGGAGATCTACGACCCGGGTACCGGCAACTGGAGCCTCGGTGCACCGACCCCGGTGCCGCTCGCCGCCTCCGGCACGGCGGTCGTCGACGGAAAGATGTATCTCGTCGGCGGCTGTGACGATGCCACATGCGGCAAGACGACCGTGCAGTCCTACGACCCGAAGACCGACACCTGGGAGGTCAAGGCGCCCTACCCGCTGCCCGTCTCCTGGTCGTCCTGCGGCGAGATCAACGACAAGCTGTACTGCGCGGGCGGCGTCAGCAACGCCGAGGGCGCCACCGCCACCGCCCACGAGTACGACCCGGCCACCGACACCTGGACCGCGCTGCCCGACATGCCCACCGCCCTGTGGGGCTCCGGATACACCGCGACCGCCGGCCAGTTGGCGATCTCCGGCGGCAACACGGGTGCGGGCGTGACCAACATCGGCTACGCCTACGACGTCGAGGGCCGGACCTGGGAGGCGCTGCCCAACTCCAACCACGCCACCTACCGAGGTGGCAGCACCTGCGGCCTGTACCGGATCGGCGGTGCACCCGGCGCCGGATTCATCGGAAGCACCACCGGTGAACTGCTGCCCGGTTACGACGCCTGCGGCGCGGACGTCGCGTGGCTGTCGGTGGACGAGGACCGGTTCACCCTGGAGCCGGGCCAGGGGCGCACCGTCACCGTCACCCTGGACGGAGCCGCGGTGACCCAGCCGGGCACGTACAACGCGACGTTGAAGATCGGCACGAACAACGCCGACGTCGTGGGTCCGGTCACCGTGAGGATGACGGTCACGGCGCCCGGCAAGTGGGGCAAGATCTCCGGCGTCGTGACCTCGGCCGCGTGCGCGGGGGCGGCGGATCCGCTGGAGGGCGCGACGGTCGTCCTGTCGTCGGGCGCGGTGTCCCGGACGGTGACGACGGGCAAGGACGGCGTCTACCAGCTCTGGCTGGACAAGCACCAGAGTCCGGTGACAGTCCTGGTCACCAAGGACGGATGGCGGTCCGACTCCGCCGTCGTCCAGATCAAGAAGGGGGTCGACGCCACCCAGTCGTTCGGCCTCGACCCGTACCCCTTCTGCTCCGGCAGCTGAGGGCCGGGCCGGCCCCGCGGTACCCCCCCGCCCCCCATGAAAAACCGAACGCCCCCCCGCCCGGAAACCCCCCCACCCGCCCGGCCCCCCAAACAAACAGAA
>NZ_JBSHFH010000015.1:2989-82890 GCF_053617235.1 Streptomyces sp. NPDC055749 | reverse complement strand
AGCCCGTACCCGTAGTTCTCCGGCAGCTGAGGGCCGGCCGGACCGGGCGATCGCCCGGTCCGGCCTTGATCCACCGGACGGACCCGAGGCCGGAATCGCCGCTCAGCGGCCGGCCGACCGTACGATCGTGAACACGGCGCCCTCCGGGTCGGAGACCGTCGCCAGCCGCCCGCTCGCCCCTTCCCGCGGCGGGTGCAGAACGTGCCCGCCGAGCTCCACCACCCGGGCCGCCGCCGCGTCGGTGTCGGCCACCTCGAAGTACGTCATCCAGTGCGGTCCCCGGTCGCGCGGCAGGGCATGACCCACGCCGTGCAGTGACGCCACGGGAGCGCCGTCCACGTGCAGCGTCTGGTAGTCGAAGTCGGCCGAGACGACGGCCTCGGTCTCGAAGCCGAAGACCGCCTGGTAGAACTTGCCCACCGAAGCGGTCTCCCGGGTCACCAGCTCGTTCCAGACGGGTGTCCCCGGGGAGCCCGCCAGGGCCGTACCGACATGTGCGGCGGCCTGCCAGATACCGAAGACCGCCCCGCTCGGGTCGGAGGCGATGGCCAGACGGCCCGCCTCACCCGCGTCGATGGGCCCGACCGCGACCGTGCCCCCGCAGGAGCGGATCGTCTCCGCCGTGAGGTCGGCGTCGTCGGTGGCGAGATACGTCGTCCAGGCGATCGGCAGGTGCCGGTCGGGCGCCAGCTGTCCGAGCCCCGCGACCTCCTTGCCGTCGAGCAGCGCGCGGACGTACGGCCCCAGTTGTTCTGGCCCCGGCCGGAACTCCCAGCCGAACAGGGCGGCATAGAAATCCTGGGTGGCCGTCAGGCCGTGCACGATCAGACTCACCCAGCACGGTGTTCCGGGTGTGCGCCGCTCGGCAGCCTCGGTCATCGTCTTCTCTCTCCTCGGACCGTTGTGGTGGCCGTACGGGGGGACAGGACCGGCGCACCGGCCCGGATGGTGGAGGGGATGTACGCCCGTGCAGATGCTTGCACCACCTGACGCGTGACGCGCCCCGGCCGCGCCGCCTTTCGACGGCTTCTCGACACTGAGGGTCCGATTTGAGCGGGTATATCCGCATCGGTATCGCTACAGGTGGGGTGGCTACTGCGCGAGGATGGCAGACATGAAGCCCATCATCACCGCATCCGAATATGCGAGCGAGTCGGCGGGGTCGCGTCCGCCGGTGCTCCTGGACGTCCGCTGGCAACTGGGAGGTCCGCACGGCCGCCCCGACTACGAGGCCGGGCACATCCCCGGCGCGGTCTTCGTCGACCTCGACGCGGAGCTCGCAGGTCCGGCGGGCAGGGGCGGCCGGCACCCGCTGCCCGACCCGGAGGAGTTCGGGGCGGTGATGCGCCGTGCCGGGGTCTCCCACGGCACTCCCGTGGTGGTGTACGACGGCGGTCCCGGCTGGGCGGCGGCGCGCGCCTGGTGGCTGCTGCGCTGGACCGGGCACACGGATGTCAGGGTGCTGGACGGCGGTCTCGCGGCCTGGGCGGGTGGGCTCTCCACCGAGACGCCCGCGCCGGCCGAGGGCGACTTCAAGCCCGAGCCGGGCGCGCTGCCGCTGCTGGACGCGGACGCGGCGGCCGGCCTCGCCCGCTCCGGGCTGCTCCTCGACGCGCGGGCCGCGGAGCGCTACCGGGGCGACGTGGAGCCGATCGACCGGGTCGGCGGCCATATCCCGGGCGCCGTCTCGGCCCCGACCTCGGAGAACGTCGGCGAGGGCGGGCGATTCCTGGCCGCCGGGCTGCTGGCGTCCCGGTTCTCCGGGCTGGGGGCGTCGAGCGAAGCCGGCGCGGTCGGTGTCTACTGCGGCTCGGGCGTCTCCGGTGCCCATGAGGTGCTGGCGCTGGAAATCGCCGGGTACCACGCTGCTCTGTACGCAGGCTCCTGGTCCGAGTGGTCCTCGGACACCTCCCGGCCCGTCGCGACGGGCCCGGACCCGCAATAACGCTCGGGGTGACCGGACAGGGCAAGGGCCCGTACGCGGCGGCGTACGGGCCCTCGTCATACCGCGGTCACCCGCTCAGTCCTGCTTCTTCCGGCGCGTACCGAACACGATCTCGTCCCAGCTGGGCACCGCTGCCCGACGGCCGGGACGGACCCCGTCCGCCTCGGCCTGCCGGTCCGTCGTCCCGGTCAGCCGGTCGCGGTGACCGGCCACCGCACGCGGCATCAGCACGTCCGCGTACGCCGAACCCGCCCCGGCGGAAGCCGCCGCCGCGGGCGGCTCGTCCGCTTCGGGCTCCTGGATCGCGGGCTCGATGGCGGGCGGCTCGGGCGGCGAGGGCCGTTCCGGTACGACCATGTCGCCGCGGAAGCTCGGTACGGCCTCCAGCAGACTGGTCAGCGAATCGCGCTCGTTGGCCGACACCCCGCCGATGCGCTCCTCGGGCTCGGGGGGCGGCGGCGGAGCTGGGCGCTCCATCTGACGGTCCAGGGCACGGTCCAGCGGCCGGTCGCGCGGCAGCCGCGCGATCCGGGGTACGAAGGGGAAGCTGGGCTCCGGCGCGGCGACGTCGTCGGTCTCGCCGATCAGCGAGCGCGCTTCGTCGTCGACGGCCTGGACGAGCCGCCGCGGCGGGTCGTACGTCCAGCTCGCCGAGTGGGGCTCGCCCGCGACCCGGTAGACCAGGAGGACTTCCCAGGTGCCGTCGTCCCGGCGCCAGGAGTCCCACAGGACCGTTTCCTTGTCGGCGCCCCGCATCAGGAGACGCTCGTTGACCGCCTCGCCGAGCTGGGGGCCGGTGCCGGTGTTCTCGCCGGGACGGCGCACGGGAGTCTTCCGGGCCCGCTCGGCCATGAAGGCACGCTCCGCGAGCACGGGGCCCTCGAAGCGGCGCACACGGTCGACGGGGATTCCGGCGAACTGAGCGACCTCCTCCGCGGAGGCACCGGCGCGTATCCGGGCCTGGATGTCGCGGGGGCGGAGGTGGCTCTCCACCTCGATCTCGATCTGGCCGAGCCGGGCGCGGTCGTTGCGCACGGCGGCGCGCAGCCGCTCATCGATCGGAAGCGTGTACTCCGTGCTGTCCGCAGCCTTGAGCACCAGTCGTGTGCCGTCGTTTGAGACGGCCACGACACGCAGTTCGGGCATGGGAACCTCCCGGGTGGTGCCTGCCGACGTCACGTGCGTCGCTGCTTCCGCTAGTCGAGTGTGGCCTGCCCGGGTGCAGCTGGCCACAACCTTGCCAAGTTACCCGGCGTGTCGGGCCTTGGCCCTCAAGCGCCGTTATGGCACGGTTACCTATTTGCGACACACAGTGACCGGGTGGTCGCTCTGTGTAGCAGGCGCCGTGCGATGCCGCGGCGCCGCCGGTTCGAGTGCCGCCTTCGGCCCCCTCCCGAAGAGTCCGGATACCCATGCGGGAGTCCGGCCCCAGGGCTCGCCACAGTACTCCATTCGGGCCATGCGGGTGGACCGGCGCGCCGCCGAAGTTCTTACGGGGCGCGGGAGTCGGGGTACGCGACAGCCGGGCAAATGTGCGCAATGCGTGTCCTGCTTCACAAAATCTCCGGAAGCGGAACTATTCACTTCGCCCAAAGGTCCCTTCTTGTTGCATGGTGGGAGAGATGTCAAGCAGGGGCTGGTAATGGTTCAAAAGCCGGAAAGCGACATAGAACCCAAGGAAAGGCGCATAGATCTGAGTCTGCCGCAGGTTGCCGGCAGTGCGGTGGCAGCGGTCGCCGCCGCCGTGATGGCCTCGCAACTGGGCGTGTACGGAACGATTGCCGGCGCGGGGGTGATGAGCATCGTCGCCACCTGCGGGGGCTCCGTCTTCCAGCACTTCTTCCGCCGCACGGGCGAGCAGATCCGCGAAGTCACGGTCCACGTGAAGCATCCGGCGGGCCGTCAGGTGACCGTACGGACGAGGGAGACGACTCCGGCCGGGTACGACCCACGGCCGGAGCCGGTGGACGACGCGACGACGGTCCTGCGCACGGTGCGGACCGAGGACGACGCGACGACGGTGCTCCGCCAGGTGCGGCCCGAGGACGACACGACCACGGTCCTGCGCACCGCAGGGACCGGCACGGACCGCACACAGCTGCTCGACCTCGACGGCGCACAGCTGCTGCGGCCCGCCCCGGACGACGAGTTCTCCGACGCCGTCACGCACGGCACACGCATCCGGGGCTGGAAGAAGTCGGCGCTCGCGGCCGTCGCGGTCTTCGCGCTGGCGATGGTCGGGATCACCGCGTTCGAGCTGGTCTCCGGCAACGACCTGAGCGGCGGCCGGGGAACGACCTTCGGCTCCGTCGTACGAGGCGGGGAGCAGGGCTCGGGACCGGCGCCCGCGCCCTCCGACGGCACCGGCCGGGAACAGGGTGTGGACCCGGACCAGGGCCAGGAGACCGGCAGCGGTACGGCGCCGGGTACGGACCCGGGCGACGGCGCGAGCGCGAATCCGGACCCCGGCCGGGAGGACGACGGGCAGACGGCCGAGCCGACGCCCACGCCCTCGGACTCCGGCAGTGGCGACGGCGAAACCGCCCCCACTCCCACACCCACCCCGACCGCGCCGGACGACGGTGCCACGTCCACCCCGGACCCGAGCGGGACCGCCGGGACTCCGGCACAGCAGGAAGAGGCCACTCCCGGCACGGGAGCCGGCGGCTGACGACGGACGGTGTGCCGGGTCCCCGGGTACCGGCCCGTCAGTCGCCGAGTACGCGGCGCAGGTAGTCGTTGCCGAACAGCCGGTCCGGGTCGAGCCGGTCGCGTACCGCGGTGAACTCACCGAACCGCGGATAGACCCCGGCCAGATAGGCGGCGTCCCGGGTGTGGATCTTGCCCCAGTGCGGGCGGCCGCCGTGGGCGGTCATGATCGCTTCCACCGCGGTGAAGTACGCCTGGTACGGCGTGCCGCGGTACAGATGCACGGCGATGTACGCGCTCTCCCGGCCCGAGGCCGTGGAGAGCGCGATGTCGTCGGCGGGCGCGGTCCTGACCTCGACCGGGAAGCTGATCCGCAGGGGCGAGCGGTCGATCATGGCCTTGACCTCGCGCAGCGCCGCCACGGCGCTCTCCCGCGGCAGCGCGTACTCCATCTCCATGAAGCGGACCCGGCGCGGGCTGGTGAAGACCTTGTACGGGATGTCGGTGTACGTACGCGCCGAGAGGGCCCGGCTGGAGAGCCTGGCGATCGACGGGATGGTCGCGGGGACCGCACGGCCGAGCGAGCAGGCGACCTGGAAGACGCCGTTCGACAGCAGCTCGTCGTCCACCCAGGCGCCGACCTTGCCGGGCGGGGCCGCCGGTCCCGCGCTGCGGTTGTTGCGCTTGGTGTTGCAGTTGCCGGTGTGCGGGAACCAGTAGAACTCGAAGTGCTCGTTCTCGGTGAAGTGCCGGTCGAAGTCGGCGGTGACCCTGTCGAAGGTCATCGGCTCCTCGCGGGCCGTCAGCAGGAAGACCGGCTCCACGGCGAAGGTGATCGCGGTGATCACACCGAGGGCGCCGATCCCCAGGCGGGCCACGGCGAAGACATCCGGATTCTCCTGCTCCGAGCAGCGCAGCACCGTGCCGTCGGCGGTGACCAGTTCGAGAGCGCGGATCTGCGCGGATATCGAAGCGGAGTCGCGGCCGGTGCCGTGCGTGCCGGTCGACGTGGCCCCGGCGACCGTCTGCTCCATGATGTCGCCCATGTTGGTGAGGGAGAGCCCCTCACGGGCGAGCGCCAGATTGAGCCGCTTCAGCGGGGTGCCGGCCTCGACCGTCACCGTCATCGCCGTACGGTCGATGTCCCGGATGCCGGTGAGCAGATCGGGACGTATCAGGACGCCGTCGGTGGCCGCGGTCGCCGTGAACGAATGGCCCGTGCCGACCGGCTTCACCTTCAGACCGTCCTCGGACGCCCTGCGGAGCACCTCGGCGAGCTCGTCCACGGAAGCCGGCGTCACCGCCCGTACCGGCCGGGCGGTGACGTTCCCCGCCCAGTTACGCCACGCGCTTGTCGTCGTCCTTGCGTAGGTGCCGCTCATCTTCCCCGCGCCCTCCCGTAGTAGCCGGCCTGGCCAGCCGGCGATACCCCAGGAACGCCACCGCGGCCGCGAGCGCTCCCGCCACGACGGGCACCACGTACGCCGCCTCCGCTCCGGACGCGTCGACCACCCAGCCGGCGGCCGAGGAGCCGAGCGCCACTCCGACCGCGAGCCCGGTGCCGGTCCAGCTCATGCCCTCGGTCAGTTCGGCGCGCGGTACGTGCTGCTCGACGAGGGCCATGGTCGTCACCATCGTCGGTGCGACGGAGAGACCCGCGACAAAGAGCGCCACGGCCAGAAACGGCAGGTTCCCGGCCAGTTGGAGGGGGATCATACTCACGGCCATCACACAGACCCCCACCAGCCAGGTGGTGGACGGCCTGCCCTTGAGGTGCATCAGCCCGAACACGGCTCCGGCCAGGCAGGAGCCCAGGGCGTAGACGGCCAGGACGAGACTTGCCGCGGCCTTGTGGCCCTGTTCCTCGGCGAAGGCCACGGTGACCACGTCCACCGCCCCGAAGATCGTTCCGGTCGCCACGAAGGTGAGTACCAGGACCTGGAGTCCGGGGGAGCGCAGCGCCGAGCCGCGGGACTGCGCCGACTTGGGGTGCGGGACCGGTTCGGTGGCGCGCTGCGCGGTCAGCCAGAAGACACCGATCGCCAGGAACACTCCGGCCAGCAGCGGACCCGCTTCGGGAAACCACGCGGTGGAGAGCCCGATCGAGATGATCGGCCCGAAGATGAAGCACACCTCGTCGACGATCGACTCCCACGCGTACGCGGTGTGCAGTTCACGGGGCGAGCCCCGGTAGATGTCCGCCCAGCGGGACCGGGTCATCGCTCCCACGCTGGGGACGCAGCCGACGCCGGCGGAGAAGACGAACAGGGTCCAGTCCGGCCACCGTTGCTGGGCGCAGACGAGCAGTCCCGTGACCGCCGCCAAGGAGACGAGCGTGGCCGGCCGCAGCACCCGGCGCTGCCCGTACCGGTCGACCAGCCGGGAGATCTGCGGACCGAAGACCGCCGCCGCCATGGCCAGCGTGGCCGCGAGTGCGCCGGCCAGCCCGTACCGTCCGGTGATCTGGGAAACCATGGTGACGATGCCGATCCCCATCATCGACAGGGGCATACGTCCGAGGAAACCGGCCGTCGAGAACGCCTTGGAACCTGGGGCGGCGAAAATGGCGCGGTAGGGGCTGGGCAAGGGGCACTCCGGTCAAGCCTGTAATGCATGAAGATGGCCGATACAGCTTACGGGCGGAACCGGGCGCCGGGTACCTGGGCGGATGTCGGTTGCGGCGCTGTCGGACCCGGGTGGCAGGATCGGGTGCATGTCCGATCTGCGCGATCCCGCTCTCTACGACGCCCTGCTGCTGCTCTCCTTCGGAGGCCCCGAAGGCCCGGAGGACGTGGTCCCGTTCCTGGCGAACGTGACCCGTGGCCGGGGCATCCCCGAGGAGCGGCTGAAGGAAGTCGGCAAGCACTACTTCCTGTTCGGCGGCGTCAGCCCCATCAACGGGCAGAACAGGGCCCTGCTGGACGCCCTGCGCAAGGACTTCGCCGACAACGGCCTGGACCTTCCGGTGTACTGGGGCAACCGCAACTGGGCCCCGTACCTCACGGACACCCTGCGTGAGATGGCCGTGGCCGGACACCGCCGTATCGCCGTGCTCGCCACCAGCGCCTACGCCTCGTACTCGGGCTGCCGCCAGTACCGCGAGAACCTGGCGGAGTCGCTGGCCGTCCTGGAGGCCGAGGGACTGCCCGTGCCGCGCGTCGACAAGCTGCGGCACTACTTCAACCACCCGGGCTTCGTGGAGCCCATGACGGACGGCGTGCTGGCCGCGCTCGCCGACCTGCCCGCGGACATCGGGGCGGGCGCGCGCCTCGCCTTCACCACGCACTCCATCCCCACCTCCGCCGCCGACACCTCGGGCCCCCAGGAGGAGCACGGGGACGGCGGGGCGTACGTCGCGCAGCACCTCGACGTCGCCCGGGTGATCGTCGACGCGGTGCGCGAGCGGACGGGCGTCGACCACCCGTGGCAGCTCGTCTACCAGTCGCGCAGCGGCGCTCCGCAGACCCCGTGGCTCGAGCCCGACATCTGCGACCACCTGGAGGACGTCCACGGCGCGGGCGCCCCCGCGGTCGTGATGGTCCCCATCGGCTTCGTCTCGGACCACATGGAGGTCCTGTACGACCTCGACACAGAGGCCACCGCGAAGGCCGCCGAGCTCGGTCTCCCGGTGCGCAGGTCCCCGACCGTCGGCGCCGACCCGCGGTTCGCCGCAGCCGTCCGCGAGCTGATCGCGGAGCGCACGGCGACCGAGCGGGGACGCGCCGTGGAGCGGTGCGCCCTGGGCGCGCTCGGCCCCGGCCACGATCTGTGCCCGGTCGGCTGCTGCCCGGCCCGGACCCCGAAGCCGGCCGCGGCGGGCGCCGACAGCCCGTACGCCTAGGGTCTCTCGCCCTCTGACCGCAATCCTCCTGGGAGCACCGTGACCGACCCCTTCCTGACCGAACTCCTCGATCTCGCGCTGGAAGCGGCCCGCCGCGCGGGCGCCCTGCTGCGGGACGGCCGTCCCGCGGACCTGGGGGTGGCCGCGACCAAGTCCAGTCCCATCGACGTCGTCACCGAGATGGACATCGCCGCCGAGAAGCTGATCACCGGCTTCCTCTCCGAGCGCCGCCCCGGCGACGGCTTCCTCGGCGAGGAGGGCGCGAGTTCCGAGAGCAGTACGGGCATCCGCTGGGTCATCGACCCGCTCGACGGCACGGTGAACTACCTCTACGGCCTGCCCACCTGGGCCGTGTCCATCGCGGCGGAACGCGAGGGCGAGCGGGTCGTCGGCGTGGTCGAGGCCCCGATGCGCCGCGAGACGTACCACGCGGTGCTCGGCGGCGGGGCGTACGCGAACGGCGCCGCCCTGCGCAGCCGCCCCGCGCCCCCGCTCAGCCAGGCGCTCGTGTCGACCGGCTTCAACTACGTCACGGACGTCCGCACCCACCAGGCGGACGTGGCCCAGCGGCTCATCCCGCGCCTTCGCGACATCCGGCGCAGCGGCTCGGCCGCCGTCGACCTGTGCGACGTCGCGGCGGGCCGCCTCGACGGCTACTACGAGCGCGGGCTGCACCCGTGGGACCTCGCGGCCGGCGACCTCATCGCCAGGGAGGCGGGCGCACTCACCGGCGGGCGCCCCGGCAGGCCCGCCGACGGCGGACTGACGGTGGCGGCCACCCCCGGCGTCTTCGAGCCGCTCCAGGCGCTGCTCGAAGAGCTTGGCGCCTGGCACGACTGACCGAGGGCCCACCGAAGGCCCTCACAGGGCCCTGCGGGCGCACGGGCACAGAAAAGGGCCCCGGCTGCCATGACCGGCAGCCGGGGCCCTCTCATAGCGGCTCAGACGCTTGTCGTGCTGACTTCGACGCCGTGTTCGGCCGCGAGGCGGCGCAGGTCGTCCAGCTCTCCCTGCTCGACATCCGCGAGGAAGTCGTCACCTGTCTCGCGAGCCCTCGTGAGGTCGGACTCGGTGCTCTTGATGCGTTGCAGCAGACCTGCGGTGAAAGCGTCCATGAAGCGCCCCTTCATCGTGGGTCGGTGGCACGGGGGTGTGCCCGGAATTCCTCCGGCCGGGGACCGGAGGGCGGGTGATCACGCCTTCCCCCTGGGGGACAGAACGGGCTGTGGCACGCCACGCGCAGGGTGTGATCTCGGGTGTGAAGTCGTCCTCCCCAGGCCCGGTCCCGCAGAAACCTCAACTGGCGCGTAAATCCGCCGCATTCCCCGGAGCCGCAGGTGGCCCCGCGTCGTCTTACCGCCGGTTTATGCGCGTTGCGGGCAGGATGGACGCGCACAGTCGCTCTGCCGACCGTGCGGCCGAGCGGCCCCGACCTGGGCCGTTCGCCATTTCGACGGACCGAAGTATCTAAGGAAGGACAGCGCCGTGCGCGTACTCGTCGTCGAGGACGAGCAACTGCTCGCCGATGCGGTGGCCACCGGACTGCGCCGGGAGGCCATGGCCGTCGACGTCGTCTACGACGGTGCCGCGGCCCTGGAGCGTGTCGGGGTCAATGACTACGACGTGGTGGTGCTGGACCGGGACCTCCCGCTGGTCCACGGCGACGACGTCTGCCGCAGGATCGTCGAGCTCGGCATGCCCACCCGGGTGCTCATGCTCACCGCGTCGGGCGACGTCAGCGACCGGGTGGAGGGACTGGAGCTCGGCGCGGACGACTACCTCCCCAAGCCCTTCGCCTTCAGCGAGCTGACCGCGCGGGTACGCGCCCTGGGGCGCCGTACGACGGTCGCGCTGCCGCCGGTCCTGGAGCGCGCCGGGATCAAGCTCGACCCCAACCGCCGCGAGGTCTTCCGGGACGAGCAGGAGATCCAGCTCGCGCCGAAGGAGTTCGCGGTGCTGGAGGTCCTGATGCGCAGCGAGGGCGCGGTCGTCTCGGCCGAGCAGCTGCTGGAGAAGGCGTGGGACGAGAACACCGACCCGTTCACCAACGTGGTGCGCGTGACGGTCATGACCCTGCGCCGCAAGCTCGGTGAACCGCCCGTCATCGTCACGGTGCCCGGTTCCGGATACCGGATCTGAGGAACCTGTGCCAGCCGCCCCGGCGCCAGTGACAGCGCCCCCCAAGCCGACCTGGGAGCCCAAACAGCAGGAGCCCCCGTACCCCTGGCTGCGCCCGACCATCCGTATACGGCTCACCCTGCTCTACGGCGGCATGTTCCTGATCGCGGGCATCCTGTTGCTCTCGATCATCTACATGCTGGCCGCGCAGGCCCTGCACGTGGGCAGTGAGCTGCCGTTCCAGATCGTGAACGGCCAGGTCACCAGCGAGGTGTGCGACCTCCCCAAGAAGGCGACACCCGACGCCTTCAACGGGGCCATGAACGCTTGCGTCAACCACCAGCGCCAGCAGGCGCTCGACACTCTGCTGAACCGCTCCCTGCTGGCCCTCGTGGGCCTCAGCATCATCGCCTTCGCCTTCGGTTACGCCATGGCGGGCCGCGTCCTGTCCCCGCTGGGCCGGATCACCCGCACCGCCCGCAGGGTGGCCGGAACCGATCTGTCCCGCCGGATCGAGCTGGACGGCCCGGACGACGAGCTGAAGGAGCTCGCCGACACCTTCGACGACATGCTGGACCGCCTGGAGCGGGCCTTCACGGCCCAGCAGCGGTTCGTGGGCAACGCCTCGCACGAGCTGCGTACGCCGCTCGCCATCAACCGCACGCTGCTGGAGGTCCACCTCTCCGACCCGGAGGCCCCGCCTGAGCTCCAGCAGCTCGGCAAGACCCTGCTGGCCACCAACGAGCGCAGTGAGCAGCTGGTCGAAGGACTGCTGCTGCTCGCCCGCAGCGACAACCAGATCGTCGAGCGCAAGCCCGTGGATCTGGCCGAGGTCGCGGAGCGCGCCATCGACCAGACCCTCGCGGAGGCGGCGGCGAAGGGCGTGGTGATCCGGGGCGAGCGGGCCCCCGCCGTCATCCAGGGCAACGGTGTCCTGCTGGAGCGGATCGCGCTCAACCTCGTACAGAACGCCGTCCGCTACAACGTGGCCGAAAACGGGTGGGTGGAGGTGACCACCGAGCTCCAGCCCGGACAGGCGGTCCTCGTCGTCTCGAACACGGGTCCCGTGGTGCCGGCGTACGAGATCGACAACCTCTTCGAGCCCTTCAGGCGGCTGCGTACGGAGCGGACGGGCAGCGACAAGGGGGTCGGACTCGGCCTGTCGATCGCGCGGTCCGTCGCGCGAGCCCACGGAGGCCGTATCATCGCGGAGCCCCGCGAGGGCGGTGGTCTTGTGATGCGCGTCACCCTGCCGGTCTGAGAGGCTTCGTGGTGCGAGGTCGCAATGGCTCGCACTGTTCGCTTTAGGCGGAATTTTCGGGACCCGTTCCCGGTGAGTCCGTGTGTGATCGATCACAGGTGCGAAACTTGGGCCCTCTACTCTCCGTGATCACGCCTCCGTCGGAAAGCCGGGAAACGTCCGGGTTTTCAGGGGTCGATATCACGGGAAGTACACGGGGTGGCGCCTGTGAACCGCAGTATCAGGACCGTGTACGGTCCCCATCGCCACCCAAGCCGACCTCTCCCGAGGGGCCCGGTTGGGTGTCGATTGAGTAACAGACCTTGATGTGAGGCAAAATCTCCGCCTCAGGTCGGGCACAAGTCCGGCCTCTCACGCGTTACGTGCGCTGGAGACACCGCAGAAACCCATGAGGGGGAGAGCGACATGGCAACGGATTACGACACCCCACGCAAGACCGACGACGACGTGGACCAGGACAGCCTCGAAGAGCTCAAGGCTCGTCGGAGCGACAAGACCGCGTCCGCCGTCGACGTCGACGAATTCGACGCGGCCGAAGGACTGGAGCTGCCCGGCGCAGACCTGTCCAACGAGGAACTGGCCGTACGGGTCCTGCCCAAGCAGGCCGACGAGTTCACGTGCATGAGCTGTTTCCTCGTGCACCACAGGAGCCAGCTGGCCCGCGAGAAGAACGGCCAGCCGATCTGCCGCGACTGCGACTAGGTCGGGTCGGCGGTGGCAGGTGACACACCGTTCCGGAAGCGGCGCTTGCGGCGCAAAAAGGCCGCGGAGGCGAATCAGGGCGGCACAGGCCCGGCAGAAGGCGCAAGCGCGTCTGCCGAGCGTTCCGCCGCCCTGCCGCCCTCCGGCGGTGCATCTGACGACGAGCGGGGCCGGTCGGCCTCGCTCGAAGCAGTCCGGGCGGAAGGCACGCCAGGCACCACGGAAATGGCCGGAGACGCCGGCAGGACGGAGCCCGTGACCGGGGCAGGCCGTCTGAACACACTGAAACGGGGCGTACGCAAGGGCGGGGAGAGCGCCAGAGCCGTAGTCGGCCAGCTTGCCGACCGGATCATCGACACGGCTCCCCGCGTCCCTGTGCGCGATCTCGACACCCTGCGCAGGCAGTTCCCGGGGCTCGGCCCCGAAGAGCTCGCGGACAGGCTCATCGCGGGCGCGAGCAAGGCGACCGCCGCCGTCGGCGCGGGAATCGGGGCGGCGGCCATGATGCCCGTACCGCCCGCCATGCTCGCCGAGCTGGCAGCGGAGATCACCGGCGTCGCGGCGATCGAACTGAAGCTAGTCGCCGAGCTCCACGAGGTCTACGGCCGACGGCCGCCCGGCAACATCGGACAGCGCAGCACCGCGTATCTGACGTCCTGGACGGAGGAGCGCGGTATCGACGTCTCACGGCCCACGACGCTGAACGCGGCGCTCGGCGGCCAGATGAAACGCGAGCTGCGCCAGCAGATCATGAAGCGCATGGTGCGCGATCTGCCGAATCTGATCCCGTTCATGATCGGCGCCGCGGTCGGCGCGATGATGAACCGGCGCGACACCCAGAAGCTCGCCGAACGGGTCAGGAAGGACCTGCGCAAGGACCAGGTCACCTGGGACCGCCTCTCCGGCCTGCCCGCGCTGGAGCAGCCCGAGAACCCCAAGCAGCTGCCTGGGGAGTCGCAGAGCTAAGGCCCCCCGTTCGGGTCAGGCCGCCCGTACCGCCGAGAGCGCCGCCACCAGGGCCTGCGGCTCGCGGGTCGACACGAAGACGTACGGAGTCGGGTCGGCCGGGTCCGTGACCTCCACCCGCACCGCCGTCGGGATGTAGCTGCGCAGCAGCATGAACGCGCGCGTGTCCGCCTTGTGCGAGCGCCAGGCGAGCGCCTCCTCCGCGTCCAGCGCCTCGGCCTCGCCGAGCGCCGACAGCGGAATCCGCGCGTCGCCCGCGACGAGGGCGCCCGCCACCACCCGGACACGCGCGGAGCCGTACGAACTCACGAGCACCGCCGACGCGGCCGTACCGCCGACCAGACCGCCGAGCAGGGGCAGGGTGCCGAGCGGCAGGAGCATCAGGGCACAGGCGATGCCGACCCCGAAGGCGATGACCCACCACGAACGGGGTGCGGTGAGACGTTCGTCGAAGGGCGTTGCGGAAGGCTGCATGAATCCAAGCTTGGCACGGCGCGACCCGCGGTCGGCCGCGCGGGTAATGTCTGCGCCTGTGAGTGGAACATCTAAGGCCCTGCGGCCCCCGGCCGACGCGGTGGCGCCGGTCCGGCACCCCGAAGCCCCGGCGCCGGGAGAACTCCTCGGCGCGCACTACGAACACTGTTTCGGCTGCGGCGGGGGACAGCCGCACGGGCTGCACCTCCAGGCCCGGGCCGGGGAAGGTGTGCGCGTCACCGCCGAGTTCACGGTGCAGCCCGCCCACCAGGGTGCCCCGGGTCTCGCGCACGGCGGCGTACTGGCCACCGCGCTGGACGAGACGCTCGGCTCGCTGAACTGGCTGCTGCGGGTGATCGCGGTGACCGGGCGGCTGGAGACCGACTTCGTACGGCCGGTACCCGTGGACACCGTCCTCTTCCTGGACGCCGAGATCACCGCCGTCCACGGCCGCAAGATCTACTCGACCGCGACCGGCCGGATCGGTGGCCCCGACGGGCCCGTCGCGGTCCGCGCCGACGCCCTCTTCATCGAGGTCAAGGTCGACCACTTCATCGCCAACGGCCGCCCGGCCGAGATCCAGGCGGCCATGGCCGACCCGGACCAGGTCAAGCGGGCCCGTGCCTTCGAGGTGAACCCCTGATGCGTCCTCCTCTCGACGTACTGATCCGCCGGATCGACCCCGAGGTGCCGATCCCCTCGTACGGGCATCCGGGCGACGCCGGGGCCGATCTGGTGACCACCGAGGCCGCCGAACTCGCGCCCGGGGAACGGGCGGTGCTGCCGACCGGAGTGTCGATCGCGCTGCCCGACGGGTACGCGGCATTCGTGCACCCGCGCTCCGGCCTCGCTGCCCGCTGCGGAGTGGCCCTCGTGAATGCCCCAGGGACGGTTGATGCCGGGTACCGTGGGGAGATCAAGGTGATCGTGGTCAACCTCGACCCGCGCGAGACCGTGCGGTTCGAACGTTTCGACCGGATTGCCCAGCTGGTCGTCCAGCAGGTCGAGAAGGTGCGCTTCCACGAGGTGGCGGAACTTCCCGGTTCGGCGCGGGCCGAAGGTGGCTTCGGGTCCACCGGCGGTCATGCCGCGGTGGACGGCGTCAGGGGCGGGATCACCCAGGGTGGGAACAGCTACGCTTCGGTCGTATCCGACCGGGAAGGACAGTGACGTGTTCGGACGTCGCAAGAAGAGTGGTTCCGCCGAGGACGCGGCGGACGAAGCGCGCGAGGCCGAGCAGGTCGCCGACGAGCTCGATGAGACCGACGGTGCCGCAGGCGGCTCGCGCCGGATGAACCTTCCGCCGGCCCCCCGGCCGGACGGACCGTGGGACATCGACGAGGTCTCCCAGCCCGGCGAGGGCCGGGTCGACCTGGGCGGCATCTTCGTGCCCGGAGTCGAGGGCATGGAGCTGCGGGTCGAGGTCGCCGGTGACGCGATCGTCGCCGCGACCGTCGTCCTGCGCGACAGCGCGGTTCAGCTGCAGGCCTTCGCGGCCCCCAAGAAGCAGGGCATCTGGGGCGAGGTCCGCGAGGAGATCGCCTCGGGCATCACCCAGCAGGGCGGCATCATCGACGAGGTCGAGGGCCCGCTGGGCTGGGAGCTGCGCGCCCAGGTCCCCGTACAGCTCCCGGACGGGACGAACGGCGTACAGCTCGTGCGTTTCGTCGGTGTCGACGGGCCCCGCTGGTTCCTGCGCGGAGTCATCTCCGGCCAGGGTGCCGTGCAGCCGGAGGCCGCCGGGCTGCTGGAGACGATCTTCCGGGACACCGTGGTCGTCCGTGGCGAGGGCCCGATGGCGCCGCGCGACCCGATCGTCCTGAAGCTCCCCAACGACGCCCAGATGGTGCCGGAGGGTGTGCAGCAGGATGAGCAGGAGGGCTCGAAGTTCTCCGGAGGAATGGGTCAGCTCCAGCGCGGACCCGAGATCACCGAGGTGCGCTGACGCGCTCCCCGCAGCATCGGCCGGTGGGCCCTACCCGCATGTCCAGGGGTACGGCCCACCGGCTTTTCCGTGCCCCCGTCCGTTCCCTGTGCGCCAGGGCGGGCGGATGTTCCGTAATCCGGCCATTGCCCGGCCGTATGCCTCATGCACATACTGGCCGCGGCGGGGAAGCGTACGTACGGGGAGAGACATGACCGAGAGCATCAGCGCGCAGGGCGGCACGGCCGTGGCCCAGGACCCGGCCCGCGGGCCCATGGTGCGGATCGAGGACCTGCACCGCTCGTACGGGACCGGCGCCGCGGCCGTCCACGCGCTGCGCGGTGTGTCCTTCGAGATCCCGCGCGGTGAGCTCGTCGCGCTCAAGGGGCGGTCCGGCTCGGGCAAGACGACGCTGCTCAATCTGGTCGGCGGTCTGGACTCGCCGGACGGCGGCCGGATCACCGTCGACGGCACGGACCTCTCCGGACTCGGCGAGAGCGGCCTCCTGGAACTGCGCCGCGACCGGATCGGCTTCATCTTCCAGTCGTTCGGCCTGATCCCGATCCTCACCGCCGCCGAGAACGTCGGCGTACCGATGCGGCTGCGCAAGGCCGACCCGAAGGAGCGCGAGGAGCGTGTGGCACTGCTGCTCTCGCTGGTCGGGCTCGGCGACCACGCCCAGCAGCGCCCCGGCGAGCTCTCCGGCGGACAGCAGCAGCGCGTCGCCATCGCCCGCGCTCTGGCCAACCGGCCCGCCCTGCTGATCGCCGACGAGCCCACCGGACAGCTCGACGCGGAGACCGGTCTCGCCGTCATGGAGCTGCTGCGCGCGGTGGTGCGCAGCGAGGGCGTCACCGCTCTCGTCGCCACCCACGACGCCCAGCTGCTCGGCCTCGCCGACCGGGTCCTTGAGCTCAGCGACGGCCACATCGTGGAGCACGCGACAGCGGTCTGAGGCCCCCGCAGGGCATCAGAATCCCGTCAATACGCTCCCCGGAGCCACCCCTCGCCCGATATGCCCAAAATCCTCGGAGTAGTTTCGGAATCGGCTGCCGCACAGGCCGCAGCCGATTCTGGAAGACAATGGGGCCATGGGACGCGGCAAGCTTCGGATCTACCTGGGTGCGGCACCGGGCGTCGGCAAGACGTACGCGATGCTCTCCGAGGCACACCGTCGGGTGGAGCGGGGCACCGACTGCGTCGTCGCCTTCGTGGAGCACCACGACCGGCCGCGCACCGAGGTGATGCTGCACGGCCTGGAGCAGGTCGGGCGCCGTGACATCGAGTACCGCTCGGCCGCCTTCACCGAGATGGACGTCGACGCCGTCATCGAGCGGGCACCCGCCGTCGCCCTGGTGGACGAACTGGCCCACACCAATGTGCCCGGCTCCCGCAACGCCAAGCGCTGGCAGGACGTCGAGGAACTCCTCGCGGCCGGTATCGACGTCGTCTCCACCGTCAACATCCAGCACCTGGAGTCGCTCGGTGACGTCGTCGAGTCGATCACCGGGGTGCGGCAGCGCGAGACCGTCCCCGACGAAGTCGTACGCCGGGCCGACCAGATAGAACTGGTCGACATGTCGCCCCAGGCCCTGCGCCGGCGCATGGCCCACGGCAACATCTACAAGCCCGACAAGCTCGACGCGGCCCTGTCCAACTACTTCCGCCCCGGCAACCTCACCGCACTGCGTGAGCTGGCCCTGCTCTGGGTCGCCGACCGGGTCGACGAATACCTCCAGCAGTACCGCGGCGAGCACAACATCCGCACCACCTGGCAGGCCCGCGAACGGATCGTCGTCGGGCTGACCGGCGGCCCCGAGGGCCGCACCCTGATACGCCGCGCGTCCCGGATGGCGGCCAAGGGCTCCGGCAGCGAGATCCTCGCCGTGTACATCGCCCGGAGCGACGGGCTCACCGCCGCCTCGCCCAAGGAACTCGCCGTACAGCGCACCCTCGTCGAGGACCTGGGCGGCACCTTCCACCACGTCATCGGCGACGACATACCCTCGGCGCTCCTCGAATTCGCCCGCGGGGTCAACGCCACACAGATCGTCCTCGGCTCCAGCCGCCGCAAGGCATGGCAGTACATATACGGCCCGGGCGTCGGCGCCACCGTGGCCCGCGATTCCGGGCCCGACCTCGACGTCCACATCGTCACGCACGAAGAGGTCGCCAAGGGACGGGGACTGCCCCTGGCCCGCGGCAACCGGCTCGGCCGGGCCCGGATCCTCTGGGGCTGGGCCGTCGGCGTCGGGGGACCGGTGCTCCTCTCGCTGTTCCTGCGGAGCCTGGAGGACGGTCCCGGTCTCGCCAACGACGTCCTGCTCTTCCTCTTCCTGACCGTCGGCGCCGCCCTGCTCGGCGGACTGCGCCCCGCCCTCGCCTCCGCCGCCGCCGGCTCCCTGCTGCTCAACTACTACTTCACCCCGCCCACGCACACCCTGACCGTCCAGGACCCGGAGAACCTCGTCGCCATCGTGATCTTCTTCGCGGTGGCGGTCGCGGTCGCCTCCGTGGTGGATCTGGCGGCCCGCCGCACCCACCAGGCCGCCAGGCTGCGCGCCGAGTCCGAGATCCTCTCCTTCCTGGCCGGCAGCGTCCTGCGCGGCGAGACCACGCTGGACGCCCTGCTGGAGCGGGTCCGCGAGACGTTCGCGATGGAGTCCGTCGCCCTCCTGGAGCGGCAGAGCGACGTCGAGCCGTGGACCTGCGCAGGGTCCGTGGGACCGGCCCCGGTCGTCCGCCCCGAGGACGCCGATGTGGACATGCCCGTCGGCGACCACATGGCGCTGGCGCTCTCCGGCCGGGTGCTGCCCGCCGAGGACCGGCGGGTGCTCGGCGCCTTCGCCGCCCAGGCCGCCGTCGTACTGGACCGCCAGCGCCTCGTGGGGGAGGCCGAGGAGGCCCGGCGGCTCGCCGAGGGCAACCGGATCAGGACCGCGCTCCTCGCCGCCGTCAGCCACGATCTGCGTACCCCGCTGGCCGCCATCAAGGCCGCCGTCAGCTCCCTGCGCTCCGACGACGTCTCCTGGTCCGACGAGGACGAGGCGGAGCTCCTCGAAGGCATCGAGAACGGTGCCGACCGCCTCGACCACCTCGTCGGCAACCTGCTGGACATGTCCCGCCTCCAGACCGGCACCGTCACACCGCTGATCCGTGAGATCGACCTCGACGAGGTCGTCCCCATGGCACTGGGCGGCGTACCCGAGGGCAGCGTCGACCTCGACATCCCCGAGACGCTTCCGATGGTCGCCGTCGACCCCGGCCTGCTGGAGCGGTCCGTCGCCAACATCGTCGAGAACGCCGTGAAGTACAGCCCCGACGGCACACGCGTCGTCGTGGCGGCCAGCTCCCTGGGCGAACGCGTCGAGCTGCGCGTCACCGACCGCGGCCCCGGCGTCCCCGACGAGGGCAAGGAACGGATCTTCGAGCCCTTCCAGCGCTACGGCGATGCCCCGCGCGGCGCCGGGGTCGGCCTCGGCCTCGCGGTCGCCCGGGGCTTCGTGGAGGCCATGGGCGGCACACTCGACGCGGAGGACACCCCCGGCGGCGGGATGACCATGGTCCTCACGCTCAAGGCGGCGGCGGGATACGTTCCGGTCAGCCCCGGCCTGCCCGCGCAGGTCACCTCGTGAATCTTCCGTACTCCGTACATCATTTCCCGTGCAGCAGAAAGGCAGGTCCACGATGACCAGGGTGCTTGTGGTCGACGACGAGCCGCAGATCGTACGCGCCCTCGTGATCAACCTGAAGGCGCGCAAGTACGAGGTGGACGCGGCGCCCGACGGAGCGACCGCGCTGCAGCTCGCCGCCGCACGCCACCCCGACGTCGTCGTCCTCGACCTCGGGCTGCCCGACATGGACGGCGTCGAGGTGATCCGGGGGCTGCGCGGCTGGACCCGGGTGCCGATCCTGGTGCTCTCCGCCCGCCACACCTCGGACGAGAAGGTCGAGGCTCTGGACGCCGGCGCCGACGACTACGTCACCAAGCCCTTCGGCATGGACGAGCTGCTGGCCCGGCTGCGCGCGGCGGTACGCAGGGCCGAGCCGGTCGGCGCGGACGGCGCCGACGGCGTCGTGGTCGTCGAGACCGAGGGGTTCACCGTCGACCTGGCGGCCAAGAAGGTCAACCGCGGGGGCCGCGACGTACGCCTCACCCCCACCGAGTGGCATCTGCTGGAGGTCCTCGTCCGCAACGGCGGCCGGCTCGTCAGCCAGAAGCAGCTGCTCCAGGAGGTCTGGGGTCCCTCGTACGGCACCGAGACCAACTACCTGCGGGTCTACATGGCCCAGCTGCGCCGCAAGCTGGAGGCCGACCCCTCGCACCCGCGGCACTTCGTCACCGAGCCGGGCATGGGCTACCGCTTCGAGCGCGGCTGAGCTCACCCGTCCGGGTGACACCCCCGGGCATCCGCCGACACCGCCGGACACCGGTACCCTTCGGGTATGAGTGCTGTTCCCCGTTCCGAGAAGGCCGGTAAGGCGGATAAGCCGTCCGGCCGCTTCCGCCGGATGCTCGACCGGCTGTCCAGCTCGCAGCAGGACCTGGAGTCCGAGGAGCTGCGGGAGGACGCCCAGGCGTCGGGGTGCACGCGCATCGCTGAGTGCTCCGACCGCCAGATCGTGAAGGTGACTGGTACGTTGCGGACCGTCACCCTGCGTCCGCGCGCCGGAGTGCCCGCCCTGGAGGCGGAGCTCTTCGACGGTTCCGCGCCGCTCGACGTGGTCTGGCTCGGCCGTCGCTCCATCGTCGGCATAGAGCCGGGCCGTAAGCTCATCGCCTCGGGCCGTATCTCCATGAGTCACGGACGCCGAGTGCTGTTCAACCCCAAATACGAACTCCGACCGCTCGGCAAGGAGTAGCCGGTGACGTCTCTCGACAAGCCGACGTCCGATACGGACACGTCCCACCCCACCGCCCAGGAGGAGGCCGCAGCGAAGGCGGTCACCGAGGCCGCGCTCTCCGAGGCGTTCGGCGGTGTCCGCGGAATGGTGGAGACAGTCCTTCCCGGGCTGCTCTTCGTCACGATGTTCACCATCAACAAGGACCTGCACACCGCGGCCATCGCGGCCCTGGTCGTGTCGCTGCTCATGGTCGGTGTCCGGCTGGTCCGCAAGGACACCGTCAAGCACGCCTTCAGCGGCGTCTTCGGCGTGGCCTTCGGTGTGGTCTTCGCGATGATGACGGGCAACGCCAAGGACTTCTATCTCCCGGGCATGATCTACACGCTCGGACTGGCGCTCGCCTACATCGTCACGACGATCGCGGGTGTGCCGCTGATCGGCCTGATCCTGGGTCCGGTCTTCAAGGAGAACCTCTCCTGGCGCACCAGGAACCCCGGCCGCAAGGCCGCGTACGCCAAGGCCAGCTGGGCCTGGGGGCTGATCCTGCTCGCCAAGTGCGCGATCCTCTTCCCGCTCTACTGGTGGGCCGACACCACCCAGCTCGGCTGGGTCCTGGTCTCGCTGAAGATCCCGCCGTTCCTGCTCGCCGTCTATCTGACCTGGCTCTTCCTCGCCAAGGCGCCGCCGCCGATCGACGTCTTCGCCGAGATGGAGGCGAAGGAACAGGCCGAGCAGGACCGCAAGGCACGGGCGGCCGAAGCCGGCAGCCGCGAGGTCTGACGCCGGACTCGCAGTCGCGTACGAGAGGGGCCCCGATCCGTATGACACGGTTCGGGGCCCCTCTCGTACGCGTACTCAGTCCTCGGTGAGCTCGCGGCGCACCGACAGCAGATCCTCCAGCTGTTCCTCGCGCGCCTGCGCCGCCACGAAGAGCAGCTCGTCACCGGCTTCCAGCGTCTCCTCGGTGCTCGGCGTCAGGACGCGCGTACCGCGGATGATGGTGACCAGTGAGGTGTCCTCGGGCCATGCCACATCGCCGACTGAGGTGCCGGCGAGCGCCGACTCCGGGGGCAGCGTCAGCTCGACGAGGTTGGCGTCGCCGTGGCTGAAGCGCAGCAGCCGGACCAGATCGCCGACGCTCACCGCCTCCTCGACCAGGGCCGACATCAGGCGCGGAGTGGAGACCGCGACATCGACGCCCCAGGACTCGTTGAACAGCCACTCGTTCTTCGGGTTGTTCACCCGGGCGACGACCCTCGGCACGCCGTACTCGGTCTTCGCGAGCAGCGAGACGACCAGGTTGACCTTGTCGTCACCGGTCGCGGCGATCACGACGTTGCACCGCTGGAGGGCGGCCTCGTCCAGCGAGGTGATCTCGCAGGCGTCCGCGAGCAGCCACTCGGCCATCGGGACCCGCTCCACCGAGATGGCGGTCGGGGCCTTGTCGATCAGCAGCACCTCGTGCCCGTTCTCCAGCAGCTCGGTCGCGATGGAGCGGCCCACCGCGCCGGCCCCGGCAATCGACACGCGCATCAGTGACCGCCTTCCTCTGGGCCCTCGGCGAAGGCCGCCTCGACCTTCGCGATCTCGTCCGTACGCATCATCACGTGGACGAGGTCGCTCTCCTGCAGGACCGTCTGCGACGTCGGCAGGATCGCTTCACCCAGTCGGGTGAGGAACGCGACGCGCACTCCCGTCTGCTCCTGGAGCGTGCTGATCTTGTGGCCGATCCACGAGGGCGTGGTGTGCACCTCGGCGAGCTGCACACCGCCGCTCGGGTCGCGCCACAGCGGCTCGGCGCCGGACGGCAGCAGCCGCCGCAGCATCTGGTCCGCGGTCCAGCGGACGGTGGCCACCGTGGGGATACCGAGGCGCTGGTAGACCTCGGCACGCCGCGGGTCGTAGATCCGGGCGGCGACGTTCTCGATGGAGAACATCTCGCGGGCCACGCGGGCCGCGATGATGTTCGAGTTGTCGCCGCTGCTCACCGCGGCGAACGCGCCGGCCTCTTCGATCCCGGCCTCGCGGAGGGTGTCCTGGTCGAAGCCGACCCCGGTGACCCGACGGCCGCCGAAGCCTGAACCCAGGCGACGGAACGCGGTGGGGTCCTGGTCGATCACGGCGACCGTGTGTCCCTGCTTTTCCAGGGTCTGCGCGAGAGCGGCTCCGACTCGCCCGCAGCCCATGATGACGATGTGCACCTTGCGCCTACCTCGCCGTCCTGGTCATCCCGCTGACCTGCGAAAACACCCTGGTCACACTTCTTTCTCAGCTTGCCGGGCAAACAACGGGGCAACCACCTTCGGCGTTGCCCGGGGTTGAGCTTATGCCGCCTCGATGTGGCCGCCTCATCCGAGTGTGCCCCGCGTCCGCACCCCCTGCCCGCACTCTTGAGCAGCGGAGCACAGACATCTAACATGTCAGTTCATGGAGACTCTCCGGCCCGTCCGACGGACCCTGCTGCGGGACACCGCGTACGAAGCGATTCGCGACGCCATCGTCCGCGGCGACATCCCGCCCGGTGCGGCCGTCCGCGACGCCGACCTCGCCGAACGGCTCGGGCTCTCCCGGGCGCCCGTGCGCGACGCACTGTCCCGCCTCGCGGGGGAAGGGCTCGTCGAGAGCAAGCCGCAGAGCTACACCCGCGTCACCCGGCTCGTCCCGCGTGACGTCAGGGACGCCGCCGCCGTCGTACGCGCGATGCAGGAGCTCGCGGCCCGCAGCGCGGTCCCGCACCTGAACGATGCGGACATCGCGGTGATGCGGGCGGCGAACGAGCGGTTCCGGGCGGCCGCGGCCGACGGTGACACCGCCGCAGCGCTGCGCGCCGACGACGAACTGCACGAGGTGCTCGTCACCGCGTGCGGCAACCGCGCGGTCGCCGCGACGGTCGAGCGCTACACCCCGCTGATCCGCCGCCTGGAATGGCGGCAGTTCGGCACGGCGAGCGCGGCGCACGGCTCGGCCGCCCTGCACGACCGGCTCATCGACGCCTGCGCCGGGGGAGACGCGGAGGCGGCCTCCCGGATCACCGCGGAGATCTGGCGGGCCCTGGAACAGCTCGCCGACGAGCCACCTGCCCCCTGACTGTCCGACCCCACGAGTGTTACCCCGAGATCCAAGGAGCCCCCGTGACGACGACCCTGCCGGCCGCCCTCTCCTCGTACGCGCGCTATCCCCTCCTCTTCGGACCCTCGCCCGTGCACCGTCTGGACCGGCTCACCGAGCACCTGGGCGGCGCCGCGCTCTGGGCCAAGCGCGAGGACTGCAACTCCGGCATCGCCTACGGCGGCAACAAGACCCGCAAGCTCGAATACCTCGTCGCCGACGCGCTGGCCAAGGGCTGCGACACCCTCGTGTCCATCGGCGGCGTCCAGTCCAACCACACCCGCCAGGTGGCGGCGGTCGCGGCCCGCGCGGGTCTGAAGTGCGTGCTCATCCAGGAGAGCTGGGTGGACTGGTCCGACCCCGGCTACGACAAGATCGGCAACATCCTCATCAGCCGGCTGGCCGGTGCCGATGTCCGCCTCGTGCGCGCCGGCTTCGGGATCGGTGTCAAGGAGAGCTGGGAGCAGGCGCTGCGTGAGGTCGAGGACGGGGGCGGACGCCCGTACGCCATTCCGGCCGGCGCCTCCGACCATCCGCTCGGCGGCCTCGGCTTCGCCAACTGGGCGTACGAGGTCGCCGAGCAGGAGGCGGCGCTCGGCGTCTTCCTCGACACCGTCGTCGTCTGCTCGGTCACCGGCTCCACCCAGGCAGGCATGGTCGCGGGCTTCGCCGCCATCGAGGAGGCGGGCGGCCGGCCCCGGCGCGTGCTGGGCATCGACGCCTCCGCGGAACCGGCGAGGACCCGTGAGCAGATCGCCAGGATCGCCCGCGCCACCGCCGCGCTGATCGGTGGGCGGCGCGAGCTCACCGTGGCGGACGTCGAGCTCGACGAGCGCTACCACGGAGGTACGTACGGCATTCCCGACGAGGCCACGCTCGACGCGATGCGGCTGGCCGCGCGTACCGAGGGAATGGTCACCGACCCGGTGTACGAGTGGAAGTCGATGGCGGGCATGGCCGACCTGGTGGCGCGCGGCGAGATCGCAGGCGACGCCACCGTTCTCTACGCCCACCTCGGCGGTCAGCCCGCACTCAACGGATACAGCGCGCTCTTCGCGGAAGGGTGAGCGCAAGGAAGACGTTAAAGATTGAGCGAAGTTCTGTGCCCGGAGCCGGAAAATAGTAGAGATTGCCCGGCTTTGATGGGGTGGTGGCTCCGCGGCTTCCATATGGAACGCATACGATCCTCTGCGTGTCCAAACTGACCGACATCCCCAAACGGATCCTGATCGGCAGGGCGCTGCGTAGCGACAATCTGGGAGAAACGCTCCTCCCGAAACGCATCGCGCTCCCCGTCTTCGCATCCGACCCGCTGTCCTCGGTGGCGTACGCACCCGGAGAAGTCCTCCTCGTGCTCTCCATCGCGGGTGTGTCGGCCTATCACTTCAGCCCGTGGATCGCGCTCGCCGTCGTGGTGCTGATGTTCACGGTCGTCGCCTCGTACCGGCAGAACGTGCGTGCGTACCCGAGCGGCGGCGGCGACTACGAGGTCGCCAACACCAACCTCGGCCCCAAGGCGGGACTGACGGTCGCCAGCGCTCTGCTGGTCGACTACGTCCTGACCGTCGCCGTGTCGATCTCCTCCGGTGTGGAGAACCTCGGCTCGGCGATCCCGTTCGTCGTGGAGCACAAGGTGCCCGTCGCCATCGGGGCGATCGTGCTGCTGACGCTGATGAACCTGCGGGGCGTCAAGGAATCCGGCAAGCTCTTCGCCATTCCCACGTACCTCTTCGTGGTCGGCGTCTTCCTGATGATCGCCTGGGGCGCGTTCCGGGGACTGGTACTCGGCGATTCCATGCACGCCCCGACCTCCGACCTCGAGATCAAGGCCGAACACGAGGGACTGGCCGGCTTCGCGCTGGTCTTCCTGCTCCTGCGGGCCTTCTCCTCCGGCTGCGCCGCGCTCACCGGCGTCGAGGCGATCAGCAACGGTGTGCCCGCCTTCCGCAAGCCGAAGAGCAAGAACGCCGCGACCACCCTCGCGATGATGGGCCTGCTGGCCGTCACCATGTTCTGCGGAATCATCGGGCTGGCCATGGCCACCGATGTGAAGATGGCCGAGAACCCGGCGAAGGACCTGATCCGCGACGGCGCAGCGGTCGGCGAGAGCTTCGTCCAGGACCCCGTGATCTCGCAGGTCGCGGCCGCGGTCTTCGGTGACGGGACCTTCCTCTTCGTGGTCCTCGCCACGGCCACCGCGCTCGTGCTCTTCCTGGCGGCCAACACCGCGTACAACGGCTTCCCGCTGCTCGGCTCGATCCTCGCCCAGGACCGCTACCTGCCGCGCCAGCTGCACACCCGCGGCGACCGGCTCGCGTTCTCCAACGGCATCGTGCTGCTGGCGGGTGCGGCGATCCTGCTGGTCTGGATCTACGGAGCGGACTCGACCAAGCTGATCCAGCTCTACATCGTCGGCGTCTTCGTCTCCTTCACGCTCAGCCAGATCGGCATGGTGCGGCACTGGAACCGCCATCTGCGCACGGAGAAGGACCCGGCCACGCGCCGCCACATGATCCGCTCCCGCGCGATCAACACCTTCGGCGCCTTCTTCACCGGCCTCGTGCTGGTGGTCGTCCTCGCCACCAAGTTCACCCACGGCGCCTGGGTCGCGCTGCTCGGCATGGTGATCTTCTACGGGACGATGAGCGCGATCCGCAGGCACTACGACCGTGTCGCCGCGGAGATCGCCGCCGACGAGACCCCGTCCGACGAGACCGTCCGGCCGTCCAGGGTCCACTCGATCGTCCTGGTCTCCAAGCTCCACCGGCCCACACTGCGCGCCCTCGCGTACGCCAAGCTCATCCGCTCCGACCGGCTGGAGGCGCTCACCATCAGCGTCGACGCGGACGAGACGAAGACGCTCAAGGACGACTGGGAGCGGCGCGGTATCAACGTGCCGCTGAAGATCCTGGACTCGCCCTACCGCGAGGTGACCCGCCCGGTCATCGACTACGTGAAGGGCCTGCGCCGGGAGAGCCCGCGCGACGTGGTCAGCGTCTACATCCCGGAGTACGTCGTCGGGCACTGGTACGAGCACCTGCTGCACAACCAGAGCGCCCTGCGGCTGAAGGGCCGGCTGCTGTTCACGCCTGGCGTCATGGTGACGTCCGTGCCGTACCAGCTGGAGTCGTCCGAGGTCGCGAAGAAGCGCGCCAGGAAGCGTGCCGAATGGAACGCTCCGGGATCGGTGCGCCGGGGCCCGGTGGAGCGGAAGCAGAAAGAGCCCAGCAACAAGGGCTGACCGGCGGAGCGGGTTCGTGGTAAGCGGCCGGACAACCACCCACGTAGACTGGTGGGTCGTTGTCCGGCCGTTTTCCGCTTCCCCTTGATCTCTGGAGCCACCCCCTCATGCAGAACGAATCCACTCCGCCGCAGGCCGGGGAATCGCAGGCCGGGGACTCGCTGGTCGGGGAGGAGTACGAGGTCGAGGTCGGCCCCGTCGCGCACGGCGGCCACTGCATCGCCCGTACCTCGGAGGGCCAGGTCCTCTTCGTACGGCACACGCTCCCCGGCGAGAAGATCGTCGCCCGGGTCACCGACGGCGAGACCGGCTCCCGCTTCCTGCGCGCCGACGCCGTCAAGATCATCGAGGCGTCCAAGGACCGCGTCGAGGCCCCCTGCAAGTACGCGGGCCCCGGCATGTGCGGCGGCTGCGACTGGCAGCACGCCAAGCCCGGCGCCCAGCGCCGCCTCAAGGGCGAGGTCATCGCCGAGCAGCTCAAGCGCCTCGCGGGCCTGACCCCCGAGGAGGCCGGCTGGGACGGCACGGTCATGCCGGCCGAGGGCGACAAGCTCCCGCAGGGCCAGGTGCCCGCGTGGCGCACCCGCGTCCAGTACACGATCGACGCCGAGGGCCGGGCCGGACTGCGCAAGCACCGCTCGCACGAGGTCCAGCCGATCGACCACTGCATGATCGCCGCCCCCGGCGTCACCGAGCTGGGCATCGAGAAGCGCGAATGGCCGACGCTGGCCGCGGTGGAGGCCATCGCCGCCACCGGCTCGCACGACCGCCAGGTCATCCTCACGCCGAAGCCCGGCGGCCGACTGCCCCTCGTGGAGCTGGACAAGCCGGTCTCCGTACTCCGCGTCGAGGAGCACGACGGCGGCGTCCACCGCGTCCACGGCCGCGCCTTCGTCCGCGAGCGCGCCGACGACCGGACGTACCGCGTCGGCTCCGGCGGCTTCTGGCAGGTCCACCCGCAGGCGGCCGACACCCTCGTCCGCGCCGTCATGCAGGGACTGCTGCCCCGCAAGAACGACACGGCCCTCGACCTCTACTGCGGTGTCGGCCTCTTCGCCGGCGCCATCGGCCAGCGCATCGGTGAGAAGGGCGCAGTGCTCGGCATCGAGTCCGGCAAGCGTGCCGTCGAGGACGCCCGCCACAACCTGAAGGACCTCGACCGGGTCCGCATCGAGCACGGCAAGGTCGACCAGGTCCTGCCGCGCACGGGCATCACGGAGGCCGACCTGATCGTCCTCGACCCGCCCCGCGCGGGCGCGGGCAAGCAGACGGTGAAGCAGCTGGTCGCGCTGGGCGCCCGCCGCATCGCGTACGTGGCCTGCGACCCGGCGGCCCTGGCCCGCGACCTGGCGTACTTCAGCGAGGGCGGCTACAAGGTGCGGACGCTGCGGGCGTTCGACCTGTTCCCGATGACCTCGCACGTGGAGTGCGTGGCGATTCTGGAGCCGGTGAAGAAGGACGCCTGATCGGCGGGTTTGCTCAGTCGAGCGCCCGGCGCCCCGACACCGCGAGGCCCGGGTTCCAGCCGCGGCGGGGTACGGAGTCGAGAAGCAGGCGCGTGTAGGGGTGTTGCGGGGTGTCCAGGACGGCGGCGGTCGGGCCCGCCTCCACGACCCTTCCCGACCTGAGCACCAGCACCTCGTCCGCGATGTGCCGGACCACGGCCAGGTCGTGGGTGACGAAGAGGTAGCCGATGCCCGCCTCGCGCCGGATCGTGGCGAGCAGTTCGAGTATCTGCGCCTGGATGGACACGTCGAGCGCCGCGACCGCCTCGTCGAGGACGAGTACCTGGGGCCGCACCGCCAGAGCCCGCGCGATGGCGACGCGCTGGCGCTGCCCGCCGGAGAGGTGCCGGGGCAGTGCCGCGCTCTCGCGCTCGCCGAGACCGACCTGTTCCAGGAGCTCGGCGACCCGGGTCCGCCGGGCGGCGGCGTCCAGTTCGGTGTGGAGCCGGAGCACCTCGTCCATGCAGCCGGTCACCGTCACGCGAGGGTCCAGTGAGAGGTACGGGTCCTGGAAGACCATCTGGATCTCCCTGGCCCTGGCCAGCCGTTCGGCTCTGTTGCGGGCCCGCGCCGACCGGTCCCGGCCGCCCAGGCGGACGGTCCCGGCGTCCGGGCGTTCCAGGCCGACGAGCATGCGGACCGTTGTGGTCTTGCCGCTTCCGGACTCCCCGACCAGGGCGAGGGAGGCTCCCGGTGTCAGCGTGAACGACACGTCGTCCACGGCCGTGTGGTTCCCGTACCGCTTGCACAGCCCCTGGACCGCGAGTTCCTTCCGGGTGGCGGTCACAGCGTGATCCCTTCGTCGGCGCGGTGGCAGGCGGCGAAGCCGTCGCCGAATCGTGCGAGCGCGGGTGCCTCGTCGGAGCAGCGCGGCAGCGCGTGGACGCACCGCGCGGCGAAGGCACACCCCGGTGGTGTCTCGGAGAGGGAGACGGGGCGGCCCGGGATCGGCCGGGGGGCCGGTGCGCCCCGATCGATGCGCGGGGTGCAGGCGAGCAGACCCGCCGTGTACGGGTGGCGTGGTTGGTCGAACAGCTCGTCGGTGCCCCGGGTTTCGACGATCCGCCCCGCGTACATCACGTAGACGCGGTCGCAGATGGCCGATGCCAGTTCGAGGTCGTGGGTCACGAAGAGCAGACCCGTGCCGCGCTCGGCCCGCAGCCGGGTGAGGATCGCGATGATCTCCGCCTGGGTGGTGACGTCCAGGGCGGTGGTGGGCTCGTCGGCGACCAGCAAAGCGGGTTCGGCCGCGAGAGCCGCGGCGATGACCACCCGCTGGAGCATGCCGCCGGAGAACTGGTGCGGGTAGCGGCGCAGGGCGCCCCGCGGGTCGCGGATGCCGACCGTGCCGAGGAGTTCCTCGGCCCTGGCGGTGGCCGCCGCTGCGGGGGTTCCCGCCGCGCGCAGTCCTTCGGTGAGGAAGTCGCCCACGCGGCGCAGGGGGTTGACGGAGGCGCGCGGGTCCTGGAAGACCATCGAGACCTGCCGGGCCCGCAGCGCGGCCAGCTCGGTGCGGTTCATGGTGAGCACGTCCCGGCCGGAGACCCGCACCTGTCCGCTGGTGTGCGCGCCGGCGGGCAGCAGGCCGAGGACGCTGCGGCAGGCCACCGACTTGCCGGAGCCGGACTCGCCGACCAGACCGACCGTTTCCCCGGGCAGCACCCTGAGACTCACCCCGTCCAGGATCGGCCGGGTCGCCCTGCCGTCCGTCAGGCGGACCCCGAGCCCTTCGATCTCCAGAACCGGCGGACCGCCGGTGGCCCCGGTGCTGTGCACCGGCGTGTTCTTCTCGGTCATGTGGCTCACCGCTCCCGCCTCGCGATCCGGTCGGCGAGTCCCTCGCCGACGATGCCGAACGCCACCACGGCGAGCACGATGCACGCCGACGGCGCGAGGGCGGGCAGCATCGCCCCCTGCTGGATGGCCGACTGGCCCTCGTTGATCATGGCGCCCCAGTCGGCGGTCGGCGGCTGCACACCGAACCCGAGGAAGGACAGGGCCGCCAGGTCCATCAGCGCGTAACCGAAGTTCATCGCCGACTGGGCGAAGACCGTCGGCGCGATGTTCGGCAGCAGATGACGTACGCAGACGGTCCAGCCGGACCAGCCCTGTACGCGGTAGGACTCGATGTAGGGCCGGGCCTTCTCCTGGCGCGCGATCCCGCGCACCAGGCGGCCCACGTACGGGGTGTAGGCCACCGCCATCGCGATCACGGGCGCGGTCATGCCGGGGCCCACGACGCCCACGAGCAGGATCGCGAGCAGCAGCCCGGGGATCGCGAAAGCCATGTCCATGGAGCGGGACAGCACCGCGTCGGCCCAGCCGCCCCGCCAGGCCGCCACCACTCCGAGCAGGGTGCCGAGGAGGGTGGAGAACCCGACGACGAGCAGGGGCCCGAGCAGACCGGTCCCTGCGCCGTGGAGCAGGCGGGACAGGATGTCCCGCCCGGACTGGTCGGTGCCCAGCAGGTGCGTGCTACTGGTCCCGGACAGGCTGGCCGAGAGATCGACGGCCTCGGGATCGTACGGAGCGAGGAGGGGGGCGAGAACGGCGGCCAGGACGAGCGCGGCGAGCACCGCGAGCGAGGCGGTGAACAGCGGGCCCGCGCCGAGGACGCGCAGACCACGCAGGCCGGGCCGGCGGCGCAGGGCGGCGGCGGTGGTGGTGGGTGCGGTGACGGTCATGAGGACCCTTCCCCGTGGAGGGACAGCCGGGGGTCGATGAGGGGGGCGAGCAGATCGACCGCGAGGTTCACGAGGACGAAGGCCGCCACGCTGAGCAGCGTGATCGCCTGGACGACGGCGAAGTCCTTGGCGGTCACCGACTGCACGAGCAGGGAACCGAGTCCGGGCACGTCGAAGGCGGTCTCGACGATCGAGGTGCTGATGAGGAGTCCGGCGAGCATCGTGCCGCCGACGGTGACGACCGGGCCGAGCCCGTTGCGCAGCACGTGCCTGCGGATCACGGTCCGCCGGGCGACACCGCGGGCGCTCGCCACCTCGACGTGTTCGCGGCCCAGTTCGTCGAGCATCGCCGAGCGGGTCACCCGGGCGAGCAGACCCGCGAAGGTCAGCGCCAGGGCGAAGGCGGGCAGCGTCAGGTGGTACAGCCGGTCCGAGAAGCCCGTGGGAGTGCCGCCGGGCCCCGGGAACCAGCCCAGTTGTACGGAGAAGAGCGACACGAGGGCGATGGCTGTGACGAAGGAGGGTGTCGCCGTGGCCACGCCGGTGCCCACGAGGACCGCGCGGTCCAGAGGGCCGGGACGCAGTGCGGCGAGGACACCGGCCGCAACGCCGAGGAGAACGACGAGAAGAGCCGCGTAGCCGACGAGCAGGGCGGTGCCGGGCAGCCGTGAACTGATGAGGCCGGCGACGTCCTGGTGGAACTGGGCCGAGCGGCCGAAGTCACCCTGCAGGACACCGCCGAGCCACTTCGCGTACTGCACGGGCAGCGGGTCGTCCAGGTGGTACTGGGTGCGCAGCGCCGCCACCGCCTCGGGGGTCGCGGGGCGGCCGTGGAGCAGGAACGACACCGGGTCGCCCGGGGCCAGGTGGATGGTGCCGAAGACCACGAGCGAGGTCACGAACAGCACCGTCACCAGGCCGATGAGCCGTCCGACGAGGTAGCGGGTCATCGCTTCGGAGCCCCGATCGTCGCGGCCCACGGGTAGTACAGCTGGGCGATCCCGGTCGGCGCGCCGGTCACCCGCTTGCCGAGGAAGACCGAGTAGGGCGCCTCGTACACGGGGATGACCGGCAGCTCGCGCAGCGCGATCTGCTGGAGATCAGCGGTCAGCTCCGCGCGCGCGGCGGCGTCGGGCTCCGCGTTGGCGACGTCGAAGGCGGCGTCGTACTCGGCGTTCGACCACTTGCCGTAGTTGCCGAAGTCGCCGGTGCGCAGGTACTGGTAGAACTCCAGCGGGTCGGGCGTGTTGTCGTATCCGTTGGTGATGACCAGGTCGAGACCGGCGCGCGCGTTCGGGTCGACGAAGATGCTGCTGTACGCCTCCGGGGCGACGGCCTTGAGCTCGACGTCGAGGCCGATCTGCCGGCCGGCGGCCTGGACGGCGTTGGCGACGACGCTGATCTCGGGCGCCAGCGAGCTGGTGACCAGGGTGATCCTGCGGCCGGTCGCACCGGCCTCCGCGATGAGCTTCTTGGCCGCCGCGACGTCGTACACCGGCTCGGGGAGGCTGTCGTGGAGCGCGATGGTCGTCTCGGGGGCCAGCGCCCAGGCGCCGCGTGCGGCGGGGGCCTTGGCGGGGACGCCGATGCCGCCTGCCGCCGCCTTGATGATGTTCTTCCGGTCCAGGGCCAGGGAGAGGGCCTTGCGGACCTTGAGGTCGCCGAGCGGGCCCTCGAAGTCCAGGACGGCGAGGTTGGCCGCGGCGGTGTTGGGGCCGAAGAGGACCGTTCCCTTGCCGCTGGTGCGCAGTTGCGCGAGTGAGGACGAGGGCACCATGTAACCGCCGTCGGCCGTACCGGACATGAAGGCGTTGGTACGGGCCGCCGCGTCCTCGATGAAGGTGAACTTCACGGCGGCGGACTTGGGGGCGAGCTCCGGGTCCCAGTACGCCGCGTGCTTCCTGAGCGTGATGCTGTCGCCCTGGTCCCAGCGGTCGAGGGCGTACGGGCCGGTGCAGTTGACCTTGCCCTTGGGGGTTCCGTAGTCCTTGCCGGCCTTCGCGAGGAAGGCGGCGCTCTCGATGGTGCCGGGGGAGGCGGCCATCAGCTCGTTGAGCAGGATGTCGGGCTTGCCGAGGCGAAGGGTCACCTCCAGCGGACCGGTCTTCTCGATGGTGTCGACGTTCTTGAATACGGAGCCCCAGGGGGAGCCCACCGCAGGGTTCGTGTGGCGCCCGAGAGAGGCGACCACGTCGTCCGCCGTCATCGTCGTGCCGTCATGGAACTTCACCCCGGAACGCAGGGTGTAGACCAGCGTGCGCGGGTCGGGCCGGGTGTACTTGACGGCGAGACCCGGCTCGATCCGCATGTCGGGCGTGACCCGCAGGAGCTGCTCGCACACGTTGGCGAGCACGGTGTTCGGCGGGTAGTCGTACGCGAGCGAGTAGTCGAGCGTGTACGGCTCGGCGTACAGGGACCAGGTGAAGGAGTCCAGCGGGCCCTGCGCGGGCGGCGAGGTCGGCGTGATCCGGTGGCCTACGCCACCGCTCGGGGTCCGGGGGGTGGTGGCGCCTGAGCAGGCGGTGGCGCCGGCCGCGAGTGAGACGGTACAGGCGAGAATCGCGATGGTTCTGGGCGTGCGCATGCGGACCCACCCCTTTGCGGGTGTAGTGACGGGTGCGAGGGATGGAGCGAGTATTGATGCGGGAACGTTCCCGCACAAGACTCTGCGGGAACGGTTTTGCTGAGGTCACAGAGGTGGCAGCATCGCTCCCATGACTGCACCTTCACGGCACGGCGGGCAGCCCTCGCCGACCGTCCCGCGCGTCCGGCTCGTCGACGTGGCCCGCGAGGCGGGCCTGTCCAAGACGACGGTCTCGGCGGCGCTCAACGGCACCGGAAGACTCTCTCCCGCCGTACGGGAGAAGGCCCGCGAGACCGCGCGCAGAATGGGCTACCGGCCCAACGCCACCGCGCGGCAACTGCGCGCGGGGCGAGCCCGGTTGATCGGATACGTGGTGGGGGAGTTCGCCGACGCCCCCTGGACCTTCCTGGAGTCCCCGTACTTCGCCAGGCTGACCGGCGCCACCGCGGCGACGGCGCTGGAGCGCGGCTACGCCCTGGTGCTGCTGCCCGCGGGCTCCCTGCAGAGCGAGTGGGCCGAGCTGCCGCTCGACGCGGTGGTCGTGGCCGACCCCGTCGACGACGACCGGATTGTGGACGACTTGCTCGCCGCCGGGATCCCGGTGTTCAGCGACCGTTCCGTCGAAGGACGGCCGGGAGCGCACTGGGTGGACGTCGACGCGGGCGCGGCGGTGCGCGAGACCCTGCGCCACCTCTGGGAGCAGGGTGCACGGCGGCCCGCGCTCGTCCTGCCCGACAACACCACGCGGTTTCATACGGAGGTGCTCGCCGCCTACCGCGACTGGTGCACCGGCCACGGTCTGCCGGACCGGGTCGTACGGGTCGAGGCGGCCGGCAACGGACCGGTCGTACGCGCCGTCGAGACCGCGTTGGCGGCTGACGCGGAGGACGACGGCGAGCGGACCGACGCGCTGCTCGTCGTGGCCGAGGCGAGCCCGCCCCTCGTCCTGGACGCGGCGCGCCGCCACGGCCGCGACGTGCCCGGCGATCTGCTCCTCGTCTGTGTGAGCGAGGACGTGACGGCCGAGCACACCGAGCCGCCCGTGACGACGTTGAGCCTGAGCCCCGAGGAGATCGCGCAGGCCGGCATCGAGCACCTCGTGGCCGTCCTGGAGCACGGCCTGCGCGAGTCGGCCGGGGTGCTGGTACCGACCCGCCTCGAAGTACGGGCGTCCTCGCTGCGGGCGGACCCCGCCTGATCCCCGCGGCGGGGGGTCAGGCGGAGTGCACAAGTCTGCCGCCGACATACGTCCGCTCCACCCTGGCATCGGCGATCTCCTCCGGAGGCGCGGTGAGGATGTCCTTGTCCAGTACGACCAGGTCGGCGAGGTGACCGGGGCGCAGACTGCCCGTGTCGTCGAGGCCGTTCACATGGGCGGAGCCGGCCGTGTAGGCGGCCAGGGCTGTGGTGAGGTCGAGGCGCTGCTCGGGGAGGAAGACGCGGTCGTCGGTGGCCGCGGGGTCCCTGCGGTTGACGGCGACATGGATGCCTTCGAGGGGGGCCGGGCTGCTGACGGGCCAGTCGCTGCCGGCCGCCAGGGTGGCCCCGGCCCGCAGCAGACCGCCGAACGGGTACTGCCAGGCGGCGCGTTCCGGGCCGAGGAAGGGAATCGTCAGCTCGTCCATCTGGGGTTCGTGGGCGGCCCACAGGGGCTGGATGTTGGCGACGGCGCCGAGGCGTGCGAAGCGGGGGAGGTCGTCCGGGTGGACGACCTGGAGGTGGGCGAGGTGGTGGCGGTTGCCGCGGTGGCCGTTGGCGGCCACGGCCGCCTCGACGGCGTCGAGGGCCTCACGGACGGCGCGGTCGCCGAGGGCGTGGAAGTGGACCTGGAAGTCGGCGGCGTCGAGCCGGGTGACGTATCCACGCAGCGCCTCGGGGTCGACGAAGCTGAGGCCGCTGTTGGCGGTGGAGCAGCCGCACCCGTCGAGGTACGGGGTGGTCATGGCGGCCGTGAAGTTCTCCGCGATGCCGTCCTGCATGATCTTCACGGAGCCCGCCCGGAACCGCCCGTGGCTCAGCTTCTCGCGCAGTGCGAGCAGTTCGTCGATCTGCTCGGCCCCCCGCTCACGGTCCCACCAGAGGGCGCCGGTCACCCGGGCGGTGAGCGAACCGTCGCGGGCGGCCGTCACATAGGCGTCCGACGGATCGGGCTTTCCGCCGAACACACCGAGCAGTGCGTCCTGCCAGGCGGTGATACCGAGGGAGTGCAGCAGTTCCTGGGCGCGGAGGAGGCCGGCCAGCCGGTCCGCGGGCGTACTCGCCGGCACCAGCCGGGAGACCAGCGACGTGGCGCCCTCCTGGAGCATGCCGCTGGGCGTGCCGTCCGGCTCCCGTTCGATCCGTCCGTCGACGGGATCCGTGGTGGCCGCGGTGATTCCCGCGCGTTCGAGCGCGCAGGTGTTGGCCCAGGCGCCGTGGTGGTCCCGGTTCACCAGCAGGACCGGGCGGTCCGGGACGACGGAGTCGAGCAGGTGCCGGGTGGGCAGCCCGCCGTCGAAGCTCTCCATCGACCAGCCGCCGCCGGTGATCCATTCGTGGTCCGGGTGGGCATCGGCGTACGTACGTATGCGTGCCAGGTAGTCCTCGACGCCCACGGTCCCGGTCAGATCGCACTCGGCCAGCTCCGTCCCGCCGTAGACGGCGTGGATGTGGGAGTCCTGGAACCCGGGGAGAAGCAGCTTCCCGGTCAGGTCGACGACCTCGGTGCGGGGGCCGATGAGCTCCCGCACCTCGTCGTGGCCGACGGCCGTGATCCGGTCGCCGACGACGGCGAGCGAGGTCGCCCGGGAACGCGCGGGATCCATGGTGAGGACGGGGCCGCGGGTGAAGACCAGGTCAGCCGTGGTCATGTGACGCTCCAGATCATGAGGTGGCGGGTCGATGGCGGGTCCGGTGACGGGTCCGGCGGACCTCATGGAAGCGGGGTGACCGTTTACACGTCAATGGTGTTGACGTAACGTCCGGCCATGGCCGAACGCGTGATTCCCGCAGGCGGACGTCAGCGCCGCAGACCGACCAAGCACGGGGCCGTCCTCTCGGAACGGCTGATCGTCGAGACCGCGCTGCGCCTGGTCGCGCAGCACGGCGCCGAGGCGCTCTCCGTACGGAGACTGGGTGCCGCGCTCGGCGCGGACCCCAGCGCTCTCTATCGCTACTTCCGCAACACCGACGCGCTGCTCCTCGCCCTCGCGGACGAGCTCGTCGGGCGTGCGCAGGACGGCTGGGAGGCCACCGGCGAGTGGCGGGCCGACCTTCGCGCGATCGGGCTGCGCATTCACGCCTCCTACCAGTCCAACCCGCAGGCGGCCGTTCTCGCGGCGCACCGTACGACAGGGCGCCCCCACGAGACCCGGGCCGTCGAGACGATCCTCGGAGTCCTGCGTTCCGCAGGTTTCCCGGATGCCCTGGCCGTGCGGATCTACCACGCCTTCGTCGACCAGGCGCTTGCCTTCGCCGCCCAGGACGCAGCCGCGCTCGCCCTCCCGAGGGCGGCCCAGGAGGCGGAGGAGGAGGTCTGGCACGCGGTGTACGGCAGGCTTTCGCCCGACACCCACCCGAACATCGCCGCGACGTTCCCGCTGCTCGCCGACGACATGCGCGGCAGCGGATACCCCTTCGCCCTGGAGCTGATGCTGGGCGCGGTGGCGGCGCTCCGCCCGGCGGGTCGGAGCAGGAAGTGAGGACGGCCCGGCCCATGCCGGCCGAGCCGTCCTCTGCCGCGAGACTCAACGTGCGGGCACCGCGGCATGGTCGTGGTCCGCTTCACCCTGACGCAGCCACGGGCGGGAGAGGACGAGGAGGGCAACGCCGCTCAGGGCCAGCGAGACGAGCATGATGACGGCCATCGGCATCGAGGTGGACTCGCCGAAGAGCCCGACCAGCGGGGATGCCACGGCTCCGAGCAGGAACTGCAGGCCCCCCATCAGCGCCGATGCCGCACCCGGAGTGGCCCGGCCCAGGGCCTGCCCCAGGCTCATGGAGGCCGGGAAGATCATGCCGATCCCGGTGGTCACTACGAACAGGCTGATCCAGGTGCCCACGACGCTCTCGCCCGCCGTGGCGACCAGCAGTACCTGGGCCAGCGCTCCGGCCACCGCGACGCCGACGCCCGCGAGGAGCAGATTGTTCAGCGGTACGCGGTGGGCCACCTTGCCGAAGACCGCGCCGGCCAGCAGCATGCCGACGGCGTTGACCGCGAAGACCAGTGCGTACGAGGTCGCGGAGAAGCCGTGGAGGCTCTCGAAGACGAAGGCCGAGCCGCTGACATAGGCGAACAGGGCCGCCGAGGCGAAGCCGAGGACCAGTACGTACCCGATGAAGGCGCGGTGACGGGTCAGCCGGCCCATCGAACGGAACGTGCCGCCGAGGCCGCCCTTGTGCCGACGCTCCGGGGGAAGCGTCTCGGGGACCCTGATCGCGACGACGACCGCGAGCACCGCACCGATGACCGCCAGGACCATGAACACCATGCGCCAGCCGGACACGGCGAGGACGGCTCCGCCCACGATCGGGGCCACCACGGGCGCCGCTCCGAGGATCTGGGCCAGCAGCGCGAAGTACCGGGGAAGGTCCCGCCCCTGGAAGCAGTCCGTGAGGATCGCGCGCGCCAGCACCATTCCGGCCGCGCCCGCGACACCCTGGAGGAAGCGGCCCGCTGTGAGGATGCCGGTACTGGGGGCCAGGGCGCAGACCAGGGACATCACGGTGTAGCCGATCACGCCACCGATGAGGAGTTTGCGCCGCCCGATGCTGTCGCTGATGGGGCCGATGATCAGCTGCCCGACCACGAGGCCAGCCAGGACGGCGGTCATGGTCAGCTGGACGGCGGAGCTGGTGGCGTGCAGTGACTCCTTCATCTCGGGGAACCCGGGCACGTACATGTCGATCGCGAGCGGGCCGGCCGCGGTGAGCACGGCCAGGATCGCGACCAGCGAGGCTGCCCTGTTTACGGGGTTTCCGGGGGAGTGGGATACGGTCGCGGGCGCTTTGGCCCGTTGCGTAGTTGCAGATGCCATGAAATAAAGGTAACAGGTAGTTCACTGGTTAACAAAGGAGTTTCGATGCTGCCGTCCCCCGATGTCGTCCGTGCGCAGTGGTCCGCCGCTCATCCCGGGCTGGACGCCGGATCGATGGAGGTGGTCGAGCTGCTCAAGCGGGCCGCCGCGCTGGTGTCCACCGCCGTCGAGTCCGTCTACGAGGGGGCCCCGCTCACCGCTCCCGAAGTGGATCTGCTGATCCCGCTGCGGTACGCGACGGCTCCTGTCATCGCCCGGCGCATCGCGGAGCACCACGGACTGTCGCGGGCGGCGGTGAGCAAGACACTCGCCAAGCTGGACCGTCGCGGATTCATCTCCCGTACCCCGAGCGCCACCGACAAGCGGGTCGCCCTGATCACCGTCACGCCGGAGGGGGAGAGGGCCGTCGATGCTCTCTTTCCGCGCCAGTTGGCGGTGGAGTCGACCCTGCTCTCCGCGCTCGGCGACGACCGGGCCAAGGTTCTGGACGCGCTGAACCTGCTGGTGCGATCGATGGAGTCGAGGCTCGCGACGGCGTCGAGGGGGCCGGCGGGGGAGTGAGCGGGCGCGTCGCCTCGCGGCTCTCGGCCCCGTTCCTCCGGGGCCCCTTGAGGTCCATACGTCTCGGGTGCGTGAGGAGATCGCGATCCAGGCCCCCTGTGCTGCGGATCATGGTTGAAACGGGAAGACCCTGGCCGCGGGGTGCGGCGGCAGCAGCTCCGGGAGTGACGACACGGTGTGGCTGTGGGACGTGGAGTGAGAGGGGATTCTCCCCGGGACGCGACACGACCGGCCCGGGGCATCCCCGGGCCGGTCGCAGCGTACGCATCGCGGCCCTAGGACGCGACGCGCTCCCCGGAAGGCTCGGCGACCACGATCTGGATGTGGGGCGGGGCGTACTTACGCGCCTTGGAGGCCATCTTCTCCAAGTCGAACTTGTGCCGTGGGACGGCCACATACAGCGGTGCGGGCATGGCCGGGTCGGGCGGCGGGAGCTGCGCTCCGGCCGGCAGCGCCGCGCCGTCGCGGAGCCGTGCCCCGATCAGGGACTGCTCGCCGTTGGACGGCGCGGCCACGACGAACTGGGTGACGTCGGTCCAGGGCAGGACGACGGTGTCGACGCGCACGCCGGCCGCGTCGAACTGGAACAGGATGCGCTTGGAGTCGAACCAGGACGAGATGAACGGGATCGCGGCGACGATCACGACGCCACCCTTCATGTCGAGCGCCCACCCCAGCAGCAGGGCGAGTGCCACGACGCCCGCGATCGACCCCCACAGGCCGGCCAGGTCCTGTCCGGAGAACGGCCGTGTCAGCTTGTAGCGTTCCCAGCGCGCGCGTCGGCGCGCGGGCTGTCCGGCTGGTGCGGGATTCGGGTACGACATCGTGGATTTCCCCCTTGGCTCGGCATGGCCTGACGACAGGCCCATCAGGACGTGTGATCCCGGGCCCGGCGCCGTGCTCTTCGCCGGTGCCGGGCCCTCCCCGTCGCATGAGGATCACTTCCGGGGACCGTACCGACGTGCCGACGGCCTGTCTTGGACGAATCCGACCTGGCCCCTCACCGGGCTCACGGGGCCAGTGCCCCCTCCGCCCAGCGGTTGGCCGCCACATGGCCGGGGGTGGTCTCGGCCAGGGCCCGGAACTCGCGGTTGAGGTGGGCCTGGTCGTAGAAACCGCACGCTTCCGCCACCGCGATGGGGTCCGCGCCCCCAGCCGTGAGCATCCCCACGGCGCGATGAAAGCGCAGCACGCGGGCGGCCGTCTTCGGTGAGAGGCCGATCTGTTCGGTGAACCTGCGCGCCAGATAGCCCTGGCTCCAGCCCACCTCGGCCGCGATCCTGCCGACTCGCATCGCCCCACCCGCACCGGCCAGCAGCCGCCAGGCGTGGTTCACCTCGGGTGCGGGATCGGGGCCCGCCATGAGCCGGGACAGCAGAGCGGAGTCCAGCAGATCGAATCGGGGCCCCCAGCCGTCGGTGTTCGCCAGGCGTTCCACCAGACCGTGGGCGCCCGGCCCGAGCACGTCGTCCAGCTCGACCACCTGGTTGGTCAACTCCCGCATCGGTACGGCGAACAGCCGGTACGCGCCCAGCGGCGTCAACTCCAGGCGTATGGCCTCCTGGCCACCGGGATGGACGAGCATCCGCGGCCCGTCCTCGAGTCCGGCGATCAGCGAACCGACCGCACCGTCGGCAGGCCCCGCTTTCCGCAGCCGGCGGACCTCGTCGAACGGCTTACCCAGGTTGATCAGCACCACCGCCCGGCCGGTGGGAACCAGCCGGACCTGGTAAGGAACGGGCTCCGCCGCATCCCAGTAGCCGGCATAGCTGTGCAGGTACGGACGCAACCCGGAAGGCCATGGCCGGGTCGCCCGCCATTTGTCGCCAACCCGCCCAACCGTGATCCCGGCTTCCGGCACCTGGATCGGGCCTCCCCTCGGTCGTGGTGACGATACCCAGGATGCCAGCGCTGGGCGCCTGCCCGCCGGCCGGCGGTGCTTTCCGTGCCGGCCGGCGGGTTCTGGTGCGGAGTTACGTCCGTCGGGCGGTTCGGATCAGCCGTTCAGGGCCGACTCGACGAAGTCCCTGAGTGCGGTGACGTCCGTGTAGATCGACGGCGCCTCGGCGCAGGTCAGGCTGTCGCCCCCGCCGCGGCTTGTGGCGCCGATCAGCTGCCACTCGTCTCCGGCCCGGACTATCGCGGGGCCTCCGGAGTCTCCGTAACACGCGCCCTGCGGTACGCCGTTCTCGTCGAGCGGGCTGTCGACGCACAGCTCGCCCGCGGGGCTGATGCCGGTGCAGCCGGAGTCCACGAGCGTGGTGTCGAGTTCCTTGAGCGACTCCGAGCCTTCGTCCGCGCCCCTCTCCGGTGTGACCTGGCCCCAGCCGAGGAGCCGGGTGGGAGTGCCCACGGGTGCCTCGTCGGCGATGGCGATCGGCTGGGCCTCCACCGGCTCGGTCAGCCGGAGGACCGCGAAGTCGTACTCGGGGTGGACGACGACCTCTTCGACGGCGCTGGTCTCTCCGCCGGAGGACCGGTCGGCGGACCCGGCCCGCACGGTGTACTCGGCGTCGTCCTCGACGCAATGGGCGGCGGTCACGGCCAACTGGGGCGCGACCAGCGAGGCGCCGCACTGGAACCCGTCGTTCGCGTGGAGCGACGTCATGAACGCGTACTCCTCGGACGCCTGGCCGCCGCCCACGATGTACGGCGAGACGGGGCCGGGGGTGCTGCCGGCGGACGCCGCCGTCGAGCCGACGAGGATGAGCACGCTCGCGGCGGCGGTCGCGCCCAGGGTCTTGAGCGGGGATGACTTGTACACGGGGCACTCCAGTTCCGGAACCCGGTCCGGACGGTGAGGGGATGTGACAGCCCCGAATTCTTGAAGCAGGCATGTCATCCGACAATGGCATGCGGCCCGCGGTGGCCTGTCGGACGGTCAAACCCGCCAACTGGCTTAATCAACAACACCGTTGTTACTGAAGGGCCGCGCCCGGGTTTCCCCGGGCGCGGCTCTGGCATGGTGTCAGCGCCGGAGGCGCTTCTTGACGGCCTTGCCCTCGGGGGACTCGTTGAGGGTGTTCCACAGCTTGGCCGAGCTGGTGGAGGTGTAGACGCCGGGGGCGCCCTGCTCGCCGCAGCCTTCGCCGTACGAGACGATGCCGATCTGGTACGTACGTCCGGACACCTTGCGGAACAGCGGGCCGCCGCTGTCGCCCTGGCAGGAGTCCTTGGCCTCGACGCCCGCACAGACGTTGACGCCCTTGTCGTACTCCGGGTAGGTCGCCGTGCACTCGGCATGCGCGAGCAGGGGCACCCGCACACCGCGCAGCCGGTCGGGGAAATTCGGCAGCTCTGTGTCGGTGTTGCCCCAGCCGATGACCGTGGCCTTGGCGCCGGGGCGCAGCAGGGCGTCGGTGCCCGCGGTCGGCATCTTGACGGGGGCTGTGCCGGTGACCGGCTTCTTGAGCATCACGAACGCCATGTCGTACGCCGCGTTGCCCTTGAGGTAGCGGGGGTGTACGACGATCTGCTGGACGTTGCGAACCTGGCCCTGGCGCTTGTCGGACAGCACGGTCCGGCCGACAGCGACTTCCAGGGCCTCGGCCGGGGCGTCCATGACGCAGTGGGCGGCCGTCAGGACGACCTGGCTGTCGATCAGACTGCCGCCGCAGAACTGGCGCTTGTTCGCGCTGTCGGAACCCTTCTCGAGCAGGGCCGCCATGAACGGGTGCGCGCCGTCCTTCTGCGCACCGCCGCCGATAATGGGGCGGACCGGCCTGATCCGGTCGTCGGCGGACGCCGCCTGAGCCGGCGCCGCGACGAAGGCCGAGGCGACGAGCGCGAGTGCCGCGCCCGATGCCAGACCGAGGGATGCCGTCCGTCGGGTGCGGGGACCGGACTGGAAGATTCTCATGGGAGTTGAGCTCCTTTTCTGATGCGTGATGTTTTCTGATGGGGTGTTGCCGAAGACGTCGCTTCCGCGGTCGCCTCGGCTACTGCGGCACCGGCGCCGCGTGCGGCGCGCAGGTGGTTTCGCCGGCCTCGACGACGCCTTCCAGGAGATAGGCGTCGATGCGCTCACCTCTGCGAGCTTGTGGTCAGGGGGAAGCCTGGGGCGCGGGTGTCCGGCGGCAACAGCCCTTTCGTCCGCATCTCCGCCTTCGCGCGCAGCGGTCCCATCCGGCAGGCGGGTGCGACCCTCCGACCGGCGGTGAGACGGCAGCCGGGTGGGGGTTCACGCGGGAAGGTGCGGACATCAGACTGTCGGGTCACATGTGACATCCACTACAGCGGGTGGCCCCCACCAGCACTCCTCCCGCACTGTGTTCGCAGTCCGAAGGTGTTCGAAGTCCGAAGCAAGCCGTCCGTATGCCGGAGGAAGCCCGTGCCCACCCACCCGGAATCCGCCCCCCGGCTGAGGCTCCTCGTCGTGGACGACGAAGCGCTGATCCGGTCCGGCCTCACCCTGATACTCGGCAGTGCGGACGGCATCGACGTGGTGGCCTCCTGCGAGGGTGCGGCCGCCCTGGCAGCCGTACGGGAACACGCCCCGGACGTCGTGCTGCTGGACATCCGGATGCCGGACATCGACGGGCTGACACTGCTCCGCCGGATCCGCGCCCTGCCCGAGCCCCCGCAGGTGGCGATGCTCACCACCTTCGACACCGACGAGTACCTCGGGGAGGCGCTCGCGCTCGGTGCGGGCGGCTTCCTGCTCAAGGACACCGAACCGGAGATGCTGATCCGTTCGGTCCGCGCGATGGCGACGGGCGCCGGATGCCTGTCGCCCTCCGTCGTGCGGCGGCTCGGCGGAGCCAAGGCGGCCGACGGGGAGGCACTGTCCGCGACCCGGGTGGTGGCGGGACTGTCGGAGCGCGAACGCCAGGTGCTCGTCTACATCGGACTTGGACTCTCCAACGGGGAGATCGGCGCCCGCATGTTCTTCTCCGTGGCCACGGCGAAGGACGACGTCAGCGGCGTGCTGGCGAAGCTCGGGGTGTCCAACCGGGTCCAGGCGGCGGTGGTCGCCGAACGCGCCGGCCTGCTTGTCGCGCAGGGCGCGGCACGCCCCGAGGCCGGGAAAGGCATGGGATCCGGAGCCGGTTACGGAGCGCGGAACGAGTGCGGGTGAGCGGTGAAGCCATGCGTGAATCGGTGTCCAGGACGGCCCTCACCCGGATACGCCGGCGACTCCCGGGCGGACGGAGTCTTGTCCCCGGTGTCGCAGGTCGACGGCCGGGAGCTCTTGCCGACGTCGCCCTTGCAGGGCTCGCCGCCCTGGACGTCGCCTTCTCGATGCCCACCCCGCAGCCGTGGCAGACCGTGGTGTCGTTCCTGGCTGTCGCGGCGCTCCTGGTGCGCCGCCGCCTGCCGCGCCTGACCCTCGTGCTGACGCTCCCCGGCCTCTACGCGGGCGCCGCGCTCTTCGCCGCCGTCGTGGCCCTGGGCACGCTCGCCCACCGGCGCCGCTTCGACTGGCAGGTCGAACTCGCCGTCGTCGCTGTGGTCACGGGCAGCTTCCTGCCCTGGCCGGTCGCCCTCGTCACCGGGACACCGAGGGACGAGCTCGTACAGACCCTCTTCTACGCGCTGCTGCTGGGCATCGGCCCGACCGTCATCGGACTCCTCATCCAGACCCGGCAGGACCTGTCCGAGCGGATCGCGGAGCTGGCAACGGTCCGGGACCACGAACGCGAACTGCACGCCCGTACGGTCATCGCCCGCGAACACGCCCGGCTGGCACGCGAGATGCACGACGTCGTGTCCCACCAGGCCGGCCTGATGGCGGTCCAGGCCGGCGCCCTGGAGGTCACCACCAGGGACCCTCAGGTCAAGGAGGCTGCGGCGACACTGCGCAAGCTGGCCACCGGCACGCTGGAGGAACTGCGCGGCATGATCGTGGTGCTCCGGGCCGCCGGTGCGGGCCCCACCGGGCTGCGCCCGCAGCCCAGACTGAGCGACCTGCCCGCGCTGGTGGAAGGAGCGGGCCTGGACGTCGGTCTCCGGGTGACGGGCACCGAGGACCACTGCGTGCCGGAGGCGGTGGAACGCATGGTCTACCGGACCGTTCAGGAAGCACTCACCAACGTCCGCAAGCACGCACCGGGCGCGACGACTTCCGTCACGGTGGACATCGGCGGGGAGACCCTGCGGATCGCCGTCCGCAACAGCGCTCCCGTCGACGGGGCTCCGCGCCCGGACCTGCCCGGCGGAGGGCACGGCATCCTGGGCCTGCGGGAACGCGCCGCGCTGCTCGGGGGCACGCTGACGGCCGCGCCCACCGGTGACGGGGGCTTCTCCGTACGGGCCGAGGTGCCGCTGAGCTAGGACGGGCCCTGGTGCTTCATCAAATCCTCAGGTTCCTCCGGCGACACTGCCTCGACCTCACGCAGCAATGGAGCTTTCCCAAGGAGAGAACGCATGCGCAAGGCGCTCAGATGCCTGCTGCCGCTCGCCGTGCTCATAGGCACCGCGACCACGTCCGGCACAACGGCCGGGACGGCCGCGGCAGCACCGGCCACGGACATCAAGGACCGGATCCTGGCCGTTCCGGGCATGAGTCTCATCGAGGAGAAGAGCCATCCGGGCTACCGGTTCTTCGTCCTGAACTACACCCAGCCGGTCGACCACCGAAACCCGGGCAAGGGCACCTTCGAACAGCGGCTGACGCTGCTTCACAAGGACACGACACGCCCCACTGTCTTCTTCACCTCCGGCTACGACCTGTATGCCGAACCGAACCGCAGCGAACCGACGACCATCGTCGACGGCAACCAGGTCTCCCTGGAATACCGCTACTTCACGCCCTCCAGGCCGCAGCCGGCCGACTGGTCCAAGCTCGACATCCGGCAGGCCGCCGCCGACCAGCACCGCGTCTTCACGGTCCTGAAGAAGATCTACGACAGGAAGTGGATCGCCACCGGCGGCTCCAAGGGCGGCATGACCGCCACGTACTACGAGCGCTTCCACCCGAACGACATGGACGGTGTCGTCGCCTACGTCGCCCCCAACAACGTGCACGACGACGAGGACTCGGCGTACGACCGCTTCTTCGGACACGTCGGCAGCAGGGCGTGCCGGGAGAAACTGCGTGCCGTGCAGCGCGAGGCGCTGATCCGCCGGGCCTCGATGCTGCCGATCCTCAAGAAGCACGCCGCCGCGAAGGGACTCACCTTCAAGACGGTCGGCGGCCCCGACAAGGCGTACGAAGGCACGGTGACCGACTTCGAGTGGGCGTTCTGGCAGTACAGCCTGCTGACCGACTGCGCCCGGATCCCGGCCGCCGCCAGGGCGACCGACCGGAAGCTCTTCGACACCATCGACAAGGTCGTCCCCTTCGCGGGCTACGACGACCGTGACCTCGCGGGTTACACGCCGTACTTCTACCAGGCGGGCACCGAACTCGGCTCGCCCGACGTCGTCCAGCCCCACCTGGACGGACTGCGCCGCTATGGCGCCATCCCGCCGCGGAACCTGGTGCCACGTGACATTCCGATGCACTTCAAGCCCGCGGTGATGAAGGACATCGACGCCTGGGTGCGCCACAACGCCCGGCGGATGATGTTCGTCAACGGCCGGAACGATCCGTGGAGCGCCGAACCCTTCCGCCTCGGCAAGGGCGCACGCGACAGCTACGTCCACACCGCTCCCGGTGCCAACCACGGCGCCGAGGTCGCCCTGCTGCCCGCCGGGCAGAGGGCCGCCGCCACTGCCTCGATCCTGAAGTGGGCCGGTGTCGCCACAGCCGCCGTCCGGCGGGACCCGGCGAAGGCCCGACCGCTGGCCGAGGCCGACGCACGGCTCGACCGCCGTGATGCCGGGCGTCAGCAGACACTGCTCCCGTAGGTCACCCGTCACGCTTCCGCGTGATGAACAGGGCAGCCGTGTCATACCGGGCGATACTGGGAGCAAGATCTCCTTCGGGCCTGCCCGCGCAGAGCAGGGACCCGATCACCGGGAGTGCGCGCATGACCTCTGGCTCCGACCCTGTCACCGACGGCGAGACCCTGCCATGGGCCCGCCTGGCGTCCCTGTTGCTCAGCGACACCGGGGAGATCATGGCCTGGTCGGAGGCGGCCGAGGACCTCCTCGGCTACTCCGCGGGCGACGCCGTCGGCCTGCCCGCTTCCGTCCTCTGCGCCACCCCGGCCGACTGGCCCGTCATCCTGACGCAGGCGCGTGAGCTTCCGGGGGAGACACGTACGGTCCTGCGCCACCGGGACGGCACCCGGCTGGAGGCCGCCATGGTGGCGCTGCCCATGGCGGGGAGCGAGGCGACGCACGTGCTGGCCCTCCCCGTGGGGACGGCCAGTACGTGCGCGACGCGTCCGGCCCCCGCCGCCGAGAACGTCGGACGGGGCACGACCCTCGGGGTGGTGCGCGAGGCGGCCTCCCGGATCGGCAGCTCCCTCGACGTCGTTGGGACGGCGCAGGACCTGATCGACGTCCTGGTTCCGGCGCTCGGCGACATGGGCAGCGTGACACTGACCGAGTCCGTTCTCGCCGGGGACGAGCCGCTCCCCGTCTACGACCCGAGCGAGCGGCGACGCCTCGTGGCCGCCAAGCACGCGCACGGCCCCCGTCCGCCCAGAATGGTGCAGGTCGGTGAGGCGATGCCGCCCCTCCCGGAGATTCCGGAGCTCCCCGCGCTGTTCGACGGCGAGGTCGTCGTCTGGCGCTCCCCGGAGCAGGTGGCCGCCCTTCTCGGTCATGATCCCCGGCTGATCGCCATGCTCGTGGCCCCCGGTATGAGGCAGTCCCTCGGGGCATCGCTGCTCGCCCGCGGGGTGGCCGTGGGCTATGTGGTGGTGGCCCGCACCCGTGACACGCGGCCGTTCGGCGAGGGCGACAAGTGGCTCATGCGCGAGGTCGCCACCCGGGCGGGGCTCGCGGTGGACAACGCGCGCCGCTTCACCCGCGAGCACCGTACGGCCGTCACCCTCCAGCGCAGCCTGCTGCCACCGGCGAAAACGGACACCGCGTCGGCCGAGACGGCCGGCGCCTACCTGGCGGCCGAGGGGACCGAGGGCACCGTCAGCGTCGGCGGGGACTGGTTCGACGTGATCCCGCTGTCCTCGATGCGTGTCGCTCTCGTCGTCGGCGACGTGATCGGACACGGCCTCCAGGCCACCGCGACCATGGCGCGCCTGCGTGCGGCCGTGCAGACCCTCTCCGACCTCGACCTCCCGCCCGACGAGGTCCTGCTCCGGCTCGACGACCTGGTGCACCGGGTCGCCGCGGAGGCCGATCACCCGGATGTCATCGGCGCGTCCTGTCTGTACGCCGTCCATGACCCGGTCACCGGGCGCTGTCTGCTGGCCGCCGCAGGGCACCCACCGCCCGCCGTGGTGCACCCCGACGCGACGGCCCACTACCTCGACCTCGAACCCGGCCCCCTCCTCGGGGTCGGCGGGATGCCCTTCGAGGTGACCGAGGTCCAGCTGCCGCCCGGCAGCACCCTGGCCCTCTACACGGACGGCCTGACCGGACGGGACCAGGAGCCGGCCGACCTGCTGCGCCACCTCACGGCCGCCTGCCGCCCGGCGCGCTCACTCACCGACATCAGCCACGACCTGGTGCACACCGTCCCGGGCACGTCCCCGCGGCGTGACGACGTGACCGTCCTGCTGGCCCGCCTCCGTGCCGTGCCGGCGGCGGACACCGTCACCTGGAGCTTCCCGGCCGACCTGGCCGCGGTGTCCCTGGCCCGCAAGGCGGTCACCGGCCACCTCGCCTCCTGGGGCCTGGACGACCTGGTGTTCTCCACCGAACTGATCGTCAGCGAGCTGGTCACCAACGCCATCCGCCACGCCAACAGCGGAGTCACGCTCCGGCTGATCCGTGACCGGGTGCTGGTGTGCGAGGTGTCCGACGCGAGCAACACCCAGCCGCGGCTGCGCCATGCCCGGACGACCGACGAGGGCGGGCGGGGGCTGTTCCTCGTCGCTCAGCTCAGCAGCCGATGGGGGAGCAGGTACGGCGTCTCGGGCAAGACCATCTGGACCGAGCAGCCGATCGGCGGGGAGTGACGCCCCGGTACCCGGTCGGCGCGTTGTTCCACCCACGTGGGTGGAGGCCGGTAGCAGCCGTTCAGGTGGGGTGTCGCCCGGTGATACACACAGCGCGACGTTGTCGGCACGCACTACGGAGTGTCCCCTCATGGATGTAACTCGACGCCAGGTCCTCGCACGTACAGGCGCTGTCGGGGCGGGAATCGCCTTCGCCGGTTCGCTGTACGAAGTCTTCGCCGGTAAGGCCTCTGCCGCCCCGGGGCTGGGGGAAGGGGCCGGGTACGGGCCGCTGGTGCCCGATCCGGACGGACTGCTCGATCTGCCGGAGGGTTTCTCGTACCAGGTGCTCTCCCGCGAGGGCGACGAGTTGCTGAGCGGCGAGGGCCTCGTCCCGGGCAACCACGACGGCATGGGCGCGTTCGGCGGCGAGGGCGGACGCGCCAGGCGCACCCATCTCGTACGCAACCACGAGAACCACGCATCCGCCGGCGGCCCCGTCCCGGCCGTCGAGGGACTCACCTACGACCTGGGAGGCAAGGGCGGCTGCACGGTCATCGAGCTCGACGGCCGGAACAACGTGCTCGGCGAGCGCGTCGCAATCGCCGGCACGGCGGTCAACTGCGCGGGCGGGCCCACCCCTTGGGGCACCTGGCTCACCTGCGAGGAGACGGAGGACAGGGCGGGAACGAACGGCTACACCAAGGACCACGGCTTCATCTTCGAGGTCGACCCCGTGGACCCGTACCGCACCGGAGCCACCCCGCTCACCGCGATGGGACGCTTCGCGCACGAGGCGATCGCCGTCGATCCGGACAGCGGAATCGTGTACGAGACCGAGGACGCCTTCAAGCACCCGTTCGGGCTGTTCTACCGGTTCCTGCCCAACCAGCCGCTGGGCGGAACCGGTTCACTGCGTGCCGGCGGAACCCTTGAGGCGATGCGGGTGCCGGGAGTCCCCGACCTCTCGGTGATCGACGAGCCGGGCGCGAGCTTCGACGGGGTGGAGTGGATTCCCGTACCCGACCCCCTGGCGAAGCGGACGCCCATCCGGCTCCAGGGCTTCGGCCCCCAGGGCGTCACGCACGCACAGAAGCTGGAGGGCTGTTACTGGGGCGAGGACTCCGTGTACTTCGTCTCCAGCTTCGCCCGCGCCAAGGACGGCTCCGGGGCGGACCACTACGGTCAGGTGTGGCGGTACGAGCCGTCGGCGCGGCAACTCACCCTGGTCGTGGTCTTCGGCCCCGACACGGACATCGACATGCCCGGCGAGTCTCCGGACAACATCTGCCTGGCCCCCGGCGGCGGCCTCATGGTCTGCGAGGACGGCGGCGGCGAGCAGTACGTGTACGGGCTGACCCTGGAGGGCGAGGTCTACCCGGTGGCCCGCAACGCGCAGGCGATGACATCTGCTGCCGCCGCAGCGGGCGGCTCCGCCGACTCGCCTGAGTACGGCGAGTTCGCCGGGGTCACGTTCTCGCCCGACGGCACGACGATGTACGTCAACTGCTACGCGCCCGGAACCACGTTCGCGGTCACCGGCCCCTGGCAGTAGGGCGGGCCCGTCAGGACTCCTGCCGTCGGAGCCGCGTGGGAGCAGCGTCCTGTACGTCGTCCTCCCAGGCCAGCGAGCTCATCCTCCAGCCGGCGGGAGTCCTGAGGAACTGGGTGGTCTTGCGGCCGGAGCCCTCGAACCACTCGCCGCGCAGACAACCGGACTTGCGGTACTCGCTGAACCGGTGCGCGACCGACCCGAAGACGTCGGTCCGCTCGGAGACCTCCCATTCGGAGAACTCCGTCAGCGTTCCGTCGGTGAGCATCTTCTGCCGGGGCTCGATGAACGCGTCGAGGCCGTAGATCACGGGCTCGTCCCCGACGTTCGCGGTGATCATTCCTTGAGGGACGAACACCTCGCGGATGATGTCGACGTCCGGCCGGCTGCCGCCGGTGTTGGTGAACGCGCCGAGGAAGACGCGCATCAGCCGGTCGAGCTCGGCCTTGACGTCGGACACGGGTGACCCTGCCGCGGGCGGCCACTCCTCGGAGAGGACCGACCAGACCTCGATGTCGCGCCGTGTGCCGCGGTCGAGGGAGCGTTGTCGGAGTACACCGTCACAGGTCATCCCGAGCCGGCGCGCGGCTTCGATACTGCGGGTGTTGCCCGACGCGGCCCACCATTCGACGCGAGTCATCCCGCGCTCCTCGAAGGCCCAGTCGATCAGCACACGGCACGCCCGCGTCACGAGCCCGCGGCCCGCCCCGTCCGCCTCCAGCCAGCAGCCGATCTCGCAGACTCCCGAGGCGGCGTCGAAGCTCGTGAACATCACTCCGCCGACCAGCGTGCCCTCCAGCCAGATCCCGTAGATCCGGCGGGCGTCCTCGGCCTGCCGGTCCGCGTACCGCTGGAGGACGGCCGTGGCGGAGGGGAGGTCGGAGCTGAACGTCGCCCAGGGTATCCACGGGTCCACATAGGGGCGGGCGCGGTCGATATGGGCGAGGAACTCCCGCGCGTTCCAGGGCTCCAGCGGGCGAAGCTGCGCGTCGTCGCCGAGCGGCAGTGCGAACACGGACGTCCTCCAGGTACGTAACGAGCGTTCGGTATGTAGGGTGACAGTATGCCGCCCGCACCCGGAGACCGTGAAGCCCGCCGCGACGACGTGTCCCAGGCGGTGTGGAACGTACTGGCCGACAAGGGGTTCGGCGGGCTGACGCTGCGTGCCGTCGCCACCGCGATGGGCGTCTCGACGGGCATGCTCATGCACTACTTCCCGACCAAACGGGCCCTGGTCGCACACGCCCTGGACCTGTTGGAGAAGCGCACCGCGGAACGGCCACGGCGCGAACGGCCCACCGCGGGCCTCGCGGCCCTGAGGGCGATGCTGCTGGACATCCTGCCGCTGACCGCGGACGACACCGCCCGTAACCGCATCTGGGTGAGCTCCTGGGACCTCGCCCTGGCCGACGGCGCGCTGGGAGCGGAACAGGCCGACCGCTACACCCGGCTGCGCTCGGCGATCCGCCCGCACTTCGAAGACGCCCGCGGCCTGGGCGAGCTGCCCGCGGCGGGCGACCCGGAGCGGCTCGCCGCCACGGCGGTCGCGTTCGTCCACGGACTGGTCGTCCAGGCCCTGTTCGACCCCGTCCGGTTCCCCGTGGACGTACAGACCGCCATGCTCGACGACTTCCTCGCTTCGGTCACCGCCCAGGCCTGACGGCGGTGCCGGCCGCCATTGGCCGATCCATCAGTCGGTCTAATAGACGATGGTGTGGCGGGCGAGGATGTCCATGACCTCCTCGCCGGTGCTGAGCGGCGGAGACGCCTTGGGCCGGTCCTCCGTGACGTACTCGCGGAAGTCGTCGCTCATCTCCCGCGTCATCAGTCGCACGGTGCCGTCCCAGTCGCCTCCGTCGGGTCCGTCCTGCGCCCACAGGTCGAGCAGCGAACTGCCCACGCGTCCCTGGACGGTGTCGCCGGCGTCCCAGCCGGGGGTGTCGCCGCTGTTCTCGAAACCGGTCTCGCCGCCGTCCTCGTCCACGTAGCGGTAGTCGTCCAGGACGTAGGCGGCCACGGCGTCGGCGAAGCCCTCGCTCCACGCGCAGGTCGTGGAGCTGTGCTTGTCGACGTAGTGCGAGGAGCAGTCCGTCACCTCCGGGAACCGGCGGTCGTAGAGCTGCCACTGCCACCAGTGACCTGCCTCGTGGAGTATCAGGTGCTTGGAGTCGGTCATGTTCCCGGAGACGATCACGGCGTTCGCGTCTTCGGCCTCGTCCTGCGGATCCGCGTGGTTCCAGTACCCCGAGTCCGGGTTCTTGACCGGCTCCCACACGAACGTGAGCCGGTCGCACTGCCCGGTCTTCTGGTGACTGGTCCAGCAGCCCGATTCGGGATTGCCGCGCTTCCAGTAGAGGAGGTTGAGGGTGTCGACGACGTGCCAGGCGTTCTGGATCCCGGCAGGCACCTTCACGGTGCCGAGGTTCTGGCCGGTGGAGACGTCGAAGCGGGAGGCCGAGTCGAAGCTGAACTCCCTCTGCGAGTTACGGTCCCTGACGACCCGCCACATATTGGTACTGCTGGAGCGGAACTTCATGTGGACCTCCGGCAGGGTGCCGGCCGCCTTGTAACACGCCTTGAATGTGCCGTCGCTGCTGTTGGTGATCCCCGAGGCGAGCCTGCGGGCCGAGGCCTTCGCCGACGTCTTGCCCCACAGCTCCCAGTTGGCATTACGGGCCGGAGCGGTGACCAGGGGCTTCTTCCTGCCCGCCTCGGCGTCCTTGTAGTCGTAGGTCAGGGTGCCGCTCACACAGGTCCGGGCGCGCGGCTCGTTCTGTCCGGCGCACGCCGCGATCGGCAGCAGCAGCCCGAACAGGGAGATGAGGGCGATCGCGCCGGTTCCGCGCCGACGGTGGGTGATGAGGGGTGCGGACACTGCGCTCTCCTTCAGCAGACGGTCCCGGCGGGGACCGTCCTCGGCTCGATGAGGTAGTCGTCGACGTGCTGCGTGACACAGGAGTTGCTACGGCCGTAGGCGGTGTGGCCCAGGCCCTCGTACGTCAGGAGTGCTCCGCCGGGGAACTGGGAGGCGAGGCTCGCCGCCTCCTCGTAGGGGGTGGCGGCGTCACCTGTGGTGCCCACCACCAGGACGGGCGGGACGCCGTCGGCGCGTACGCGGTGCGGCTTGTGCGTGGTCGTGGGCCAGTCCTTGCAGGTGAGCGACGTGGTCACGTTCGAGGTGCCGTAGCGGCCCGCGGCCTTCTCGGCGGGGGCGAGGGCCTTCCAGTACGCCTGTGTGTCGCGCGGGTGCGGGATGTCGAAGCAGTTGACGGCCAGGAGCGCCGCGTCACTGTTGTCGGAAGGCACGTCGCGGTCGGAGGGCTCCTCCTCGTCGGCAGGCTCCTCGCTGTCGTACGGCACCTCCGTGCCGGACTCGGCGCCATCGGAGTCGTCGGCCGCCGGGTCGGGCTCCTCGTACTCCGCGAGCCCGGCCAGCTTCGTACCGTCGCCGCGCGCCGCGTCGGCCAGGGCTTCCGAGAGGTCCTCCCACTGGGCCTCCGGCGTGTACATCGACATGACGAGCGCATTGAGCAGCGCGTTCGAGTCGAGGCCCCACTCGTCGCCGTCGACCGGCAGCGGTTCGTGCGCGGTCTGCTCGAACAGCCCGTCGATCAGTTCGTGTATCTCTTCGGTAGTGCTGCCGGGGCAGCTGTCCCCGGCGAAGTCGGCGCAGTACGTGGCGTAGTCGTCGACGGCCCGCTGGAAGCCGACGCCCTGGCTCACGGCACGTTTCGACCAGTCGAGGGAGGGGTCGACGGCGCCGTCGAGGACCATGGCGCGGACGCGGCGCGGGAACTGTTCGGCGTACGCGGTTCCCAGGCTCGTCCCGTACGACCAGCCGAAGTACGTGATCCGGGACTCCCCGAGGGCCGCACGCAGTACGTCAACGTCCCGGGCGACGTCCTGTGTGCCGACATGGCGCACGATGGCGGCGCTGTGCTTCACACAGGCGTCCGCCTCCTGCTCGGCGGCCGAGACGAGGTCGGCGCGCTCGGTCTCGGTCCTCGGGAAGAACGGATCGGTGGCACCGCTCTCCGGGGCCGGCTCCTCCTGCGCCGGCTCCGTCGTCTCCTCGGTCGTATCGTCAGCGGCCTCCTCGCCTTCCCCGCAGGTCAGGGCGGGCGAGCTGCCACCCACACCACGAGGGTCGAAGGAGACGATGTCGAAGCGGGCACGCGCCTCGGGGGTGAAGGACTCGGCCATGCCCTCCTCCAGGAGGGACGTCACCCCGGAGACGCCGGGTCCGCCGGGGTTCGCGATGACCGAACCGATCCGCTCGCCGGGCTCGGCCGTGACCGCTCGCGCCACCGGCAGGACGAACGTCTTCCCGTTCTCGGGGTGTGCGTAGTCCATGGGGACGGTGAGCTCGGCGCACTGGTGGTCCCCGCAGCCGGTCCACCGCAGTTTCTGCTGGTAGAAGGCCTTCAGCTCGGGCCGGGCCGCTGGGTCGATACGGACTTCTGCCGCCTTCGGCCCGTCCCGGGCGGGCTCCGGAGCCGTGGTGCAGGCGGCGATGGTGGTGGCGCCGACGACGGCCAGGACGAGGGACAGAGCGGGACGGCGGACAGCGCGGATCAACGTGGTGCTCCCATGTTCGGTTCGTCTGGGAGCCTGCCGGGCCGATGCTGAGGATTTGATGAGGACGAGCGGGGAAGCGGCGCCGCAGGTGCGGCCCGCGGGGTCGGTCAGGTGCCGGTGGGCAGGCGCAGGACGAAGCGGGCGCCGCCGCGGTCACCGCGGTCGGCGGTCAGGGTGCCGCCGTGCGCGTGAGCCACCCAGGCGACGATGGACAGCCCGAGGCCGGTGGACCCCGCCCCACTGCGGAACCGCTCGAACAGAGCGCCCGCCACCTGCGGCGGCAGCCCCGGCCCCGCGTCGTCGACCGTCACGGATCCGTCCCGCCCGACGCCGATCCGGACATCGGCGGGCTGCCCCGGAAGGTGCCCGTGGGCAAGGGCGTTGCCCAAGAGATTGGCCACGGCCCGGCGCACCAGATCGGGATCGGCGTTCACGACGCTCTCCTCGGTCCGGACCGTCACACGGTCTTCCCCGGCCTGGGCGTCCGCGACGACCGCCTCCACCAGCTGGTCCAGACGCAGCGGCTCCCGCGCGAGCGTCGCCGTACCGGACATGAGCCTGGCCCGGGTGAGCAGCCCGTCGACCAGACCGCCCATGCCCTCCGCCAGCCGCAGCGTGCGCTTCAGTACGTCGGTGCTGTCCGTCTCGCCCCGCAGTGCCGTCTCGGCGAGCGTACGCAGCGACGCGGCCGGTGTCCGCAGATCGTGCGCGGCATCGGCGAGGAACGCCTCCTGTTGGCCGAGTACGGACAGTGCCGGCCGGACGGCCCGCCCGGACAGCAGATGACCGACGGCGGCCGAAACGAGCACCAGCAGCGCACAGCCGCCCGTCACCAGCCACACCAGCCTTCGGTGGTCGGCCAGTTGCTTGGACGTCGCCGCCGAGGTGACGATGACGCCCTGCGGCCGGTCCCCTTCGACGGCGTCCGGGTGGTAGAAGGGCATGGCGAGCACCCGGACGGGTTCGTCGTCCGTCGTCCGCCGGTCGAACGTCACCGCTTCGTCGCGGAGCACGGCCGCGGTCGCCGCCGCCCGTACGTCCCCCTCACGGACGGTGAGGCAGGGGCGGTCCGGGGCGTGCTCGACGACCAGACCTGGGTCCTCGGCGCGGTCCTTCGACGGCGTCACGGACAGCACCGCGAGGGGCGGGCAGCCGGTGCCCAGCTCGTCGACGAGTGTGCTGGTGTCCAGCCGGTCGTCCTCCGCGGTCTCCAGCAGACCGACGGCCCAGCTGCTGTCCACGTTCAGCGTCCGGTCCAGCTGCTCGCGCCATCGCGCGTCGTCGCTGCGTACCGCGAACACAGCCATGATCACGAGCCCCACCGCGCTGGTGAGCGCGAACAGAGCGGTGATGCGCCGCCGCAGCCGACGTACCCTCGCGGTCGGAGTGAGCATGCGTGACCTGCGAAGGCGGGCGGGCGGCTTCATCGCTCGCCGTCCGGCGCCAGGCGATAACCGACGCCACGGACCGTGTGGATGAGCGGCGGATCGCCGAGCTTGCGGCGGAGCTGGGAGATCAGGACGTCCAGGACATTGGACTGGGGCTCCGCCATCTCGTCCCAGCAGCCTTCCAGCAGGTCCGCCCGGGACACCGCCTGGTCGCCGCGCGCGGCCAGCATTTCGAGGACGGCGAACTCCCGGCCCGTCAGCGTGAGCAGCACACCGGCACGCCGGACGCGCCGACGGGCGGTGTCGATCTCCAGGTCGCCGAGCTGATGGACGGGCGGGCGGACGACGGCGGATCGCCGGCAGAGACTGCGCACCCGGGCGACCAGCTCAGGGACGGCGAACGGCTTGATCAGATAGTCGTCACCGCCGCTGGCGAAGCCCTCGACGCGGTCGGCGACCGAGTCGCGGGCGGTGAGGAAGAGCACGGGCACCGCCCGGCCGCCGCGGCGCATCTCCTCCACGTACGAGGCGGCGTCGCCGGACGGAAGCATCCGGTCGAAGACGGCACAGTCGTACGCGGTGACGAACAGCGCCTCGTCGGCCTGGGGCAGGTCGGCGGCTTCGTCGACGGCGAGCCCCGCGGCACGCAGGGCGGCTGCCACCCCGAACCGCAGATTGTCGTCGTCCTCGACCAGTAGCACTCGCACGCCGTCACACTAGCCCGACCTGCGCATTCAGACCCTCGTCGCCCGTTCCTGGGGTCGTACGCCCCGGCAAGCCGTCATCGAGCGTCGGCGGGAAGCTCGATCCTCCCCGCGAACGTGCCCTGGTTGTCCTGCCGTACGTCCTGCTCGTACGCGATGTCCTGGCCCCCGTTCGGGACGAGGAAGCCGAACGCGAACCGGTGGCTCGTGACCTGGTACGTCTTCGCGTCCAGGACCAGGACCTCCTCCAGGCCGGACAAGGTCAACCGGGCGTCGTCCACCGGGACTCCGGCCCCGCGGAGCTGTTCGGCGGTGGGGTCGAACTCCCGCTGGGCCTTCTTCGCCCAGGCCCGGTCCCGGACGGCGGTCAGCGGCTGCTTGCCGCTGCCCACGCGGAGTTCGACCGTGCCGTTCGCCTCGGTCACCTTCACGTCGTCGCCGGCGGCCTGTGCGTACGCCCGGAACTCCTCGATGGCCGCGACCGCGTCCTCGACCTTGTTCCGCATCTCGGGGTCGGTGGCGGGCGCGGTCCGCCAGTCCGCGCCGTCCTCCTTGACGTGGGCGGTGCCTTCGACGACGTAGACCTCCTCCTTCTTCGTCGTCCCCTTGCTGCTGGTGCTGACACCCTGCGACCGCAGCGCCGCCGGCTCCATGCCGCGCCGCACCGTGGCCCCATAGGTGGCGGCGCTCTTCCGCCCCTGGACCGTCAGCCCCTCCTGGCCCTTCACGGTGAAGGACCAGGCGCTCTCCGCCGCCATGGCCTTCTCGGCGAGGTCGAGGAAGTCCTCCGGGGACTCGGGCGCCGCCTGGGGCGCCGCCGCGGGCGGCTCGGAGACCCGCTTCGCCTCGGGGGTCTTCGTTCCGGCTGACTCGGCGGGCCCTTCGTCGCCCGCGCCGCAGGCGGCCAGAGAGAGCGCGAGCGGGAGAACGAGCGCGGCAGTGCGCCTGGAACGGGAGCTGGAGCGGGTTCGCATGGCCTCTTCCTTGTGTCACGGCAGGGCGCGGACTGTACAACAGCGTTCGAGCGCCGGGCACGCCGACGTACATTCCACGCGAACCATCACAGAAGGACCGGTCAGCGGCTCACATACGGCAGCAGCGCCATCTCGCGGGCGTTCTTGATGGCCGCGGCCATACGCCTCTGCTGCCGCGCCGTGATCCGGGTGACGCGACGGCTGCGGATCTTCCCGCGGTCGGAGATGAACTTCCGCAGCAGGTCGGTGTCCTTGTAGTCGATGTAGGTGATCTTCGCCGCGTCCAGCGGATTGGGGCGGGGCTTGAGCGGCTTGTGCGGGTCCTGTCGGCGGGGCATGGGGGTTCCTTTCAGGAGACGGGGTCGAGGAGCGAGTCGAAGGCGGCCGGAAGCCTCTTCCACGCCTCGCGCCCCGAGGCGTATTCGGCGTCGGTGAGCAGGCAGGATTCGAGGAGGTGCTCCAGCCCCTCCCGGTCCAGGCCGGGAGAGGTGAAGACCAGGTGCTGGCAGCAGTCCCCGTGTTCGGGGTGCCAGTCGAGGGACGCCGCCGCCCGGCGTATCGGCGGCACCATCTCCCAGGCGGCGTCCGGCAGGGAGGCCAGCCAGGGGCCCGTGTTCTCGACGCAGAGCGCGCCGCCCGCGGCGTCCCAGGACAGCAGGGTGTCGGGGCGGTCGGCGAGCCAGAAGCGGCCCCGGCTGCGCGCCGCGGCGCAGCACAGGTCCTCCAGGGCGTCGAAGAGCCGTTCGGGGTGGAAGGGCCTGCTCCGGTGCCAGACGAGGGTGGTGACTCCCGCCTCGTCGGCGTCCTGCGGCAGCAGCGCGCAGGCCGGATGCTGCGCGGCGGCCGCGCTCTCCACGTCGAATCCGGCGAACGCCAGCTCGGCGAGTTCGCCGGAACGGGCGGACACCTGGCGCGCGGTCGGATGCAGCTGGGAGAGCAGGGCGCGGTCCTCGTCGTCGGCGGCCTCGCTGTCGACGAGCGCGAGGACGGGGGCGTACTCCAGCTGCCTCGCCCAGGTGTCCCCGACGGTCCGCTGATCGGTGGTGGCCGCCGCGAGACCGGCCTCCGAGAGGTCGTCCCCGTTGGCGAGGTAGGGGAGTACGAGTGCGGGGTCGACCGCGGTCATCACCCCGGTGAGTTCGAGTACGTCGGCTCCGTGCCCGGCGACGACCTCCGCCATGGCCCGGGGCTCGACCGAGTCCCAGAGCTCGACGACGGCCAGCCGGGTCAGACCGCTGTGGGCGAGCCGTTCGAGCTCGGGGACGAGGTCCTCGCGCAGCGCACAGCAGGCGCAGTCGTTGACGAGCGGCGCGTCACCGTGGGACAGCTCGCCGGAGGCGTCCCTCATCACACGCCGCACGGTGCCCTGTGCGGCGGTGGCCAGATCGTGATGGAGCGCGACGCTGCCCGGCACGGCCCGCAGCAGACGGTCCACGACCTGCTTGCGGGCGTCGGAGTGGAGCCCGCCGACGATGACGACGGGCATCCGGGTCCTGTCCGTCATCCGTTCGCTCCGCGCAGCGCGTACCGGCGCTCGAAGCGCTCGACCCGGCCCGCGGTGTCCATGACCCGGGCGGTGCCGGTGTAGAAGGGGTGGCTCGCCGAGGAGATCTCGACGTCCACGACGGGGTAGGTGTTGCCGTCCTCCCACTCGACTGTCTTGCTGCTGGTCAGGGTCGACCGTGTGAGGAAGGCGAAGTCGGCGGCCTTGTCGCGGAAGACGACGGGGCCGTAGGCGGGGTGGATTCCAGGCTTCATGGCGGGGTCCTTGTGGCCGGTGAGGTGGGGTCAGCGCTCTTCGCGGAAGTCGACGTGGCGGCGGGCCACCGGGTCGTACTTGCGCATGGTCATGCGGTCGGGATCGTTCCTGCGGTTCTTGCGGGTGACGTAGGTGTAGCCCGTGCCCGCGGTGGAGCGGAGCTTGATGATCGGGCGCAGTTCGTTGCGTGCCATGGCGCTAGTATATGACAATGGTTTCCATTACCAAAAAGCCCCCGATCGAAGAGAGCAGGTAACTCCCATGTCCGCCCACTGCCAACTGACCGGCGCCCAGCCGGGATTCGGCAACCGCATCTCCCACTCGCACCGGCGTACTTCGCGCCGCTTCGACCCGAACATCCAGCGCAAGCGCTACTGGCTGCCGAGTGAGGGCCGCCATGTGCGCCTGACCCTCAGCGCCAGGGCCATCAAGGCCATCGACACCATCGGGATCGAGGCCGCGGTGGCCCGTATCCGCGCACGGGGAGTGAAGGTCTGATGGCCAAGAAGAGCAAGATCGCGCAGAACGAGAAGCGCAAGACGGTCGTCGCGCGGTACGCGGCCCGGCGGGCCGAGCTGAAGGAGATCATCCGGCGTCCCGCCTCGACGGAGGCCGAACGGGCGTCCGCTGTCGCGGAGTTGCGTGCCCAGCCGCGTAACGCGAGCGCTACCAGGGTCCGCAACCGGGACAGTGTGGACGGCAGGCCCCGCGGGCACCTGCGGAAGTTCGGGCTCTCCCGGGTCCGGATGCGCGAACAGGCGCACGCCGGATTCCTGCCCGGGGTCACCAAGTCGTCCTGGTGAAGGAACCGGCGGCCCGCGCCCCTGCCGAAGAGGCGCGGGCCGCACGGTCCTGTGTCAGCGGCCGACCGGATCGAGGTGGGCCTCGTCGCCGGGCTCCACCAGCGCGAGGAGTCCGCCCTCGTCGAGCGCCGTCGGCACGGTGACGAGCGCCGTCTGCCGCGCCGTTGCCGCGTCGAAGACGTGGACCTCCCCGTGGCCCCCGCGCGAGACGGCGACCAGGGACCCGCCGGGCGAGGCCGCGACGGCCCGCCGCTGGACCCCGTCCCACGGCGTGCCGCCCCGGCGGGGCGCTCCGGCCATGGCCGGCAGAGGCAGCCGCGCGGTCACGGCCGGTGCGCCGCCCCCCGTGGAGACGAGGACGAGTTCGTCGCCCTCGGGGTGTACGCGGCTGAAGGCGACGTGGTCCCTGGTCACCGCCAGGCGGAAGACCAGGCCGGGGCCGAGGTCCAGGCGGCCCGCGTCGGCCGTGTCCAGGTGGTGCCACCAGGCGTCGTTGGCCCAGTCGGGCCAGCTCTCGGGGGCTTCCGGGCCGCTCCGTACGCAGGACCAGAGCGTCCGGCGCGCGGCATCGAGCCGCAGGTAGTAACCGCGGCCCCCGCTCCGCCCGCCGGCCGTCCACGGAAGCGTCGTACCGGCCCTGAGTGCGTCGCCCTCCGGGCGGGCCCGGTGAACCCCTGATCCGGCAGCCGCGAACACCCAGCCCGTCAACGGGTCGTAGGCGTCGCCGTGCCCGTCGTCGTCGGCGAGAGGGAGCGCCGACGCGGGTTCGGCGGGCGGGCACGAGGGGGCGGATTTCATGAGTACGGAGTGGCGGTAGGCCGTCAGTTCGCCGGGCTCCCGATGGCGCAGCACGACCATGGGGTCCTCGGGCGGACCGGCGACGGTGACGCCCGGTTCACCGGCACGGGTCCGTACGCGAACCGCGTCGGGGCCTCCCTCGGCCGCCAGGTCGACGGCCGTCAACAGGTCCGACCAGGCTGACCAGTTGCGGCCGAGGCCGGTGGTGACGGCGATCCGCCGGCCGGTGGCGTCGGCGGCCAGATGTTCGGCGGGCACCGCCACCGGTATGCGGTGGGCGACGACGGGGCGTCCCGATTCCGGGCCGTACGGATCGAGGACCAGCAGCTCACCGGCTCGGTCGTCGACGCATGCGACACGGTCGTGCGGAAGCGCGAGGAAGCCCGCGTGCTCGGCGAGATGCCGTCCGTCGAGCTGGGCTGTCGTACGTCCGTCGCGCAGGTCAACAACCCTTACGTTTCCGGCTACTTGGTCGGCGACGATCAGGCGCGGTCCGAGGTGCATGGGTGGTCTCCGGGGCAGGGGCGGCTGGACAGGGACTTGCTTTGACAATGATTATCATGTCTAAATCTCGGTGAGGAGAGGCCCGGTCCGGGGCGGCCCCCCTCGACACCGATTCGTCGTACCCGGACATCACAGAACAGAGGGCACGTCATGTCGCGCACAGTGAGAGGAATCCGCCGCTGGGCGGCGGTCATCGTGATGGGGTCGTTCCTGGCGGGGTGCGGCGGCGCGGGGGAGTCCGCGCAGGGGAAGGGCGCAGCGGATGACGCCGGCCCGAGAACCACCGTGGACGTCCGGCCTGTCGAGGCGGCCGGCACGATCACCGACGCCCAGGGCGTCACCGTCACCGCCGAGAAGCCGCCGAAGCGCGTGGTCTGCCTCGTCGCGTTGTGCGACGACATGCTCGCGGAGCTCGGCATGACCCCGACGGCCACCAACTCCGCGCTGCTCGCCCACCCGGCGTTCCTCGGGCCGGAGCGGGCGGGCCGGATTCCGGTGATTCCCGGCGGATTCCTCAGCCCGGAGGCCGAGGCCGTCCTGTCGCACGAGCCGGACCTCGTCATCGGCCTGGAGGACACGCACGGCAAGCTCGCCCCCGCACTGAAGGGCGCGACCACTTTCTGGCCGGTCCAGCCCTCCACCTGGGAGGACAGCGTCGGCTATCTGCGGAACCTGGGGGCGCTCACTGGGCGTACGGAGCAGGCGGAGGCGGCCGAGAAGCGACTGCGTACCAAGCTCGCCCGGGCCGAGGAGAAGAAGAGCGACAAGACCGCTCTGATCATCTTCGGCAGTGACGAGAACTTCGGTGTCGCGACGCCGAAGAACGACGTGGCCGCCGGACTCCTCCCGAAGATCTCCTCGTATCCGTGGGAGGGGCGTGGGGTCGAGGGCAGCTACAGCCTTGAGGAGATCCTCGCCCGCGATGTCGATGTGCTCTTCGTCGAGACGCTGTCCTTCGGTGAGCCGGACGGGAAGCTCTCCACGAAGCTGGCCAAGAACCCGCTCTGGTCCCGCATCCCGGCCGTCAGGAACGACAAGGTCGTCGAGGTGAACTCCGAGGTCTGGGCCAAGGGGCGGGGGACCCGTTCGCTCGGCATCGTCCTCGACGAGGCCATGGCCGCGCTGCGGTGATACGCCAACTGGCGGGCGCCCTCGCCCTCCTGGTGGTTGCCGCCGGTGTCGCGCTGTGCCTGGGTACGCCGTACGTGGCACCCCAACGGCTGCCCGCGGCACTGACCGGGGACGGTCTGGAGGCGGTGATCCTCACCGAGCTGCGGCTTCCGCGGCTGGTACTCGCACTCGCCGCCGGAGCCTGTCTGGGCGCCGCGGGCCTCGTACTCCAGGAGGCGCTGCGCAATCCGCTCGCGGTGCCGGAGATGATCGGCGTCTCATCGGGCGCCGCCCTCGGCGTCGCCGCCCCGCTGGTGCTGGCGTTGTCGGTCCCAGTGGCGGTGCAGCCCCTGCTCGCGCTCGGCGGTGCGGTCTTCGGCGGTGTCCTCACCCTCGTGGCCGCCGGGTTCGGGCGCAGCCCCTCCGCCGTGCTCCTCACCGGGGCCGCCGTGTCGGCGGCCCTGCAGGCCGGACTCCTGGTGCTGATGGTGCTGGCCGATCAACTGGATCTCCAGCTGATCTACCGCTATCTGCTGGGCAGTCTGTCGGCCCGCACCTGGGACGACGTGACCGGCCTCGGCCCCTGGCTGCTGGTCGCGGTGCCCGCGCTCGTGCTGTGCGCTCCGGTTCTCGGAGTGCTGCGGCTCGGGGACGACGACGCCCGTGCGCTGGGGGTACGGGTCCGATGGGCCCGGTTCGGTGCGCTCGGCCTCGCCATCGTGCTGATCGCCCCCGTCGTGGCGGTCTGCGGTCCTGTCGCCTGGGTCGGCTTCCTCGCGCCGCAGTTGGCGCGGCGGCTCCGCCCGGGCGCGGACGCGCTGAACCTGCTGCTGTGGTCCGCGCTCTGCGGTGCGCTCGTCGTGCTGCTGGCCGACCAGCCGGCCCGGCTCGCGCTGGCGCCGATCGAGACACCGGTCGGCGCGTGGACCGCGCTGCTCGGGGTTCCGGCGGGCGTCGCGCTGCTGAGGATCCGGCGTACCGGGCGGCCGGGACCGTCGGGGTCGAAGGCCCCGACGGGGCGTGAACTCGTGGTGGGAGGAGGAGACCGGTGAGCGTTCCGACCGCTGTGCGGACGCGAGTCCCCGAGAAGTCGCGCAGGCCGTTCACGCTGGGGGCGGGCGCGAAACTCTCCCTGCTGGCGGGACTCGTGGCCGTCGGGTTCTGCGCCTGCCTGTTCGCGGGGCGCAGCCCGTCCGCGGGCGAGGTGTGGGAGGTCCTGACCGGTACGGGCGACCCCACCGCCCGTCACATCGTGCTTCAGCTGCGGGTGCCGCGCGCACTCGTCGCACTGGGCGCCGGGGCGGCCCTCGGACTGGCAGGACTTCTGCTCCAGTCGGCGCTGCGCAACCCGCTGGCCGGACCGGAGGTCACGGGCGTCACCCCCGGCGCGGTGCTCGGCGCGGTGACGGCGACCGGGCTGGGGCTGGCGGGCTGGGAGTCCCCGACGGCGGTGGTCGTCGCCGCGTGCCTGGGCGGCTTCACCGGAGCCGGACTCCTGTGGCTGCTCGCCGGGCGCCGCAAGGGCGATCCGGAGGAGACGGCGGTGTACGGGGTGCTGGTGTCCGCCGTACTCGCCGGGCTCACCTCGATGGTGCTGCTGGTCGCGCCCGGGGAGCTGGGGAGCGTCGTGCAGTGGCTGATCGGGTCGACCGAGGGGCGGGTCTGGCAGCACTGGACGCTGCTGTGGCCCTGGCTTCTGGTGTGGGGCGTCGCGTCCTGCGCTCTGGCCGCGCCGCTGACGCTGCTGCGGTGCGGCGACGAGCAGGCGACTGCGGCGGGCCTCGCGGCCGGGCGGGTGCGGGGAGCGGCGCTCGTGTGCGCCGTCGCGCTGACGGCCGGCGCGGTCTCCGCCGTGGGTGCGCTCGGCTTCGTAGGACTGCTGGTGCCGCATCTGGCGCTCGCGGTATTCGGCGCCGACCTGCGGGCGACTCTGCCGGGCGCCGCTCTGATCGGCGCGGTCGTGGTGTGCGGCGCGGACGCCGGGGCCCAGTTGCTCTCCCGGGTACTGGTGGAGGGGCTGGGCGCCGAGCGGATGACCGTTCCCGCGGGGGCGTTGACGACGTGCGTGGGAGCTGTGCTCCTGCTCGCGGTGGCGCGACGCCATGGATCGGGGCAGCTGTGAACGGTGTGCCACGTGACACCTCACTGCATTCAGAAAAACCTCAGTGCGTTCGGAACACTTCAGTGCGTTCAGGAGGACGGATGACCACCCCACAGACCTCGCAGACGGGAGTACGCGAGGCGGGCGCGGCAGAACCCGCGGGCGCCGCCGCACCCGCGCACGACGCCATATCCGTGGACGGAGTCGGCTTCGGGTATCCGGGACGTACGGTCCTCTCGGACATCCGGCTGCGAATCGCACCGGGCGAGTCGGTGGCCCTGGTCGGCCTCAACGGCTGCGGGAAGAGCACCTTGCTCCGGCTCGTCGCCGGGCTGTTGCGCCCGTCGGCCGGCCGCGTGCTGCTGGCCGGTGACGACGTGGCACGCCTCTCCCGGAGAGCCACCGCCAGACGGGTCGCGCTGCTCCATCAGTCCTCGCCCTCGGTACCAGGCATGACGGTACGTCAACTGGTCAAACAGGGACGGTATGCGGCCCGTGGCCCTCTCGGCATGCTCAGGGAGGGCGACGACGAGGTGTGCGCGCGGGCGCTGGCCGATGTCGGGGTCGCCGACTGGTCGGACAGGATGGTCGATTCCCTCTCGGGCGGTGAGCGCCAGCGGGTCCGCCTCGCCATGTCCCTCGCTCAGGACACGGGCGTACTGCTCCTCGACGAGCCCACCACCTACCTCGACCTGCGCCATCAACTCGAAGTGCTGCAAACGGTGGTGAGGCTGCGGGAGGAACGTTCCCTGACCGTCGTCATGGTGCTGCACGACCTGGGCCACGCGGCGCGCTTCGCGGACCGCATCGTCGCCCTGCGGGGCGGCCGTGTGGCCGCCGACGGCCCGCCCGGACGCATCGTCACCCCCGGCCTGCTCGCCGAAGTGCTGGGCGTAGCAGGGCGGGTGGGCCGGGACCCGGTCGGCGGCTGGCCGGTGTGTTACCCAGATCACCCTCTGCCCGCCGAAGAGCTATTGCGAAACGATAATCGTATTCATTAGTGTCTGTGGTGCGTCGCCGACCAGGCGTCGCGGTCACACAAGCGAATGGAGATTCCTCATGGAGCAGAACAAGGTGTTCAGCCCGATCGCCGAGCAGGGTCAGCTCGCCCACCTGTCGGCGACCCACTCCAACGCCCTCGTCGAGAACCCCTTCGACGACGCCGAGTCCGCCGCCACCGGCGACAGCGACAAGTAACACCAAGTGAGCGGGCCCGCCCACATGTTGGGCGGGCCCGCTCCGTCTTCTCAGCCCACCCACACCTAGGAGCCCACTCGTGACCGTCAGCAGACTCGCACCAGGCGTCGAGCTCGTCACCGTGCCCGGACAGGGCCTCGCGGTGCGCACGCAGGACGGGGAGTTCCTGCGCGTCGACACCGGACAGGTGGCGGCGGGGGAACTGGTGGCGAGGTTCGCGGACGGGCAGGAAGGAAGCCCGGAACTGGAGAAGCTCGTGAAGGCGTTCGAGGACGCCGGATACGCCGGATACGCGGGGGAGCACCGGGCGCGACCGCTGGAAGGACGGGCGGTCCTCGTCCTGGGCGACGAACCGCTGGCCGGCGGCCTTGCGCGCCGTGCAGCCGCGGAGGGCGCCGAGGTCACGCGCCCCGGCCCCGACGAGGTCGCCGCGCTGGCCGAGGAAGGAGCCGGACTCCCGCACGGGAAGCCGGCCGTGGTGGTCTGGTGCCTCGACTCGCCTGTTCCCGAGGGACTTTGGGACGCCGCCGACCGCCTGCCCGCCCGGGGCATCGGCTGGCTGCGCTGTCACCGCGAGGGATTCCAGGCGTGGATCGAACCCCTCGCCGCCAGGCCCGGAGACGTCACCGCCGCCGACGTGCGCCTGAGACGGCTCGCCGCTTCCCCGGCCCACCGCGAACTCGCAGCGTACTGGGCGGGGCACCGGACGGGTGCGAGCCAGGGGCGGAGCACCGAGGCATCGGCGGCGCTCGTCGTGGAACTGCTCACCGCCGACCTGATCACCTGGGCCGGCGGCAGGCCCACAACGGGCCGCCTGCCCGCGCGTCGCAGGCTGCGCCGCGTGGATCTGCGTGACCTGACCGTCGGCGAGCATCCTGTCCTGCCGGTGCCCGCTGTGGCCCCGACTCCCACCCGGGGCACGCCCCGATGAACGCCGCCACGGTGCTGGTCGATACGGCCGACGGCGCCCGGCTGACCGCGGACCTGTGCCTCCCCACAGGCGAAGGGCCGTTCCCGGCGGTCCTGATCCGTACGCCGTACGACCGCCGCCGACACCGCGCCGAACTGCGCGCCTGGGCGGCGTCGGGCTTCGCCGCCATGGCGCAGGACGTACGGGGGCGGCACGCGTCCGAGGGGCAGTGGCACCCCTACCGGAGTGAGGAGGCGGACGGCGCCGCCACCGTGCGCTGGCTGCGCGGGCAGCCGTGGAGCAGCGGGAAGGTAGTGGCCCACGGCAGTTCGTACGGCGCGCACTGCGCGCTGGCGGTCGCGCTCGGTGCGTCAGTGGACGACCGCCCGGACGCCGTCGTCGCGGCCGTGCCCGCGCTGGGAGCCGCCGAGACGGCGCGCGAACCGGGCGGCCCCGAAAGGCTGCTGGCCCGCGCCGGCTGGTGGGCCGCGCACGGCGACCGCCGTACGTCCGACGACACCGCCCTGGCGGACGCCCTCGCACGGGACCCCCTTCTGCTCGAACATCTCCCCCTGGCCGAGCTTCCGTTCAGGCTGCGGCGGGACCTGCCCTCCTGGCCGCACCTGTGGCAGGCGGAACGCGATTCCGGCCTGTTCGCGCGCGCGGCTGCTGCCGCTGTCCCGCTGCTGGCCGTGGGCGGCACGCGCGACCCCTTTCGCGAGGACACGGTGGGGCTGTGGCGGCACTGGGGCGGCCCCGCCCGGCTGCTGATGGGGCCGTGGGGGCATGCGCTCACCGCGTCCCCCGGGCCCGAGGCCCGGCCCGAGCACCGCATCGGCCTCGGCCGGCTGTACGCCCGCTGGGCCGAGATCGCACTCGCCGGAGACCTCGCCCCGGGGCGGCGCGGTGTCACCGCGCTCGGCGGCAGCGGCTGGTGGGCGACCATGACGGACGGGCCGCCACCCACCCCGTACCCCTTCGGGACCGCGCTGCGCCCGCTCGGCGGGAGCACCTTCGAGGCCGACCCCGAACTTCCTCTGCGCTCCGACCACTTGAACGTACCGACGAGCGGTCGCACCGACCGCTGCCTGCTGGTCACACCGCCCCTCCCCAGACCGCTCGACCTGCTGGGCCGGGCCGAGGCCCGGCTGCTCGCGGTCGCGGACACGCCCACCGCCGACTGGGTCGTACGCGTCGTCGCCCTCGATCCGCGGGGCGTCGCCGACCACCTGGCGACCGGCGTCGTACGGCGCACCGACCCGGCCCACGAGGCCGCACGGTTCTCGGTGCCGCTCGGCCACCTCTCCCGGCGCCTGCCCGCCGGAACCCGCCTGCGTGTCGAAGTCGGCGGTCACCACTTCCCCGCGCACGCCCGCAATCCGCACTCCGGGGACGACCCGGTCATCGCGACCCGGCTGCGGTCCTCGCGCCGGTCCGTGCGGTTCGAGGGCAGTGCGCTCGCCCTGCCCGTCGTCGCCGCCCGGCACCGAGCCGCGCGCGTCAATCCCGCCCAGGAGATCTGCCGTTGACCAGCAACAGCGTTCCGTCCGCCCGTCTCTCCCTCGACGATCTCGTGGACCCCGTCTGCGGGCTGATCCGCGGGGTGGAACCCGTCGAGCACCCGGCGGGGGCTCCGCCCCGCTACACCGCCATGACCGCCGAGGTCTCCGACGCCCGGAGATTCGGGGCCTGGCCCGCCGACCGGGTCGCACTGGGGACGACCTTCGGAGACCCGGAGGGCGCCCGGATCGCGGCCGTCGCGGAAGCGGTCGAACGCTACTGCGGCAACCGCCTCCCGCCGCCCGGACACTTCGGGGCTCCACGGCACGCGACGGCGCGCCAACTCCTCGACGAGGGGAAGCGTTTGTACGGCCCTGGCGACCTTCCCCGGTACGCGCCCTGGCAGTACGGGCGCCTGGACTTCCCCTACCGGCCGTTCGACGTGGACATCCCCGCACTGTGGGCCGTCGGCGAGGAGGACGGCGCGGAGTGCTGGGCGCCGGTCGCGCTGACCCACCTCAACTGGCGCCAGGGCGAGCTGCGTTCACTGCCCCGCACCCACCATCTCAATTACGCGGGCATAGCCACCGGCCAGGGTTTCGACGACGCCGTGGAGCGAGGTCTGCTGGAGGTGGTCGAGCGGGACGCCCTGGAACTGTGGTGGCACCTCGACGGACCCACCCGGGGCATCGACCCGGCCAGTGTCCCCGGGCTGACCGCCGATCTGGACGGCTGCGATCTCGACGTCCGGATCGTCGAGATGCCGTCGGAGTTCGCCCCCTGCATGGCAGCGCTCGTCCACGACCCGCACCGCGGTATCCACGCCGCGGGCTTCGCCTGCCGCTACGACCCGGCGGAGGCGGCCCGTAAGGCCGTGCTCGAAGCCGTACACACCTGGGTCTTCACCCAGGGCGCGGTCGAACGCGACGGCTGGGTCTTCAAGGCGGTCGACGCCGGGATGTTCGCCCCCGGTCTGTATCTGGAACACCGCGCAGACCGGCGCTACCTCGACGACTGCGGGACCGACTTCTCCGCCGTTCGTGACCTCGGCGCGCACGTCCAGGTGTGGCTCGACGAGCGTGTCACCCCACTGGCCACCCGGTTCACCGACCCGGCTCACGGAGTCGTCGGCGTCGGGGACGTCGAGTCAGGCAGCCGCAAGGCCCTCGACAGCCGTCTCGCGGCAGGTGGCCACCGGGTGATCACCTTCGACCTGACCACCGAGGACGTCAGGGCGACGCCGCTGCGGGTGGCACGTGTCCTCGTCTCCGGCCTCGTACCCAACGCCCCTGCCGCGTTCGGCTACTTCGGCAGCCCGCGATTCGCCCACGCCGCCCTGTCCAGGGGATGGCGGTCGACGGAGCCGACCGGACCCCGGGACTTCACCCTCACACCGCCGCCACACATGTAAGAGGAGCCGCGACGTGCCCGTACCCATCACCACGGACGACACGGCCCGCACAGCTCTCGCGCTGGCCCGGTCCCGCACCGCACCCGGCCCCGACACCCCGGCCGGACCCTTCCCCCGCTGGACCGGGCGGCCGACCCCGCTCACCGCCCGGACCGCACCGGACCTCGACCACGCCCTGCGCCACTCACTCGCCGTCACCGCAGGGGTGCCCGGCGGGCGCCTGAGACCCGTGCCTTCCGCGGGCGGGCTGTACCCCGTCGACGCCCATCTCCTGGTGGGCGGCCCAGGGCCGCTGCCTCCCGGACGCTACGCCTACGACGCGGTACGTCACCGGGTGCACCGGCGCGGCCCCGCACCGGCGGACGCGCCGGACGGCACTCTCGTCGTCCTCACGGTGACCGCCCGGCGCACCGTCTCCCACTACGGGCACCGCGCACTGCCGCTGCTGCTCCTGGACACCGGTCACGCCGTCGCCGCACTGGCGTCGGCCGGTGCGGAGGGGATGAGCCTGGACGCGGACGGTGACCTCCTCGCGGCAGCGGCGGGCCTGCCGGGCCCCACCCGGTGGCAGCGGACCTGGCCGGGAACCACACCCCAACACCCGCTCGCCGCAGTGGCCTTCGGCCCGGCGGCCGAGGATCCTGCGGGTGCTCTAGAACGGTGGGCGAGCTGTCCTCCCGGGGTCGCCCCGCAGCCGGAACCCGGAGCCGGGGAGGCATCCCCCGCGCTGGAGGAGACCTGGCGCGCCCTGGACGCCGTCGCCGCTTCGGACGCCGGGCCGGGGGAGTGGACGACGCTGTCCGTACGCGTCCCCGAGAGGGCGCTGCTGTCCCGGCGCAGCGCTCCGCCGCCGCCGGCCGGCACACCATCGCCCGAGGACCTCGCCCAGGTCCTCGCCCGCGCGGCCGGGGCACTGCCCGCAGGGCCCCGATGGTGCGTCGCCACCGGGGGGCCGCAATCCGCACTGTTCCGGCTCGCACCCGGGGAGGCCGGAAACGCCGACGGGCCGTCGCTCCGCCCGCTGGCATCCGGCGAGGCCGGACCGACCCTGGCGGCCTGGGCCGCCGGCCAGGGCTGGATCGCCGATGCGGGGGCCGTGCTCCTCGCGTACGGATGCCCCGACGACGCGGACGCGCAACGGATTCGCCGCGACCATCTGGGCGCCGGATTCGCCGTGGGACTTGCCCAACTCGTCGCTACCACAAGAAATCTGTTGTCACGTCCGATCGGTTCCTGGCAGCAGGCCGACCTCGGTGCTGCGCTCGGCGGCCCACCCGGCCGTGAGCGGATCGTCCATGGACTCGCCCTGGGAAGAGGGGATCAGCCGTGATGCTTCACCCGGAGCTGACACGCGCCGCCCGCACGGCGCGCGGCGCGTTGCTCGGCGCCACCGCCCTGCTCGGTGCGGTGGCTCTCACCCACCTCGCCCAGGCGGTGCTTCTCGCCGTCGCGCTCTCCGCGATCGCGCGCGGCGACACCCGTCACCTCCCCGCGACTCTGGCCGGGGTGCTGGCGGCCGTCGTGGTGCGCGCGGGCCTGAGCTGGTGGCAGCGGCGCACCGCCGTGAACGCCGGGTCACGCGTCCGCGTCGGTCTGCGCGACGCGCTGCTGGAACACCTGGGCCGGCTGGGCCCCGGCCACATCCAGGGCGCACGCGCCGGCGCCGTACGCGCCACCCTCGTCGACGGTGTCGAAGGAGTGGACGCCTACGTCTCGCGCTATCTGCCCCAACTCCTGATCACCTGCGTCGTCCCGCCGCTGCTGCTGATCGCCGTCGCCGCCCTCGCGCCGTACGCACTCCTGGCCCTCGTGCCCGCGCTGCTGCTTGCCCTGCTCGCCCCCCGCTGGTGGGACCGGCTGCTCGAACGTCGTGGGCGTGAGCACTGGGAGACGTACGAGACGCTGGCCGCCGACTATCTCGAAGCCCTTCAGGGCATGCCCGCCCTGCGCGCGGCCGGGGCGGTCGGACGGACCCGTGGGCGGCTGGAACGACGCTCGGCCGCCCTGCACCGGGCCACCGTTGCCAAGCTGCGCGTCTCCCTCGTCGACACGGGCCTCACCGACCTGGCGATCCAGGGCGGTACGGCGGCCGCAGCCCTGGTGGCCTGCGCCTCCGCCGCTTCCGGGAGCACGACGGCCACCGGCACCTATCTGCTGCTGATGCTCGCCTCGGAGTGCTTCCGACCGGTGCGCGACCTCTCCAGGGAGTGGCACGCCGGATATCTGGGGGTCTCGGCCGCCGACGGGATAGCCGCCCTGCGCACCGCGCGGGGCGGGGTGCCGGACGAGGGGCGGGAGAGGGCGGAGTGGTCCGTCGCGCCTGACATTGCATTTGACCATGTGACATTTCATTACCCCGGCGCCGAGCGCCCCGTCCTGGACAGCGTCACCTTCACCGCCGAGGCCGGACGCACCACCGCCCTGATCGGCCCCTCCGGCGCGGGAAAGTCGACGCTCCTGTCCCTCCTGGTGCGCCACAACGACCCCGAACACGGCGCGGTGCTGGCGAGCGGCACACCGATCGAGCACTACACCCTCGACTCCCTCCGACGCGGCATCGCCGTCGTCTCGCAGGAGACCTACCTCTTCCACGCCACCATCGCCGACAACCTCCGCCTGGCCAGCCCCGGCGCCACCGACGACGACCTGCGGTCCGCGACACGCGCCGCCGGAATCCACGAGGAGATCGCCGCCATGCCTGACGGATATCTGACCGTCCTGGGCGAGCGGGGCGCCACCCTGTCCGGCGGCCAGCGCCAGCGCCTGGCACTCGCCCGCGCCCTGCTCGCCGACGCACGCGTCCTCGTCCTCGACGAGGCGACCAGCGCGGTGGACGAGCGCGGAGAAGCCCGGATCGGCAAGGCCCTGGAGGAGGCCGCACGTGGACGTACCTGCCTCGTGATCGCGCACCGCCTGGACGCCGTACGCCACGCGGACCGCATCGTCGTCCTCGACGGCGGACGGGTACGGGCCATCGGCGACCACAGCACGCTCATGGCCGAGAACGGCCTCTACGCGTCACTGGTCGAGGCCGGACGGACGAAGGAAGCGGGACGAGCGGCATGACGATCCTCCGTACCGAGGAGCGCGGGTCCCTCCGGGCGCTCCTGCCCGCACTCCGCGCGCACCGCCTCATGGTGGCGCGCACCTGCGCCGCCGCGCTCACCGACCAGGCCGCACTCGTCGCCCTGGTGACACTCGCCGCCCACACGGTCGGCGCCGCCGTGATGGAGAGGCAACCCCCCGCCGGCGTCACCGTGGCGGCGCTGATCGCCCTCGTCCTCGTCAAGGCACTCGCCACCTGGCGGGAGATGGACCTGAGCCACGATCTCGCCTACCGGGTCCTGGCCGCCTTGCGGGTACGAATATTCGACGGGCTCGCCCGGAGCGCACCGGCCCGGATCGGGGGCCGACGCAGCGGCGACCTGGCGGCGACGGCGATGGGGGACGTCGAGGCCCTGGAGTTCTTCTACGCCCACGCGATCGCCCAGCTCATGGCATCGGCGGCCGTCTTCGGCGCCGGCACCGCCACGCTGGCGGTCGTCGAGCCCCGGATGCTGATCGCGGTGCTCCCCGTCGCGGCGCTTCTCGTCCTCGCGCCGCTCCTGGAGGGGCCGGGCAGGACGCGGCGGGGAGCCCGGACCCGTACCGCAGCCGCCGAACTCTCGGCGGAGGCCGTGCAGACCGTGGACGGGCTGCGTGAACTGCTCGGCTTCGGCGCCCTGCGCGCCAGGCGCGCACGACTGGCCTCGGCCGGCCGGAGCCTCGCCGGTGCACAGCGGGCCGAGCAGTCCTGGGAGGCGGCAGCGGCGGCTGTCCGCGACGCGCTGGTGGTCACGGCCGTGGCGGGGGTCGTGGGGATCGCGGCGCAGGCGGTCATGGCCGGGCGGCTCGACGGGGCCTGGGCCCCGGCCGCCATGGCGCTGGCGCTCGGCACGCTCGCGCCCGCCGCCGAAGCGGCGGCGGCGCTTGGCCAGGCCGGTGGGCTGCGACCGGCCGCCGCCCGGGTCGGGGCGGCCGTCAGGGCACCGGCTGGCGCGGCGGAACCCGGCTCGCCGAAGCCCGTCCCCGACGGCCCGCTCGGCGTACGGCTGCGTGACGTGCGGTTCGACTACGGCGGGCGGAGTGTCCTCGACGGCGTCGATCTGACCGTACGGGCCGGGGAGACCCTGGCCCTCGTGGGCGTCTCCGGGGCGGGAAAGTCGACCTGCGCCCATCTGCTCGCACGCTTCTGGGACCCCTCGGCCGGCACGGTCGAACTGCTGCCCGCCGACGGCTCCGTACCGGTCGACCTGCGGGATCTGGCCGAAGCGGAGCTACGGGGTGCGGTCGCCGTGGTCGGGCAGGAGGCGCCGCTCTTCCACGGCACCCTCGCGGACAACCTCCGCCTGGGCGCGCCCGACGCGAGCGACAGCGAGGTGGCCGAAGTGGTGCGCCGCTGCGGCATCGACCGGTTCGTGGAGAGCGTGGACCTGCATGTCGCGGAACGCGGCACGACGCTCTCCGGCGGCCAGCGCGCCCGGATCTCCCTGGCGCGCGCCCTGCTGGCCGACCCCCGGGTCCTGGTCCTGGACGAGACCACCGCCCACCTCGACACGGCCGGGGACGCGGAGCTCGCCGCCGCACTCGCGGCGGCGTCCGGCACCCGTACGACGATCTGGATCGCCCACCGCCCGGCGACGATCCGCCGGGCCGACCGCATCGCGGTCCTCGACGCGGGTCGCATCGTCCAGGAAGGAAGCTGGGACCAACTCGCGGAGCAGGGCGGCGCTTTTGCCGAAGCAGTGGTTCCGGAGCGGGCCGGGACGGCTGGGTAGGCCGGGCGTGGGGGATTCCCGCACCCAGGGCCTCCCGCGTGGCCGCCCGCGTGACGCCACTGCGGATCGGCTCGTTGGGGAGGAAAATGAGTCAGTGGCGCAAATGAACAGCGTGCGGCTGACCTCGGAACCACTGCGGAGAGAGCCATGACCACTGCACACGCTCCCCACACCGACCACACCCATCAGCACGGCGAGGGCTGCGGCCACGTCGCCTTCCCGCACGGTGACCATGTGGACTACGCGCACGACGGCCACGTCCACCGGGTCCACGAAGGCCACGCGGACGAATGCGAGACCGGCGGGCACGCCGCCCACGAGAACCACGCCCACCAGCACGGCGAGGGCTGCGGTCATGTCGCGGTCCCGCACGACGGCCACACCGACTACGTGCACGACGGCCACCGGCACGCCGTGCACGACGGGCACTGGGACGACCACTGACCCTGCGCCCGCCGCGCGCGGGGGTCACTCGACGACGCTGAGGACGAGCTTGCCGGTCGTGCGGCCCGTTTCGCCGAGCTCATGGGCCTTGGCCGCGTCCGCCAGAGGCAGTACCGCCGCGATGTGAGGCCGCAGCGCGCCCGCGTCGGCGAGTTCCGCGAGCGTCTTCAGCCCGGCGTGGTCCGGCTCCACGATGGTGAAGCCCGCCCGCAGGCCCGACTCGGCCGCCACATCGGCGAGTCGGGCCTCCTCCGGTGAGGCGAGGGAGACGACCATGCCGCCCGGACGCAGGGTGCGCAGCGAGCGGGGGCCGTACTCCCCGCCGATGGTGTCGATCACCACGTCGATGTCCCGGGCCGCCGCCGCGAAGTCGGTCGTCCTGTAGTCGATGACCTCGTCGGCGCCCAGTGACATGACGAAATCGTGCTTGGCGGCGCCGGCCGTGCCGATGACATGGGCGCCCAGGGACTTCGCGATCTGGACGGCGAGGTGGCCCACGCCGCCCGCCGCCGCGTGGACGAGGACCCGCTGACCGGGGCGTACGGCCGCGGTGTCCACGAGGGACTGCAGGCCGGTGAGCGCGGCCACCGGGAGCGCCGCGGCCTCCACATGGGAGAGGGAGCGCGGCTTGCGGGCCAGATGCCGGGCGGGGGAGGTGACGTACTCCGCGTACGTCCCCGCGGGCTGCGGGAGGCGCGGCATCCCGTAGACCTCGTCGCCCGGCCGGTACATGGTCACTCCGAGGCCGACGGCCTCGACCGTGCCCGAGACGTCCCAGCCCAGTCGCACGGGCACGCCGAGGAGTCCGCCGGTTGCGCGGTGCCACCAGTCCGTCGGATTGACGCCGGCCGCGTGGACGCGGACGAGGACCTCCGAGGGGCCGGGTTCGGGGCGGTCCACCTCGGTGAGCTTCAGCACCTCGGGTCCGCCGAGTGAGTCCTGACCGATGGCGCGCATGTGCTGCTCCCTTGAGGGGTGGTGGTGGCTGTGGGACCAACCCTGCGGCAGCGGTCCAGCCGCTTCGAGTGTCCGGATGGCCATCATGTGGAAGGATCTGGCCATGCATCGCGTCGTCGTACTCGCCCTTGACGGTGTCTATCCGTTCGAACTGAGCATCCCGGTGCGGATCTTCGGGACCGCTGCCGGAGCCGACGGGCAGCCGCTGTACGAGGTGGTCACCTGCGGTCTGGACGGTGGCCCGGTCCGGTCGAGCGCCGACTTCACCGTCGGTGTCGAGCGCGGGGCCGAGGCGATCGCGACGGCGGACACCCTGGTGATCCCGCCGTTCGACTGCGGGCCCGACGAGGCGCGCGAGTGGCTGCCCGCGCCGCTGGCCGATGCGCTCCGCCAACTCCGCCCGGGTGCGCGGATCGTGTCGATCTGCACCGCCTCGTACGTCCTGGCTTCCGCGGGACTGCTCGACGGGCGCCCCGCGACCACCCACTGGAACGAGGCGGAGCAGTTCCAGCGGATGTTCCCCCTGGTCCGGGTCGACCCGGACGTGCTGTTCGTCGACGACGGCGACGTACTCACCGCGGCCGGGGTCGCCGCCGGGGTGGACCTGTGCATGCACCTCGTGCGCCGCGACCACGGCAGCGAGATCGCCAACCGGGTGGCGCGGCTCTGCGTCGTACCCCCGTGGCGCGACGGCGGGCAGGCCCAGTTCATCGAGCGCCCGGTTCCCGGACCCTCGGCGGCCACGACTTCGGCGACCCGGGCGTGGGCGCTGGGCGAGCTCCACCGCCCCATCCAGCTGGCCGAGCTCGCGGGCCACGCGCGCATGAGCGTACGGACGTTCTCGCGCCGCTTCCGTGACGAGGTGGGGGCGACCCCCGGGCAGTGGCTGACGCAGCAGCGGGTCGAGCGGGCGCGGCGGCTGCTGGAGACGACCGATCTGCCGGTCGACCGGGTCGCCGACGAGGCGGGATTCGGGACCGCGGCCTCCCTCCGGCAGCACCTGGTCGCGGGCATCGGCGTGCCGCCCTCGGTCTACCGCCAGACCTTCCGCGTCGGCGCCCCAGCACGGGTCGGCGCGTAGCGCCAGTCGTGGCACCCCCTCCGGCGGGAGTCCTCCCGGAGTGCGGCGTGCGCGTGGACGGCGGACGATGAACCTGATGAGCCGTTCAGCGGACACGACGAGACACGACGGGCCGGGCGGGACCGATGGCCTGGTCGTGCTGAACAACGTCAACAAGCACTTCGGTGCGCTGCACGTGCTCCAGGACATCGACCTCACGATCGGCAGGGGCGAGGTGGTCGTCGTCATCGGGCCCTCCGGAGGAGGGAAGTCCACGCTCTGCCGGGCGATCAACCGGCTGGAGACGATCGACTCCGGCGAGATCTTCATCGACGGCAAGGCGCTGCCCGCCGAGGGCCGCGAGCTGGCCGCGCTGCGCGCCGATGTGGGCATGGTGTTTCAGTCGTTCAACCTTTTCGCCCATAAAACTGTGCTGCAGAACGTCACTCTGGGCCAGCTCAAGGTCCGTAAGAAGAACAAGCAGGCGGCCGAGGAGCGGGCGCGCTCGCTCCTGGAACGCGTGGGTGTGACCTCGCAGGCGGACAAGTACCCCGCGCAGCTCTCCGGCGGTCAGCAGCAGCGCGTGGCGATCGCCAGGGCCCTGGCCATGGACCCGAAGGTCATGCTCTTCGACGAGCCGACGTCGGCGCTCGACCCGGAGATGATCAACGAGGTGCTCGAGGTCATGCAGCAGCTCGCCAGGGACGGCATGACCATGGCCGTCGTCACCCACGAGATGGGCTTCGCGCGGTCGGCCGCCAACCGCGTGGTCTTCATGTCGGACGGGCGGATCGTGGAGGAGGCGACGCCCGCACAGTTCTTCAGCGACCCGCGCAGCGACCGGGCCAGAGACTTCCTGTCGAAGATCCTTCACCACTGAGCGGGCCCGGGGAACCGGCACTCGTCGAGATCCCCACCGAGATCCCCCCACCGAGATCCCCAGGGATGATCACCATGAACGTTCCCAGGACATCCGCAGCGGCAGCAGCCGCCGCGCTCGCGCTCTCCCTGACGGCCGTGGTCGGCGGTTCCGCATGGGCCCAGACCGTCGGCGAGGGCAGCGGCCAGGACACGATCACCATCGGCATCAAGTACGACCAGCCGGGCGTCGGCCTGAAGACGCCGGACGGTACGTACACGGGCTTCGACGTGGACGTGGCGACGTACATCGCCAAGGAGCTCGGCTACGAGCCCGCCGACATCACGTGGAAGGAAGCCAAGAGCGCCGACCGCGAGACGCTGCTCCAGCGCGGCGACGTCGACTTCATCGCGGCGTCGTACTCGATCAACGACGAGCGCGAGAAGAAGGTCGACTTCGCCGGTCCGTATCTGCTCGCGCACCAGGACATCCTGGTCAGGGCGGACGACGACACCATCAAGAAGCCCGCGGACCTGAACAACAAGAAGCTCTGCTCGGTCACCGGCTCGACCTCCGCGCAGAACGTCAAGGACGAGCTCGCGCCGGAGGCCCAACTCCAGGAGTACGGCGGCTACTCGGAGTGCATCACCGGCCTGGAGAACGGGATCATCGACGCGGTGACCACCGATGACTCGATCCTCGCCGGATACGCGGCGCAGGACGAGTTCAAGGGCAAGTTCAAGCTCGGCGGCTTCAAGCTGAGCAACGAGAACTACGGCATCGGTGTCCAGAACGGCAGCGAACTCAAGGACAAGATCAACACGGCCCTGGAGAAGATGGTCTCCGACGGCTCCTGGGACGCGTACGTGGAGAAGAACTTCGGCCCGGCCAACTACCAGAACGAGCCCGCGCCGAAGATCGGCAACGTCGTCGAATGAGGCCGTACGCGGTCCGGCAGCCGGGCCGTTGAGGTGGGGCGCGCCCCCGGGGGCGCGCCCGGGCCCCCCCCCACCCCCAAACGCCGGGCAACCTGGTGGTGATACGTGTATGCGATTTCCAGCGCGGGGGCGTGTGGGTGGAGGGGGAGCGGCCCCACCAA
>NZ_JBSHFH010000015.1:0-2979 GCF_053617235.1 Streptomyces sp. NPDC055749 | reverse complement strand
CTGTGGGGGCGGGGGGGGCGCCCCTGGCTCTGTCCTAGGTGGGCGGGGTGTTCCATCCTGGCCGCCCCGCGGCGCGGGGGCGCCGGGGGGCGGGGGCCCCCCCCCCGGGGGGGCCCCACCGGGCCCTCCCCCTACGCGAAAGCGCGGGACATCGTGTTCGACTTCCTTGAAGGCTATGACCTGCTCGGGGCCTTCTGGGTGACGGTGCAGCTCACCCTCTATTCCGGCGCCGGCTCCCTCGTCTGGGGCACGATTCTGGCCGCGATGCGGGTCAGTCCCGTACCCCTGATGCGCGGTTTCGGCACCTGCTACGTCAACATCGTGCGGAACATCCCGCTCACGGTGATCATCATCTTCACCTCGCTCGGACTCTTCCAGACGCTCGGGATCAGCCTCGGCGCGGAGGACTTCACGACCATCAACTTCCGGCTCGCCGTGCTCGGACTGACCGCCTACACCGCCGCGTTCGTCTGTGAGGCGCTGCGGTCCGGCATCAACACCGTGCCCGTGGGCCAGATCGAGGCGGCGCGCGCCATCGGCCTCAGCTTCACCCAGACCCTGCGTCTCGTCATCCTTCCGCAGGCGTTCCGTTCCGTGGTCGGCCCCCTGGCGAACGTCCTGATCGCGCTGACCAAGAACACCACGGTGGCCGCGGCGATCGGTGTCGCCGAAGCCGCACTGCTGATGCGGGAGATGATCGAGAACGAGGCCCAGCTCATCCTCATCTCCGGCGTCTTCGCCTTCGGATTCGTCTGCCTCACCCTGCCGACCGGGCTCTTCCTGGGCTGGGTGAGCAAGAAGGTGTCGGTGCGGCGATGAAGTCCCCCCTGTACGACGCCCCGGGGCCGCGCGCCAAGCGGCGCAACGTCGTGTACACCCTGCTGTTCCTGGTGGCCCTGGCCGCTGTCCTGTGGTGGGTGTACGGCAGCCTCGTCGAGAAGAACCAGCTCGAATGGGAGAAGTGGAAGCCCTTCTTCACCGACTCCCGCGCCTGGACCACGTACATCCTGCCGGGGCTGCAGAACACCGTCGTCGCGGCCTCCCTCGCCATGGTCATCGCCCTGCCCCTCGGAGCCTTCTTCGGTATCTCCCGGCTCTCCGATCACCGGTGGGTACGCGCCACGGCCGGCACCGTCGTGGAGTTCTTCCGCGCCATTCCCGTACTGATCCTGATGCTCTTCGCCAACGCCGCGTTCTCCGAGTTCACCGATGTCAGCCCCGACACCCGTCCGCTGTACGCGGTGGTCACCGGGCTCGTGCTCTACAACGCCTCGGTGCTCGCCGAGGTGGTGCGGGCCGGAATCCTGTCCCTGCCCCGCGGACAGACCGATGCCGCCAAGGCGATCGGTATGCGCAAGGGGCAGACCATGCTGCACGTGCTGCTCCCGCAGTCCGTCACCGCGATGCTGCCGGCGCTCGTCAGCCAACTGGTGGTCATCGTCAAGGACACGGCGCTCGGCGGCGCCATGCTCGGCTTCTCGGAACTGCTGGCCTCGGTGCGCCCGATGAGCGCCAACTACGGCGCCAACACCATCGCGAGCTTCACCGTCGTGGCGGTCATCTTCATCGTGATCAACTTCGCCCTCACCACCTTCGCGAGCTGGCTGGAGGGCATGCTGCGGCGCGGCAAGAAGTCGACCGGCGCGGTGGTGGGTGCCGACGCCGTGGAGGAACTGGCGACTCCGGGCGAGCACATCGGGCCGGGCGGGCCGGGTGGTACGGGCGGCGGCGCCGACCGGTGAGCCGGTGGACTTTCGGTAACGGCACCCCGGTTGAACCGGGGTGCATGATTAGCTTAGGCTTGCCTAACTCTCACCGTTCGCCAATCATGAGGAACACCAATGCTCGGGTCCACCCGCGTGCGTCGTCACACCGTTGCAGCCTCGGCCACCGCCGCCGCGCTCGCACTCGTCCTGGGCGGCTGCTCGTCCGGCAGCGACGACGACAAGAAGTCGACGGAGTCCTCGGCGAAGGGCGCGGGAGCCTTCCCCGTCTCGGTCAAGAGCTCTCTGGGCACCGCGGAGATCGAGGCGAAGCCCGAACGGATCGTCACCCTCGGCCAGGGATCCGCCGAGACGGCGATCGCGCTCGGCCACACCCCCGTGGGCATAGAGAACTACGAGTGGGGCAGCGACAAGAGCGGCTACCTGCCGTGGATCAACGAGGCTGTGAAGAAGTCGGGCGACAAGCTGCCCAAGCAGTTCACGGGCGGCGAGGACATCGACTTCGAGGCCATCACCGAGCTCGAGCCGGACGTCATCCTCGCCCCGTGGTCGGGTGTCACCCAGGAGCAGTACGACATCCTGAAGGACATCGCCCCGACCGTGGCCTACCCGGACCAGGCGTGGAGCACCGACTGGGACCAGCAGATCGACATCATCGGCAAGGCCCTCGGCCAGACCGAGGACGCCAAGGGTCTCAAGACGAAGATCGAGAAGCAGCTCGCCGACGCCGCGGCCACCCGGCCGAACTACAAGGACGTCACGTTCTCGTACATCTACAACACCGGCCCCGGCACCCTCGGCGTCTTCAAGCCCGAGGAGCAGCGCGTCAAGATGGTCTCCTCCCTCGGACTGACCGTCGACCCGGTGGTGAACACCTTCAAGGAGACCGAGGGCACCGACTCGGCGCTCATCGGCCTGGAGAACGCCGAGAAGCTGAAGGACAGCGACGTCGTCTTCACGTTCTACACGGACGCCAAGAGCCGCAAGGAGATCGAGGCGCAGCCGCTGTACGGCGCGATCCCCGCGATCAAGAGCGGTGCCGTCGTCGCCAGTAACGACAACCCCTTCGTCACGGCTTCCTCGATCATCAACCCGCTCACCGTCCCGTGGGTGATCGACCGCTACCTGCCGCTGATCGACAAGGCCGTCGCCGCCTCGGCCAAGTAGGAACCGAAGGCAGGCAGGACTCTGCGGGCATCCGTATGACCACCACCGCACAGGCACCGCCGAGCGGCGCCGGTACCTCGCGTACCGG